>JBDSJC010000189.1:0-4622 GCA_039917655.1 Tepidiformaceae bacterium
CGGTCGTCGAAGTGTCATTGGTGGATTTGAAGGCGGCCTGCCAGGGCACCCAGAACCTGATGGAGCCGATCCTCGCGTCCGTCCGCGCCTACGCCACGCTCGGCGAAATCTGCGGCGCGATGCGAGAAATTTTCGGCGAATACCAGGCGCAAACGGTCATCTGAGTGAGGGCTCGTCTGGGGCTGATCCTGATTTCGGCCGGAATGCTCGCTTCCTGCTCGGACGGAGGCGGTGGAGGGTCGGCTTCATCGACGCCGGACGAGCTGGCCACCCCGACGACCGCCGCCCCGGCACCGGCGACCCAGCCTCCCGCGGCCCCCTCGCCTTCCGCCACGCCGCTGGGGGATCGTGTCGAACTGATCGAGGCGGCGAAGACGGGCGACGCCTCTGCGGTTCGAGGTCTCCTCGGACGCGGCGCCAGCGTCAACGTGCGCGACAGCACTGGGCTGACGCCCGTCATGGCTGCGGCCCGCGACGGCCGGGTCGAAGAGGTCAGGCTGCTCATAGCTGCCGGCGGGGATGTGAACCTCAAGGACAACACGCAGGAGAACGCCTTCTCGATCGCCGCCATCAACAATCACGTGGAGGTGCTGCGCCTGACGATTGCCGCCGGGGCCGACGTGAACGCCAGGAATCGCTTCGACGGGACGGCGCTGATCGCCGCGTCGGACCGTGGCAACGTGGAAGTGGTGCGGGAGCTGGTCAAAACCCCGATCGACCTGGACCACGTGAACCGGCTTGGCTGGACGGCGCTGCTTGAGGCGATCATCCTCGGCGACGGCCACCAGGCGCACACGGAGATCGTGCAACTGCTCGTCACGGCGGGCGCCGACGTCAACATAGCCGACGGGAACCGGGTTACGCCGATCCAACACGCCCGCTCGCGCGGCTACGCGAGCGTCATCGAAATCCTCCAGAGAGCTGGAGCGCGTTAGTCCACGCGCCCCACCACGCCGGTCGCCCGCAGTTCGGCCACCTCGGCCGCGGAGAAGCCTAGCTCGCCGAGAATCGTATCGGTGTCGGCGTCCAGTGGTGGCGACGAGCCGCGTATGCGTGTGGGCGTCCGTTCCATGCGGATCGGCGGGGCGAACGTCTTGTACGGGCCGATCCGCGGGTGGTCCAGATCGACCACGAATTCGTTCGCGAGCACCTGTTCATCGTGGAACACCTGGGGCGGGAAGTTAAACGGGCCACAGGGTACGCCGCCCGCCTGGAATGCAGCGATCCAGTCGTTTGTGGTGCGGTCGCTGAGTATCGCCTCGGACTGGCCAATCATCTCCGTGACGCGGTCGTAGCCATCGCTCGTCGAGAGGTCGAAGTCCGGCTCGATCCGCGGGTCGATAACACCCGTCACTTTGCGAAAGCGGGCGTTGAGCGTCGGGCTCAAGCAACCGATCGAGATGAAGCCGTCCCTGGTCCGGTAGTGCCGGAAATAGATGTTCCCGTAGGCGCCGCGCATGAAGTGCTTCTCCCAAACGGCGCGTTGCTCCTCGTAGCCGGCGCCGCGCGATTGGGCTTCCTCCAGGTCTGCGTCGAAGGCCTCCTCAAGCGGCGGGTCGGTGGCCGCGAACCAGCTGACGAGCTGGTTGGCGAGCGTGAGGCCAGTGCTCAGCAAGGAAGTCTGGACGCGTTGGCCCTCGCCGGTCTTGTCCCGGTGGCGCAGCGCGGCGACCACGCCCAGGGCGGAGAGGAACCCGGTGCCCATATCGATGTAGGCCGGCCGGATGTTTTGGGGCGCATCGCCGTTCGAACGCGCGGTGATCGCGCCGGACCCGGACATCCCCTGGACCACCACGTCGTAGCCGCCGTCCTGGCCGAACGGCCCTTCCTGCCCGAGCGGTACGTTTTCGAGGAAGATCAGCCCGGGGCGGACCGCCGAAAGCTCCTCGTACGTCAGCCCGTATCTCGGCACGTCAGAAGGCTTGAGCGAAATCAGCACCACGTCTGCCTGCGCCACCAACCGTTCGATAACCGGTCTAGCGCCGGCGCTCGAGATATCGATGCAGAGGCTGCGTTTACCACGATTGAGCACGGTGAAGCCCTTGCTCTCGCCCGGGATGATTGGCATCTGGGTCTCGCGGAAAGCGTCGCCTTCGCGCGGCTCCACCTTGATCACCTCTGCTCCCATGTCCGCGAGGAGCAAGCCGCAGATTGGCATCGCCATTGCCTGTGCAAACTCCACCACGCGGATCCCCTCCAGCGCGCCCGGCAACGTCCCGTCATCGAGACTCGGACGCAAGCTCATCGCTCCCCCGCGAGGTGGGGCACGCAGTCTCCTTTCAGCGATTCGTTGCCGAAGATCCTCACCATGCCTGACTATCTCCTTGAATCGCGCCACGCACGCCCAGACGCAGTGGCAGGATTGTAGCCCATCCCATCCGCCCGGGCCGCAGGAGAAGAACCCATGGAACTCGCAAAAACCCACATCGATGTGGGCCTCTTCACCAACAACCTCGAACCGATGCTCGCCTTCTGGCAACACGAAGTTGGCCTCCCGTTCGAGGAGCTATTGCCCACCGGCGGCGGCAACCGCCAGCACCGCCACACGATGAACGGCTCCATCCTCAAGCTAAACCACGCCCGCGACCCGCTGCCAGACGCTGCGCCCGCGGGCTACCGCGAACTACTGATCGCTCGCACCGGTATCGCCGCGCCGCGCCAACTCACTGATCCCGATGCCAACCGCGTCACGCTGGTCCCGCCCGGCCACGACGGAATCGTGGGCATCGCAGTGCGCTACGGAGTCCGCGACCCCATGGCCTTCAGGGCCTTCTTCGCCGACCAACTGGAGCTGGAAACGGTCTCTCCCAACGCCTACCGTTGCGGCGATTCGTTGCTGGTCGTCGAACACGACCCTGGGGCCACCGCGGCGGGTGAAATGCGCGGGCCAGGCTTTCGCTACCTCACGATCCAGGTGCGGGACGTCGAGTTCGAACACGCGCGGGTACTGGCACGCGGGGCAACAGAGGGCCGTCCGCCGGTCACGCTCGGCAGCACGGCGCGCATCTCCTTCATCCGCGACCCTGATGGAAACTGGATCGAAATCTCGCAGCGCGCCTCCCTGACCGGTACGCTGGAACCGGGGCGCGCTGAGTGACCCCCAGCCGAAGAAAGGCACATCGATGAAGAGGCCCCGCCTCGCACGCTCCGTCGTGCACACCACGCTTTGGGTAGACGCTGCGTTCGAACTCATCGCAGGCGCCACGATGCTTGCTCTGAACGCCTCGATCGCTGATTGGCTGGACGTGAACCGGAACCTCGTGGTGGTCGCCGCACTCATCTTCATTGCCGCCGCGATTGGCATCGCCGCTGTCGCGCTTCAGCCAGTGCCTTCGCGGTCGGTGGTCTCGGGGCTCGCGACACTCAACCTCATCGGCGGTGCAGCAGTCTGGTTCGCCGTAGCCCTGAACTGGTCACAGATCTCGCCTGAGGGTCACTGGCTGGTCTCGGCCGTGGCCGATTCGTTCATCGCTGTAGCAGCCCTGGAGTTCCTCGCACTGCGGCGTTCGGCCCCCGCTGCAGGCTCTACTGGCTAACTGCGCCTAGCGTCCGCAGGTAGTTCACCAGGTGCCACACCTGCTCGTCGGTCAGCTTACCGTCACCTGTCGTCCACGAACGCATTGCCGTCCCCACGATCCCTTTGGCGATGAAGTTGTAGAGCTGGCCATCAGGGTGCTGCGGCACGTGCACGGTCAGGTCCAGCGGGTACGGGTCCAACTTCAGGTTGGCGGGCGGGACACCGGTCTGACCATGGCAGGATGCGCAGTTCTGCAAATAGAGCGCCCGCCCGGCAGAGATTGAATTCTGGTCCGCGAACACGGGGTTCGCCGAGAAACCGCCAGGCGGCGGCTCGTGTGCGTGGACGCCGAACAGCAGCAGCGTACCCACGCCAAAGCCGAGCATCGTCATCCCATTCGCCCCCCAACCGGCCTGGCGACGCAGACGCGACAGCTGATTTCGCGAAAGAGCGAATCCCAGCCCGGCCATCAGCAGCATCATCCCACCGAGCTGGTTCCAGCTGAGGCCCGGCGCAGGGTTGCCCCAGATCCCTCCTCGCCGCAGATCTGCGACCGCGGCGCCGGCTGGCCGCACGGCAAAGAAGGCCGTTGCGTCGTCCGCATTCGCGCGCCGCACCTCCGCTTCCACGCGCCACTGGCCTTCGAGTGTGAGATAGGGTCCCTGCCCGAGGTACGTCCCACTCTCCACCCTGGCGAGGATCAGGGTCGATGGCCCGACCGTCTGGTCGTCTTGATATCGGAACGTTAGCCGCACCCGGTCGGCATCAACGGGTTTGGCGGACTTGTCAGTGAGGTTGACGCGGTACTTGTTCAGCCCCGTCGCATTTGGGTCTACGTTGAGGCGAACGTCCAGGTCCGCCACCTGGTACACTTGGTCGAACGCTTTCGTCCCGCCGCTCTCGGTGACCGACTTTGCCACGGAGGTCTGGGTGAGGAAGCTCGCGGAGAGGAACACCACGAGGCCGAGCACCACCTCTGCGCCGGCTGTGAAGATGAACCTGCGCGGCTCGCCTGGCGCGCCAGCTTCTAGCCGCGCCCGTCCGCGCCGGGAGTTGTACCAGGCGAGCACGAGCAGTGGCACGATGAGCACCAGCTTCACCAGCA
>JBDSJC010000190.1:0-3688 GCA_039917655.1 Tepidiformaceae bacterium
TGGCGCGACAGGATCGGGACACCATGCGCGACGTGAAGCGCCTGCTGGTGTCGCACCGGAACTTCCGAGGCTAAGCAGGGTTTGGGAAGGCTTCGGGCCTCCGGTAAGCGGCAGCGGCGACATGGAATTACACCGTCTCGTCGCCAACGGGGTCTCTCACTTGCGCCCGGCGCCATCGGCCTGGGCTTTTGGTGGAGCTGGAGGGATTCGAACCCTCTACCTCAACACTGCCAGTTTCCCCATAGCTGTCTAACGGCATCCACCCTAGATTCAGGAAGCGACATAAATCGTCGATTCTGTCCACCGCTCGCTATGCCTGTACAGCCCTCTGGCTTTTTATTGGCTTTTTTTCTGGGAGCGGCACGGATTGCTCCAGGCCTTCAGGAGAGTGTTCCCGCTGACAAAGAGGGAACACTGGTTGGTCTTACGCGAGCTTGTCTCGCCCTCCGCCAGTAGCAGTCACTCCGCCCGAACCTTTCACGATGGCGCGGGCGCGGTGCTCTCGGCGTCGCCATTCGATTCACAGCTGGCCGGCGTGATGGGTGTATCCCTCGATCGGGTCTGCTAGTGACAAAGCCCGCATCGAATTGCTCGATGCGGGGCGTATTGGTCCCGTACTGGCCAGAGCTACTTCCTTTCGGCCATCCGCGCACGTTGGCGTTCCTCCTGCTCGCGAGCTTCTGGAGTGAACTCTTCGCCAAAGTCCTCGGCTTCGAAGATCTGGCGAATCTCAATTTCAGACGGGCCGGGCATAGGGTTTGGACAACGCTTGATCCACTCGATCACTTCGTCTTTCGATTTCACCTCTAGCAGCCAGAACCCAGCGACCAGTTCCTTGGTCTCCGCGAACGGCCCATCAACCACCGTGCGCTTCGTCCCGTCGAACTTCACCCGAGCCCCCTTGGAGCTGGGGTGGAGCCCTTCGCCCGCGAGCATGATCCCGGCGTTGACCATCTCCTCGTTGAATTTGCCCATGTCGGTGAGAAGTTGTTCGCTGGGCATCACCCCGGCTTCGGACTCCTCGGTTGCCTTGACCATCACCATGAATCGCATTGTTTTTCTCCTTCGGTTTGTTTGGGGCCACCGGCGGGCTGTCTTCGTTCGCTGCCAGGCGACCTCTACTTACACGTCGATCGGGCGATGCCCAAATCGACAGGGACCCAGCACAGAAACCCTTCGCCGGGCGTCCGCACTCGGAACAGCGAAAGGGCTTGTGCATGGGACGGGCATTTTGCGGCGAGACGGGCGAAATCGTCCAGTAGCCGCTCCGTCTCCGCCCCTCGTGGGTGATGCGAGATACCACCTACAGCCCCAACTCGCCCAGATTTGGCTCTCAGTTCGCCGTAGATACGAATGCCTAGCGGTGTATGCAGGGGTGGCGCTCAGTGGGAGTTGGGCGACCTTTCCCGCGAAGTCGAGACGACCTACGGCGGAAGGGAACTGGAGCGCTACGCCGAGGGGATCGGCGTTGAGGAACGAGAGCTCCATCTTTCAGCACGAGCCATGACGGCAAGTTGGACGGAGGCTTTAGGGACCGTCCGGGTCGTCTCAAGAACGTCTCACCCCTGGACCCAGGCGTCTGGGAGCATGATCAGAATGGCCCCTCCCCAGACCCAGCCAACCCAACTGGCCACAAACGCCAGTCCCCAGTCAGCGTGCCCAGCCACCACAGTCCGCTGAAATGTGGTCCAACAGTGGACAAAGGGCCCGAGTTCTCAGCCCCAGATTAGGTAATTGGTAGAGGCGTTGGCTCACCGCTCCAATCCGCCCGGTTCCGCTGGGAAAGTGGGCAGATTCGTAGCATGGGGAAGGCCCGGATTGCTCCGGGCCTCACGAGGATGTTCCCACGGAACAAGAGGGAACGATAAAGCCGATACGGTATCTGCGACCGAGCAGCCCGCTTCCAGGTCCCTGGAACGTCAGGACGCCATCGAGGACGAACCATGCCTCCTCTTCCTCCAGATGTTCCAACGCCCCGGCGGCACCGCGGAATTAATACGAAGGGCGAACCCGCCGCCGGTTTCGGCGGCGCCCGCCTTCAGTGCCCGGTCGAGTCGTCCGCGAGTCTGTCTAGGTAGCAGGATGAGGGGCTCTTCGAGACGTGTCATGCAGTCCTCTTCGACTAGCTTGCGCTGCGGACCTGATCGGGGGACCGCTCTACGTCGGTTCAGCACACTAAGGCGAAGGTTAGCGCCGGAGCAATGTGCCGTCGGCGACGCGGCACCGCGGCGCGACACTACGACGGCGTCGTGGCGACGGCGGCGACAGCTGTATTACATGGCGAAGAAATCGTTGATCGCGGCGGCGACTTCTTCGGGTCGCGTCATGAAGGGTAGGTGCCCGGCGCCGTCGATCATCGCGACCTTGCTTCCCGGGATCTGGGAGTGGATGAATTCGAGTGCGGCCTCGGTAACGAGCGGGTCGAGCGTCCCGGAGACGATGAGCGTTGGGACCTTCACCTCAGGGAGGCGTGTGGCGAGGTCAAGGTCGGAGACATCGCCCGCCAGCATGAGCTGATCGGCAAATTCGGCGCCGGAACGCAGGAGGATGTCGTGCGCCCACTTGCGGATGTGTTCCGAGTTGGGTTCGGGGGTACACCAATCGGCGAACCAACGCATTCGCTCACTGAAGGTGTTGCCGGGCCAAGCCGAGGGCAGGCCCATTCTGGCTGGCCAGCACCTCGAAGCGCGCGCCTATCTTTTCCGTGATGGGGCCTGAACCGACTGGATGAAAGGTGAAACATCCTCGCTGCCCGGCAACCCGGGCGAGCTGGCGGATGGCATGACCGGCAAGACTCCGCCTAACCCACTCGGGCCGAGCGGCGCGAACATTGGGAATTTCTCGTGCGCGGCCTTCCGATCGTCGGTCGTCCATCGGCAGGAACCACACCCAACGGGGCGCTCTCTAGGAAGAGGTTGGCAATCCGGGACGATGAATACGGCGAGGGCCTGGAGGCATCTCCCGCACTCCCTGGAGGGCTTCGTCTGCCATCGGCGGATTCTACGTGTCAGTAACGGCTGGCGGTACGGAGCCCAGTCCGCCACAAACGCCACACGTTGGCACCAGGCGGCGTTCGACGAGGACCAGCGGCGGATAGCCCCGGCAGGCCGGACACGAAGTCCGGCCTGGTCCCACCTTGAAGCGATTGCCGTTGGGGCTCATGGACCGAGGATCAGCCAGGCCCGGGCGAGCTCAAAGGGGTGAATGTCTCAGGTCACCCGCGCCATGACCGGGGAGCTATGCCTCTTGGATGTGCGACTTCACTGCGGCCACCAGCTCCGGCGTCGCCTCCATGTTGTGCCCCGTCTTCGCATGCTCGGCAGCCAGCCTCAACAGCTCCTCTTCCGTGTCGGCGCGAATTACATGCCCGCAACCAGACGCGGGATTGACCTTACCGCAGTCCACCATCTTTGCCATCGATGTACCTCCTAGAGCGGTGTAGGGCACCGCCCAACGCTTGGAGGTTACTCCCCGCTGTCAAGCCCGTTTGTGGCACCACGATGAGCGCATCGTGTCGATTCACCAGCCGAAGAACGAATGTGAGCGAGGCTTCGCAATTTGAACGGCTCAGGATCAGGAGCGCTGAGCGGAGCGGGCGTTGACGGCCTTGTGGACCTCCGTGGTCAGCGAATGCACCTGCTGTGTCAGGTCAAGGAGCTGTTTCGAGATGAGAAGGAGCTCCTCGTTC
>JBDSJC010000191.1:0-7357 GCA_039917655.1 Tepidiformaceae bacterium
GAGAACCCGCGGGCGATCCACGCGTACGAAAAGCTCGGCTTCACAAAGGTCAAAGTGCTCGTTGGGCACGAAGAGCACGAGGGCGCGTTGTGGGACTGCTGGCTGATGGAGCTGTGGGGCCGGGCGGTGAGGGGCATGAACGCGCCCGCAGGGCGTAACCAGCTGTCGACGCCCATCGGCGGAACACAGTGCGAGCGCCAGCATCAGGGTGGGATGACGGTTCTTAACCGACGGGTCGTGACGCCGGCGCTAGTCAAGCTCGACTGGAGAATCTAGACTGCACCTCGGTTCCGTGAATCCTCGGATGAAGGTGCCGGGAGTTTTGGCGGCCATGACCGACGACCTCGTGACGTTCAAGCTAGAAGGGCCAATCACGCTCGATGCCTTCAGGGAGGCTCTTGCACGCTTCCACGAGCTTGCAACTGCGGTCGCGGAAGAGGTCGCGCCTGAGCAGCCGTTCGAATGGATCATCGAAGAGCTCCAAGCAGGCAGCGCGGGCGCCGCGTTTCAGACGAGGACGGCACGGGCGGAGTACGGCGCGGAAGTTCGACGGGGGATTTCAACCGCGCTCGACGCCGCAAAAGAAAGCAAGATCGTCCCGTTCAACCTCAGGGTGGCGCGTGCGGCGCGCTCCGTGATCGCTCTGGTAGGCAAAGAAGCTGAGGGCCTGGCTGTAACGACCGAATATGGAGCCATCGATGTCGTTGTGCCCGTTCTCCTGAGCGCTCCTAGGCAAACTGCGACGGTCGCGTCTTATGGGGTGATCAAAGGCGAAGTCGATGCACTCGTACGATCGAAGGCGCGATTCGTTATCTTTGCGGAGCCCGACAGCAGAGTGGTCAACTGTTACCTCGGTCGTGATGAGGAAGTTGACGCAGTGATGTCTACGCTTTACGGGCAACGAGTTAGGGTTACCGGGGACATCGAGCGGAATAGGCATTCTGGCCGAATCGTCAGGGTTCAGCACGTCAAGACCGCCGGCGTTGAAATTCTGCGTCGCGACCGACCGGACTTTGAAAGAGCCTTAGGTGCGTTTCGTGTGCCTAGCTCCACTCCTCCTCCGGAGGAGCGAAGGGCTAAATGGGATGATTGATGGCTAAACGGGAGTCCGAATTCATCTATTGGGATTCTAACGTCATCCAATCGTACATCGAGAAGCGGGCGGGACGGTGGCAACTACTCCGCAGCTTGTTGCGCGCGAGCGCCGACATCGCCCAGCCAATAAAGCTTGTCACCTCAACGTGGACGGTCGCGGAAGTGGCCTACTTCGGCGCCCTCGAATCCGACCACGCACTGCCCGAAGCGTACGAGGCGATTCAGGACTTCTGGGAATCGGACGTCATTGAACTCATCGAGCTGCATGAGCTGATTGCGCTGAAGGCGAAGGACATCGTACGCCAATCGCACTTCGATCAATACACAATTAAGCCAAAAGATGCGGTTCATGCCGCGTCGGCACTTTTCCGTGGCGTAGTTGAATTCCACACCTACGACATGCAGTTTGCTGCCAGGCTGCGAGAACATTACGGGCTATCGGCGGGTCCGCCCACATCGCTGCGGATCAGGACTGGCAACCTTCCGAAGGTTGTTCGTGCAGAACAGGGCGTACTCGGCCTCTCGCGTGCTGCCGCTTTGTTCCCTCCCGTTGAGGTCGTTCAGGAGCCCACACTGCCGAGGCCAGACGAGACTGCGACCGAATAGAACAGGCATTCAACAAGTTCCGTACATCGATAGAAGTTCGGCCTTGTAGGGTTCAAGCTCCGGTCCCGCCCTCACCCCGCAACGTAAGCCCGCCGCGTCCGCACCCGGTTCCGCCGCGCGTGCTGGATGAGCAGCTGGCGGAACGCGACTTCACGCGCCCGCGCCCAGGCGAGGAACTGCGCCGACACGTCGTTTCCCCCGGTGTTGAGGCGATCCATCGCGGCCGCGCTGAGGCCGAGCACCGCGTAGGCGGAGGCGCCTGTGGCCACTATGTCCTCCTGTACGCCGGTCAGGGTGGTGCCGCTGCCATCCAGCGTGTGCTGGGCGGTGTAGGAGATCGTCACCGGCAGCGCGCTCGCGGGCGCGCTATCCACCAACAGCGAAAGCGTCGATCCCCATTGCGAAAACTGCGCGTAAGAGGGCGGGAACTCGCCCAGCGGGTACTCCACCCCCTCAACCTCAATCAACCCGGAGAGTGACGCGAGGCTCAAGTCCCGGCTGCCCGGCGTGGCGTTCAGCGTAGCGGAAGCCTCGCGCGGGATGGAGCGGCTGGTTTCATCGAGGGCGCGTTGGATGTGGCGGTCCAGTTCGCTGTCAGTCCAGCGATAATTGGCGGCATCGGTGTCGTGCAGGTCCTGGCGCACACGCGTGCGGATCGTGGTCAGTGTGGTCATGCGGCGAGCATCCGGGCTCAGCGGCGCGACCGCCAAGGGGCCCGTGTCACCCCGGCGCGCCCGCGTTATCGCCGCCGGGGAAGGCTCAGGGCAAGGGTGAGGATGACGCCAGCGGGCACCACAAGCTCAATCAGGCCCGTGTCACGCATCGTCGCTAACACGTAGCCAACCCCGACAACGGTGAGGACGCCGCCAGCCAGGACCATCGAATCGCCGACGATGAAGTCCCACCAGAACAGACCGAACCCCTTCAGATACTTCACCCTGCAGGCTCCTCAACGGCAGTACCCAGCCCTAACCTTGGCTTCAGGTACCAGACCAGCGCGACCGAAACCGCCGCATAAACGGCGACGAGCGCGAGGATCGTGGGGTCCTGCAGCGTCCACTCCACGCCCACGCCTTCGCCCACCCAGAACGTCCCGAAAGCCGAAAGCAGCAAGCCAACGGCGTACTTAATGGTGTTCTCCGGGACGCGGCTCAAGGGCTTGTGGACGACTATCCCGGTGCCCACAACGAGCACCAGACCGACTGTCGCGCCCGCAATTGGCAGGTCGAACCGGCCCTCGTTCGCGCCAAAAGTGAGGACGATGAAAGCCACTTCCAGTCCTTCAAGGAAGACGCCCTTGAAGGCCACAGTGAAGCCTGTCCAGTCGAACGAATTGGGATCCTTGCCTTCACGGCGAAGCATGCGCACTTCGTCTTCGTAGATCTGCGCCTCATTGTGCTTCGCCTTCAGGCCGGAAGACCGGAGGACTGCCTTGCGCAGCCACTGCAAGCCGAAGATCAGCAGCAGAGTGCCAATCGTCACCCGCAGGACATCGATCGGGACGTAGTTCACCAACGACGGCCCAAAGGCGATGACAACCACGGACAGGCTCAGCAACCCCGCACCCACGCCGAGCAGCGCCGGGCGCCAGCTCCTCGTCACACCCACCGCAAGGACGATCGTCAGTGCCTCAACCATCTCCACGCTCGAAGCGAGAAGGGCGGCGAGGAACTGGAGGATGTCGCTTGTCATGCGTCGCCCAGTGTTAGCCTCTCGAAGGAAGTTGGCAACGGGGGTCGCGGGTGGCCCTCGTCCCTCGCTACTTCGCGGTCTGCTCCGCGTAGTAGCTGTAGCCGCCGCCGAAGAAACGCACCCGGCCGCCATCCACTTCGATGATGCGGTCGACCAGGCGGTCCAGCAGATAGCGGTCGTGCGAGACGACGATGACGGTTCCCGTGAAGGCGTCCAGCGCCTCTTCGAGCACTTCCGCAGCCGGGATGTCGAGGTTGTTCGTCGGTTCGTCGAGCAACAGGCAGTTGGCGCCGCGCTGCATCAGGCGGGCGAGCTGGACGCGGCTCTTTTCGCCGCCGCTGAGCTTCGCGATCGGCTGTGTGGTGGCCGCGTAAGGGATGAGGAAGCGCTGTAGCTGGGCGACCGCTTCGCCTTCGAACATCGGGCGCGTCTCGCGCAGCGCCTCGATCGGCGTCTGGCGGAAGTCGAGCGTTTCGTGCTCCTGGGCGTAGTAGCCGGTCCTAATGCTTGGACCCACCCACACCTCGCCGGCGTCAGCTTCCATCTGCCCGAGGATCAGCTTGAGCAACACCGATTTGCCCGCCCCGTTCGGGCCAACGATCCCCACCCGCTCGCCGTTCATGATGGTGCCCACGGCGCCGCGCAGGATGACGTTCTCCCCGAACGCTTTGTCCACGTTCCGCAGCTCCACCACTTTGGCGCCGCCGCGCTGCGATGGACGGAAGTCGAGGAGCATCTTGCGCCGTTCGAGCACCGGCCGCTCCACCTTCTCCATGCGGTCGATCTGGCGCTGTTTGTTATCGGCCTGCCGTTTGTGGCGCTGGCTAAGGACCATCTTCGCCCACAGCCGAAACCGCGCGACCGCCGCCTCCAGCCGTTCGATCTCCTGTTGTTGCGAGCTGTAGACCTGCGACTGCCGAACCTGGGCCAGCTCCTTCTGCGTGGCGTAGCTGGAGTAGTTACCCTCCCAGCGCTTGAGCGCCATCCCCTTCTCCTGCGACCATTCGAACTCGACGATCACGTCTACCGTCTCATCCAGCAGGTAGCGGTCGTGGGAGACGACAACGACCGTGCCGCCGAAATCGCGAATCACCTTTTCGAGCATCGCCTTGCGGTCCAGGTCCAGGTGGTTGTCCGGTTCGTCCAGCAGCAGCAGGTCCGGCCCGGAGAGCAGACAGCGGGCGATTCCGATCAGCTTGCGCTGGCCGCCGCTGAGCACCTCCATCGGCCGCGACCATGCCTCCTCGTCGAAGCCCAGTGCCCGCAGCAGAGCCTCCGCCCGGTTGCGGGCCGCGCCGCCGCCCGCGCTCTCGTAGCGGTCGAGCAGCTTCGCGTGCTCCTCCAACACCGCATCGAAGCGAGTGGCGTCATCTAACACCGCCGGGTCGGCCATCTGCGCTTCGCAGTGGGCGATCTCGGAGTTGATGGCGGCAAGGTCGCCGCTCGCCGCAAGCAGTTCATCGAAGGCGCTGCGGCCGGGCAGGCCCGTGAACTCCTGCGGCAGGTAGGCGACGTGCGCCCCGCGCTTGAAGGTCACCGTCCCGGCGTCCGGCGCTTCGTCCCCGGCGAGCGTGCGCAGCAGTGTGCTCTTTCCCGCGCCGCTGGGGCCGATCAGCCCGATCTTCTCGCCATCTTGCAGGGACCACGACAGGCCGCGAAAGATCGTGCGGCCACCATGGATGCGAGAGACGTCGTTGAGGTCTGCGATGATCACGGCTGCCTATTGTGCGGGAGCGGGAGGCTGACGGCGATCGGCCATCCAGCGCCTGAGACTCGGAGTGAGCCCACTCCACGGGCTACAGCCTGCAGGGGAACCGCAAGGTGCTGGAAGGTAGCAGCCACCCGGACCGCAACGCGCAATTCGAGCATCTGAACGAAGCTGTTCCGCTTCAACTCTCCCTGGGAGAGCCAGTGATCTCGGTCGACACCAAGAAGAAAGAACTGGTGGGGCCGTTCAAGAATGGCGGCCGTGAGCTTCGGCCCAAGGGCAAGCCAGAAGAAGTGCGGGTGCACGACTTCCTGATCCCCGAGTTGGGTCGCGTCAGCCCCCACGGGGTCTACGACCAGGGCAAGAACGGGGCCTGGGTGAGTGTCGGGACTGACCACGACACGGCTGCCTTCGCCGTAGAGAGCATCCGGCGCTGGTGGCACACGATGGGCGAGCCGCTCTACCCGAACGCCAAGCGGCTGCTCATTACGGCGGACGGTGGCGGCTCCAACGGCTCCCGCGTCCGGCTTTGGAAGCTCGAGTTGCAGCGGCTGGCGGACGAGACGGGGTTGGAGATGGCCGTCTGCCACTTTCCCCAGGGCACAAGTAAGTGGAACAAGGTCGAGCACCGTCTCTTCTCGGCGATCACCCAGAACTGGCGCGGCACTCAGCACTTCACTCAGCACTTCGTGTCGGCCCAGGCGAGCGACCATTGTTCTGTGCCGGGCTCCCTCGCGGTTTCTCCGCGTCTCGCCAGTAACCCGACAAAGCGATTGTAGCAGAGGGGGAGCGGTGGGCCATGGCCACGTCCCGCAGCGCGCTTGGGCTAAGCCAAAGTTCTGATAGTTGAACGTGGTGAGCGCCGGAAACGCTACGGAGCCCACCGCATCCACGGTGATGCTATTCCGATCGAGAGACTAGTAAATGGGACTTTCGGTGCCCAAAGTAGGGCCTGCTTGGCCGGTTAAGAGTCCTTCATCGGTGGATATCGTCACCATTAGCAAACAGAAAGAGGTAGCAGATGGAACTCTCGAATAGAGAGGCTTGGACAGCACTCCATGGCATGGTCCTCGGCTCGATCTTCCTGCTTGGTTTCGGTGGCGGCCTCGCGTCGTTCTGGAGCCTCAAGCCGGAATGGATCACTCCCGCCGGGCTCAAGGAGCGAATGTACCGTCTTTACGCAGGGACAACGATCATGGCGATCGCCGCATGGCTTACCGTGCTGACCGGGACGTTCAAGGTCTACGTGTGGTACCGCGCTGCGCCCCCCAAGGGGACAACGGACTTCACCGACTATCCGCGATCGGCCCTTCTCGCGAACCCGAACCTGGCGGATTGGCATCATTTCGGCATGGAGTGGAAAGAGCACATCGCCTGGATGGCTCCAATTATCGCCACCGCAGTCGCCGCGATGGTTATCTACTACGGCCCACGCCTGGCTTATGAGCCCAGGATGCGCAAGATCCTGCTCGGACTCTTCGTCCTCGCCTTTGCCACGGCTGCGGTTGCCGGACTCATGGGCGCCTTCATCACCAAAGCGGCGCCGGTACTCTAGGAGGACATGACAATGGCAACAATGACGCAGAACCAGCCAGCAACAAGCGGGGAGATCCCCGCTCCGAAGAGGGACGGATTCCCTTCCGCAACCCTCATCGCCGCCGGCATCGGCAACTTCATCCTCGGGCTCATGACCACGTTGGCGGAGGCGAGCACGTCGTTCAAAGACAAGCTCAAATTCGACGATGGAGTCGGACCGCTCTCAGGGAAAGTGGCCTGGGCTGTGATCGCCTTCGTCCTCAGCTGGGCGATCCTGTCGGTCGTTCTCTGGAAGAGGGACAAACTCATCAACATCGCCCTGGTGATCTTCGGCGTCCTCACACTCGCCGGACTCATTGGCACATTCCCAACGTTCTTCCAGAAGTTCGCATAGCAGCCGCCAGACCTTGCGACGGCGTGACACAGCGTTCGATGGTGGTGCCTGACCAGTGTTCGGCACCACCATCGAACGCGTCGCGTTCCGGCAACTCGTTGGGTTGAGATCAGAGCCGAACGGCGGAGGCGCTCCCACCCTTGACGCGCGCCCGCTCCACCCCGCATCCTCAATCCAGACAATTGAATATGCGGTCGGGCCCGGCGGTAACGCTGGGAAACGGGGCAAGCCGGTGTAAACCCGGCGCTGTGCCGCAACTGTAATGAGCCACCTCGGCTCTTAGTCAGAAAACCCATCCCGACTCGCCAGCCACCGAAATCCTTCGC
>JBDSJC010000192.1:0-6201 GCA_039917655.1 Tepidiformaceae bacterium
TGGTGGCGCGCTTCCAGCAGCGCCTCGGGCCCACCAAGACCGGGCCGGCGGGGCTCCTCCAGGGCTTCGCGGACACCATCAAGCTTGTTTCCAAAGAGGACATCCGCCCAACCAACGCGGACCGCTGGGTGTTTGAATTCGCGCCTTACCTGACGTTCATTCCGGTGCTCATGGTGCTTGCTTCGCTGCCGTTCGCAAAAGATTGGGGCGTGCGCGACCTGAGTCTTGGGATGTTCTACGTGTTCGCCATCCTCGGCCTGAACATCGTCGGCATCCTGATGGCGGGACTCGGTTCGGGGAACAAGTACGCGCTGCTGGGTGGTGTGCGAGCGGCTGCGCAGATGATCTCCTACGAAATTCCGCTGGTGTTGAGTTTGCTTTCCGTGGCGATGATCGCCGGCACGCTGAACCTCAACGGAATCGCCATGGTGCAGAGTTTCACGCCGGAGAACGCCCAGTACGCGCCGTTCATCTTCCTTCAGCCGCTGGCCTTTGTGATCTTTTTCACGGCGATGCTTTCGGAGCTGCACCGCGCGCCATTCGATATCCCCGTCGCCGAGTCCGAGATCGTGGGCGGCTATTTTGTTGAGTACTCCGGGATGCGGTGGAGCATGTTCCAGCTGACGGAGTACGCCTCCATGTGGGCGTTCAGCGTGTTCGGCTCGATAGTCTTCCTGGGCGGCTGGGCGGTCCCCAATACGTACGACTGGTGGGGCCCCGATTGGGCCTGGCAGCTGGGCATCACGTTCATCAAAAGCGTCGCCTGGATCGTGGCGATCATGTGGGTGCGCACCACCGTGCCGCGCCTGCGGATCGATCAACTGATGAGCTTCTGCTGGAAGATCCTGTTGCCGATGGCGCTGCTTCAACTGCTGATGAACGGCTTCATCCTGGTCTACGATTGGCCGCCGATCCTGCTCACGGTGACCAGTGGCGCGGGGGCCGCGGCGCTGGCCGCGATTATCATCACGCGGGCGATCCGGCGTCCGAAGAGCAAGCTGGTCGGGACGTACCGCCAGGTGGGAGTGGGTAGCCGATGAAAGGCATCCTCAAGGGGCTCGGTGTAACGCTCTCCACGTTCTCGCGGAAGCCCGTGACGGTGGAGTACCCGGACGACAAGCATCCGCTCTCCGTGCGCCAGCGCAGCTTCCCTGTGCTCCTCTGGGACTTCGACCACGAAGAGCCGATGTGCACGGGCTGCAACATCTGTGTGCGCAACTGCCCGGTCGATTGCATGACCGCGGTGATGATCGACAACCCGAAGCAGCCCGAGGGGACGAGCAACCGGCGCAAGATCGTGGACAAGTTCTGGATAGACTACGCGCGCTGTATGCGCTGCAACATCTGCGTCGAGGTCTGCCCGTTCGAAGCGATCGTGATGGACAACAGCTGGGGCGGGGTAGAGCAGAGCGTCTACGACCGCCGCGACCTGCATATGGACATCGATGACCTCCTGCGCCCGCACAAAAGTGGCCAGGTGTCGTTGCCGTACCGCCCGCAGGACAGCGTGGAACTCGTTGAAAAGACGGTCCGCGGCGAAGCGCCTCCGGAGCCGACGTTCAAGGGCACGCTGCCTGAGGACCGCATCGCCCAGCAGGAGCGCATGGCGCGCGGCGAAGGAGCCGCGATCCAAGAGCGCCCGCCAGAGGTCAAGGCGGTGGCCGCGAAGGCCGCTGGCGCGGCCATTGCCGGGGGCGAAGAGGTAGAGATCCTCTCCGAATCGAAGATTCGTGCGAAGCGGATGCGCGCCGAACGCGAGGCAAAGGAGTTCACTGACCGCGGCGAGGCGGTACCGGCGGAAGTGACCGAGCGCATTCAGCACTACGCCAACATGAAGGCGGGCGAAGCAGCCCCGGCGCCGGGCGCGGCAGCGGGTGGCGGAGGTGGTGGGGGCACACTGCTCAGCGGGACGATGCCGGACGGCAGCATGCGATTCCCGCCGGGTGTCGGCGATGGCCCGAAGGGCGACCCCAATTCGCCGGAAAAGGTGCGCGCCCGGCGCATGCGGGCAGAGCGCAAGTTCAACGAACTGACCGCCGCCAACGAAGCGATCCCCGACGACGTGGCGACGACGCTTCATGATCTCGGCAGCGACCTCGCGCCCGGCGGCTCGATCTGGGCTTCGCTGGCGGGCAGCGGTGGCGGCGGCGCAGCAGTCGCGGCCGCTGGCCCAACCAGCGGGACGATGCCGGACGGCAGCATGCGATTCCCGCCGGGAGTCGGCGATGGCCCCAAGGGTGACCCCAATTCGCCGGAAAAGGTGCGCGCCCGGCGCATGCGGGCAGAGCGCAAGTTCAACGAACTGACCGCCGCCAACGAACCGATCCCGGACGACGTGGCAGCCACGTTGCACGACCTCGGCAGCGACCTCGCCCCGGGTGGCTCGATCTGGGCCTCGCTGGCGGGATCGGCTCCAACGGCGAGCGGAGGCAGTGTGCCGGCGCCCGCGGCCGTCGAGGGGAAGATGGTCTTCCCGCCGGGGATTGGCATCGGGCCCAAGGGTGACCCGAATTCGCCCGACAAAGTACGCGCGCGACGGATGCGCGCCGAGCGCAAGGCCAATGAGCTGATCGCCGCTGGCGAGGCTGTGCCTGACGACATCGCAACTACGATCCGCGAACTGGGCGGCACTGTGCCGGGGGCGGGCTAGCAATGGCAACAGAAGTCCTCTGGTGGATCTTCGCGGCAGCAACGGTCGCGCTCTCGGCGGGCGTGGTCTTTTCTCGCTCGGTCCTGCATTCGGCAATCTTCCTGATTGGCAGCCTTGCCGGTGTGGGCGCGATGTACGTCTTCCTCACCGTGGACTTCCTCGCGCTCGTCCAGTTCCTGATCTACGGCGGGGCGGTCACGGTGCTCATCCTGCTGGCGTTGATGCTGACGCGGACCGACCCATCGGGCGCGCGGGAATCCGTCAACGGCAGCCAGGCGCCGTTTGCGGCGATCGCCGGGGGCGGCCTGCTGGCTATCCTGATTGGCGTTGCGGTTGCCGTGAAATGGCCCGGCAACGTGGATAGCAAGCCTTCGCAGATCTCGCTCGAGGCGATCAGTAGAACGCTCTTTGTGGACTACGGCCCGCCGTTCGTGTTGGCCTCGGTTCTCTTGCTAGTAGCCCTGGTAGGGGCGATTATCCTCGCGCGTCAGGAGGAGGGGGAGTAGGCATGGTACCTCTCGAAAACTACCTCATCCTGAGTGCCATCCTGTTCTCGCTTGGCGTCTATGGGGTGCTCGCGAGGCGCAATGCGGTGCTCGTCCTGATGGCCGTGGAGCTGATGCTGAACGCCGTCAGCCTGAACTTCATTGCCTTCGCCGCCTACCTCGACCCCGAGAAGATCACAGGCGTGATCTTCGCCGTGTTTGTGATTACGGTGGCCGCCGCGGAAGTTGGCCTCGCCCTGGCGATCGTTATCCGCCTCTTCCGAAACCAGGCCACGGCCAACGTGGACGAAGCGGTCCAGCTGAAATGGTGACCAACATTTTGGATTTGCGATTGCGGATTTCCGATTCCAACGCGAGGCATTGCCCACGGGCGTCCTCACATGCACGGATCCAATCCAAAATCCAAAATCCAAAATCTAAAATTGTCGCCGGGGGCACCGTTGGGGGCTGAACAAGCGTGGCTGCTCGCCGCTATCCCGGCGGGCATGTTCTTTGTCATCGCCTTTTTCGGGCGCTTTCTGCCACGCCAGGGGGACTACCTTGGCGTGCTGGCCATCGGCACGTCGTTCGTCCTCTCCTTCTTCGTCCTCGCTGATTACCTCAGCTTCTACGACTTCGAAGCAGGAAAAACGGCGATCGCTGAGTCGATCAAATGGTCGACGGTCGGTGTGGGTGAATCGGCCTTCAAGCTGCGCATGGGCACCTACGTCGACCAGACCACGGTGGTGATGTTCGGCGTGGTCACAACCGTCGCGCTGATGGTGAACATCTTTTCGATCGGCTACATGAAGGGCGAACCGCGCTACTACTGGTTTTTCGCCGTGCTCCAACTTTTCGTCGCCTCGATGTTGATGCTCGTGATGGCGGACAACTTGCTGCTGGTCTACATCTCCTGGGAGCTGGTGGGCGTCTGTTCGTTCCTGCTCATCGGGTTCTACTGGGAGAAACGGAGCGCCACGGAAGCAGCGAAGAAAGCGTTCATTACTACCCGCATCGGCGATGTGGGGCTGCTGATTGGCATCATCCTGCTCTGGCGCGCGACCGGCACGTTCAACATCCGCGAGATCATCGAAATCGCGCAGGCCGGCGGCATTGGCTCCACCTACCTCTTCGTCAGCATGCTCTTCGTCTTCCTCGGCTGCATGGGTAAGAGCGCGCAAGTCCCGTTCCACGTCTGGCTGCCGGATGCCATGGAGGGCCCGACTCCGGTCAGTGCGTTGATTCACGCGGCGACCATAGTTGTCGCCGGCGTCTACCTGACGGCCCGCCTGTTGCCGCTCTTCGAAGTGGCCGACGGGACGCTGCTGATCGTGACGATCGTGGGGTTGGTGACGGCCCTGCTCACGGGCTTCATGGCGCTCGCGCAGACGGACATCAAGAAAGTGCTCGCCTACTCCACCGTGGGGCAGCTTGGGTTCATGTTCGTGGCTCTCGGGTCCGGGCACCCGGACGCCGCAATATTCCACCTGATGACGCACGCCTTCTTTAAGGCGCTGCTCTTCCTTGGCAGCGGGTCGGTGATCCACGCCACGCATCACAACCAGGAGATGGACAAGCTCGGCGGGCTGTGGAAGAAGATGCCAGTCACGGGCACCACGTTCTTCGTGGGCTCGCTCGCGCTGGCCGGCGTTGTGCCGCTCGCCGGGTTCTGGAGCAAAGACGAGATTCTGCACGCCACCCAGACTTGGAGCGGGGGCTGGGTGCTGATCCTGCTCGGCTTCGCGGCAGTGATGACGGCGTTCTATACCACGCGCCTGTTCATTCGCACCTTTATGGGCGAGCCGAAGGATCGTGACGTGTACGAGCACACGCACGAATCCGGCTTCCTGATGGCCGCGCCGCTGGTCTTCCTCGGCACACTGGCGGCGGTCTCGGGGTTCGTTATCTGGCACGGCGTGGGCACGGCGCTGGGTTTTCCCGGCGGCTTCACGGAGTTTGTCTTCCTCGAAGAGCCGGAGCGCTACCACATCGATTGGGCGCTGGCGGGGGGATCTGTGGCGATCGCCGCGGTTGGGATCTCCTTCGGCGCGTGGATCTACTGGGGAAACAGCACCGCAAAGTCCACACGGCTGGCCAACTGGAGCCCGGGTCTCTACGACATGCTGCGCCACAAGTTCTACTTCGATGAGATCTATCAGAAGGCGATTGACCGCGGCCTGCTGGGCTTCAGCTATGTCGTTGCCTGGTTCGACCGCTACGTGGTGAACGACACCGGCATCGATGGCTCGGCGCAGGTGACCGGCTACAGCGGCTACATTCTGAAATTTTTGCAGTCCGGGCGCGTGCCCAACTACGCGATGGCGATCACGCTGGGCGTTGTTGGGTTGGCGGTGCTCGGACTGGTGGTGAGGGCTTAACGCATGACCTTCGATGAGGGCCAGGGCTACATCGTCCTCGCCACGCTCGCCGCGCCGCTGCTGGCCGCGCTGATCATCCTCTTCATCCCCAGCGAACAGAAGATGGCAGTCCGCTACGTCGCGGCGTTCTTCGCGGCCGTCATGCTCGGGCTGTCGATCTACATCTTCGTTGCCTACCAGGTGAACGGCGAACACATTCAGATGACGCTCAAGTGGGTGTGGGTGGAGAACACCGCCTTCCTCGGCAAGGATGGCATCACCCTCCACCTGGCGGTCGATGGCATATCCGCGCCGATGGCCCTGCTCACAGGCATCGTCGCCTTCGCAGGCACGATCACCAGTTGGAAGCTGAACTACCGCCCCAAGGATTTCTTCATCCTCTACTTCACCCTGCTCGCAGGCGTGTACGGGACGTTCTTCAGCTTCGACCTCTTCGTCTTCTTCTTCTTCTACGAGCTGGCGGTCATGCCGCTCTACCTGCTGATCGGAGTTTGGGGTTCGACGCGCAAAGAGTACGGCGCAATGAAGCTGACGATGATGCTGGTGGGCGGCTCTGTGCTGATCTGGGTCGGCATCTTCGCCGTCTTTCACGAGGCGAACCTCGGGACCTTCGATATGCAGCGGCTGTTCGCGGCCGGAAACGACGGCACCCTGAGCCCGACCTTCCAGAAGATCTTCTTCCCGATGA
>JBDSJC010000193.1:0-8944 GCA_039917655.1 Tepidiformaceae bacterium
AGCGGCCTTCGACCCGTGGGTTCTCCACATCCTGAATGACGAACCAGATACCCATTGCCGCGACCAGGCTGAACAGACCAAGCGCCCAGTGCTGGTAGAGGCTGTTGACAGACCCGAAGGCCAACCCCCGGATAACCCGCAACCGGGATGATGCGCTCAAACGGGTATCCCTCCGTGGCCGTTCTGCGCGGCGGCCTTCGCACTCGCGGGCTCCAGCAGACGTTCGAGCACCGCCCGCAGCCGGCGCTCATCGGCGACAAGCGTCAGCCGCCCGTGCAGCGCCACGCTGATATCGCCTGTCTCCTCTGAGACCACCACGGTGAGCGCGTCCGTCTGCTCGGTGACGCCGATGGCCGCGCGGTGCCGCGTCCCGAGGAACCGGTCGTCGGCGCTCAGTTCCCCGGCCAGGGGCAGCACACAGCCCGCGGCCACCACCCGGTCTTCGCGCAGCACAACGGCCATGTCGTGCAGCGGCGAGTTCGGGTAGAAGATGCCCGCCAGCAGCTCCGGCGAGATACGCGCGTCCACCGGCACCCCCGTTTCGATGATATCGCCCAGTCCCGTGCCCCGTTCGATCACGAACAGCCCGCCGTGGCGTTCCGCGGACATTCGTTCCGCGGCCCTCACAACCGAGTCGATCATCTCCTCGTAGCGGCGAGACCTGAGCCAGCCTTGCACTCCTGTCCGCCCCAGCCGGTCCAGGGAGCGCCGGATCTCCGGCTGGAAGACGATGGCCGCCCCAACGAGCAGCGCTGTGAACGAGTTCTGCACCAGGAAGTTGATAACCGTCAGGTCCAGCAGCCGCCCGAGGACCACGAACACCAGGAGCAGCGCCAGGGCCCCACGCAGCTGCGTCATCGCCCGCGTGCCAGTGAGCAGACGCAACGTGGAGAAAATGACAGCCGCTATCAACAGCACGTCGATCGCGCTGGAAAAGCCGAACTGGGCGAGGATCTCGCGAAGGTGGGTTGTATCGGGCATGGCAGGCACGCGCGGCAGTGCGCGAGCCAATCATAGCCGGTGCAAGGGCGAGCGCCGGTTTAGACGGCGCTAGACGCCCAAATCACCCGTGGCGCCCAGCAGAAAGGCGACCACCGCCGCCTGCGCCCAGACCCGGTTTTCCGCCTGGTCGAAGATGATCGAATGCTGGCTCTCCATCATCTCGTCAGTGATTTCGTCGCCGCGGTGGGCTGGCAGATCGTGCATGACGAGCGCGCCCGCGGCCGCCTTGTCCATCAAAGCGCGGTTCAGCTGGTAGCCGGCGAAATCTATACGCCGGCGCTCCGATTCACGCTCCTGGCCCATGCTCGTCCAAACGTCCGTGTAGACGGCCTGGGCGCCCGTCACGGCCTCCACCGGGTCCGTTACCAGCGTCAACTTGCCTCCGGACGATTCGGCTCGCGCGCTCGCCTCCGAGACCACGGGCTCGGGCAGCATGTAGCCGCGCGGCGCGGCCATCCGGACATCCATGCCCAGCGCCGTGGCGGTGAGGACCAGGCTGGCAGCCACGTTGTAGCCGTCGCCGACGAAGGCGATCGATTTGCCGCGCAGGTCGCCGAGCTTCTCCTGCACCGTCAGCAGGTCGGCCAGCGCCTGGCAGGGGTGCTCTTCGTTGGTCAGCGCGTTGATCACCGGGATGCCCGAATACTCGGCGTACTCTTCGACGATCTCCTGGCCGAAGGTGCGCACAGCGACGATATCGACGTACCGCGCGAGCACCCGCGAGACATCCTTGATGGCCTCGCGCTCGCCGAGGCCCACTTCCTGGGGCGCGAGGTAGATCGTCTCGCCGCCAAGGTGCCGCATTGCCACCTGGAAGCTCACGCGCGTCCGCAACGAAGGCTTTTCGAAGACCAACGCGAGTTGGCGGCCTTCGAGCACACGCTCGGGGCGGGCCTTGAGCCTCGCGGCTACTTTGAGGACGTAAGCGATCTCCTCGGCGGAAAGATCCGCGGAGGAGAGCAGGTGGCGGGGCTGATTCGACATCGGCGAAGTATAACCAAGTGTTGAGTGGGCCGGAGTGCTGAGTGGCCCGAGTGCTGAGTGTGCGCGAGGCGCAAGGCCTGAGGCCTACTGCGTTCTCCAAACTTTTTTTAGCGACGTTGTAGCCCGCTTAGCACGTTGCTAGCCCGTTCGAGGAACGGGTTAGCCCTCCGGTAGCGCGTTAACGGCGTTCCGAATGGAGTGGAGGCGGCTAAGGAGGGTGTGGCGGGCGAGCATTTGGGGAGCCTGGCATGCCGGGCGGCGTAGCGCCCAGGGGTGGGTGGCAGCGAAACGAAGGCCAGACCAGGGGTGCGCTACGTGAGCGATTTCCAGTACACGGTGGTGTCACAGGACATGCGGTCCGGGTTGAGGGCATAGCCGGGGATGACTCCGCAGAAGTTCCAGCCGAGGCGGCGATAGAGGCGCTCCGCCCTGAACTGCTCCCTGGGGGTCCCGTGCGACCATGAGGGCAACATCACCGGTCAGTCGTTGAACGTGGATGGCGGCTTACGGCTGAACTGAGCCGGCGATCTGCTTGCCCCACGACGAAGCGAGGCCGGGCGGTCGCGGCGACGGGATGGGAGCAATTAGTCCCGGACGAAGGTGCCGAGGAAGTACTTTGGGTCACGGATGAAGCTCGCGAGATGTTGGACGCCGTTCAGGCGGCCCGGCCACGGGTCCGACGAATCTCCGACGGCGTCGATCGTGTCCCCGGCGCTGTCTCGCATCCAGGCCCACCAACGGTGGGCCTCTCGAGGGCCCATCCGCAAGGTCGACAGCCTGGTGGCGACCATCACCTCGAGGGCGAATCGATGCCGCCACCGCCGCGGAGCGTTGGCCGGGGGTCCGGACGCTGCAAACTTGTGGACCTCTCGCTCAACTTCCGGCCAATTGCCCTGGGCCGCCTGATACCAGAGGTATGCCAGGCGGAGCCCCCTCGCGGCGGGCAGGCTGATGCTATTGAACACACGAGGATTGAAATCGATCAGCAGCAGACGGCCGCGCACGCGGATGAACTCGGCCTCGAAGATGCCGAAGAATCCGGTCTGGCGGGCGAGTTCGCGTATCTGCCCGGCCACCTCGAGGTCTACCTTCGCGGCGACGAAACAGACGCCGACGCCGAGACGCCGCGGGTACTGAAGCACTTTCCATGAGGCATCGAAGGCTGCCATCCCGCGCGCGTCATCGATGAATCCGTAGAGGTTGTAGATGCGTGAGGCGGCGGCTGAGAGGTATTCCTGAATGAACGGGAATCCCGCTTCTGGGTCGCGGGCCAGCACCACCGGGTCCATCGTCCTGGCCGAGATCTGCGTGTAGGCGGCAACTAGCTCGGCGGCGTTGCCGACCTTCTTGCCCTTGAACCAGGCATCAGAGCCGATGTGGGTCCGCGGCTTGACGATCACCGGATACTGCAGTTCGCGCGAGAGCCTCCGCAGGTCTTCGAGGGACGTTGGGAACCAGGATTTAGGCGACTCGAGCGCTGCCGCTGCGGCGGCGTAGTACAGGCGCTCCTTATTCAGGAGAGCGTAGATCGCGTCGCCGGGGGGCAGGTAGGGTTGGAACCAACTCCTTAGTTCATCCTGGTGCGCTGCCGCGAGCCAGGTGAGCCCATCAAGGCCGGGCATGAGCACGCTGCCCGGATGGCGGCGGCCCTGGCCGATCAGCCAGGCCAACTGGTCAGAGAGGCTGAGGGAATCGGAGAGAGGCTGGACCGTTTCCGTCACGAACCGGCTGAACCGCGCGGGCGAAGTCCACGGTGCGAGCGGAGCACGGATTGGAACGCCGGAGCGGCCGAGGTCGCGGATGGCGCCCAGGGTGCCGTTCCCACCGTAGGGCGCAGCGAACAGGGCCGGGGGGAGCCTGCTGGTCATCGTTTGACCCGGTTGAGGACGCGCCGAAACACCCGCGGCAAGTTCTCGGCGGTCGCCAGCAAGCTGTAAACCGGTAGTGGAGCAACTACGAACTGGAACTGGACGCCGCTGGCAGGCGCCCACCGGCGCTTGTAATCGAATTGGGAACCCAGGCTGAGGTGTTCGAGCCCGTGTTCGCGGGCCCATCGGAAAGTTTCGAAAAACGTCCTCGTGCCAACGCTGTGCCAGTCATAATCGGGATCGCGATAGACGGTGTTCACTGCGAGTCGGCCGTTTTGCACGAAGCCGACCATTCCGGCAACCCATCGGTCGCCGTCACGCAGGCACCATGCATGGGCGATGCCCGACCGCAAGCCCCATTCGGTCGCCACGAGCCGTTCAGGCGACTTCGCCGAGACCGCCGAAAGATCTCCGGTGAAGTGGCGTGCTCGCCACCTTTCGATCGTCCATTTGGCGCCCTGAAGATCGTCCACCACGAGCTCGAAGTCAGCTGTTCGTTTGTTCGCTCGCACGATCGATTTCCAGAGGTCGCGCTTTCGCCAGTAGGGCTCCGGGTCGTCTTTGAGGTCGAATTCGTATGACGGCACTCGCTCTCTCCATCGTACGTTCGCCCATCCGGAAGGGTCAGTAGGCGAGGCCCAAACGCCGACTGCGAGGCCGGTAGCCGCGAGGACGTGGGTGGGACTGCCCACACTCGGGAACGGTTGTAGCTCGGGGATGACTCCTTGCAGGAGGGGTTCCCAGTAGCGGCCGCAGAGGCTCAGAGGGACCACGGCCCACGGCGCACCGTGAAATCGAAGGACAGCAATGCGCTTTTGGTGGCCGCTTTCCGTGGCGTGAAGCTGCTCGAGCAGGGCCCTCGGCACCCATGCCTCGCCGCCAACTGCCTCGTAGGCTTTCAACACCGCCGCATCGACCCGCTTGTGCCACGAAAGTGAAATGGCCGCGTCGCGACCGGCGACAGGAAGACGTTCGAGGCTGCGCATGGCTTCATTCAGCGGTATGTTCAGTCTCGTAGCGCCGACACGAAGTTGGGGTCGAGGCGCGCATGAAGGCTAATGCCGACCGCCGGGAGGAAGATGACCGCACCTTTCATCACGACCAGCGATCCGCTCGCCGGCTCGACTCTCCCGCGCGTGCTGTTGATCGAGCCGTTCCCCGATAGAAAGTGGATCAGCATCAACCGCTACGCTTCGAACGTCGAGGAGATGCTGGGGCGGGCGGGACTGGAGGTAGGCAGAGCGCGGTCTCCATGGTTCAATCCCCCATCACTGGTCAAGGGCCTGCGTCTGCGCTACCGAACAACCTCAGCGGACCTGGTGGCGCATGCCCGACGACCCTTCGACATCGTCCATCTTACCGACCATGCCCTCGCGCACCACTGCCAACGCTTCGGCCGAGCTTCGGCCACGGTGGTCACGTGCCACGACCTGATGCCGTTGACTATGCCCAGGTACTACGGCAACGAACTGGTGCGGCGGGTGAAGGAACCGCTGTTTTTGCATAGCGTTAGGAAGATGAGAGGAGCATCGCGCATCATCGCTGTCTCAGAGGCGACGAAACAGCAAGTTTCGAACCTGCTGGATGTGGACCCGTCGAAGATCGATGTCGTGCCGAACTCGATCCGGCGAGGACTCGGGCCGTGTGCAAACTCCGAGGCCGAGTTGGCCCGGCTAAGAATTGAACTGCCGAGGAGGCCGATCGTCCTTAGCATTGGCCATACGGGCTGGTACAAAAACCTGGACCTGTTGCTCCGCGCAATGGCGCACCCGGACCTGCGTAGTGCGTTCTTGCTGCGAGTGGGAGCGCCGCTAACCTCGTCCCAGCGGCGGCTTGTAGGGTCGCTTGGGATTTCTGAACGGGTCCGGGAACTTGGCTACGTGCCGGCGGCGGCGCTCGGGCCGATCTACTGCGCGAGCACGGTGCTTGCGCAGCCGAGTCATTTCGAAGGCTTCGGGGTGACGGTGATCGAGGCGATGGCGTGTGGCCTGCCAGTAGTCAGCAGCGATGGCGGGGCTCTCCCCGAGGTGGTTGCCGATGCCGGAATTGTGGTGCCCATCGGCAACTCTGCCAGCCCCTCCACAGTGGGGGCGTTTGCCGCGGCACTCGGCAGCGTGATCGAAGACCCTGAGCTTGGCGGGAGGCTTCGGACAGCAGGCCAGGAACGGTCGAAAGCGTTCACGAGCGAGGCGGTCGTGCCGGGGCTGCTTCGTGCCTATGCGGCAGCCAGTATCCAGGCGCAGACAGGGTAGGATGCCGGGCTTGTGAGAATGCATGAACTGCGGAGGCTGCTGATCCTGGTAGTTCTCGTGCCGTTGACGCTGCTCCCTCGGCGCCTGGCGTTCCTCGCCTGCCGAGGGCTCAGCCGATTCCTTATGCGCCGGGGTTCGCCCTATCCGGGCGCTCTCGCGCCGAACCTCCCCCTTGCTCTTGCCTCGCGTTATGCCAACTCTCGCCGGGCGGCGCTGCGGCAATTCGAAGGGCTGACGCTTTACGACCGGGTGCTCGCCCTGCGCGCGATATTCGCTCCGTGCTGGCGGCGGCGCGTTGAACTCGAAGGCATCGCACACCTGGAACGTGCCCTGGCTGAGGGCAGGGGGGCGGTCCTCTGGGTCCATCCCTGCGTCAGTTCGAACGTGGGCGTGAAACAGGCACTTGCCGAGGCCGGCTACCCGCTGGTGCATTTGAGCCGTCCCGGTCACGGATTTTCGGCCAGCCGGCTCGGTGTGCGAATCGTCGGCCCGTTGATGCGGCGCGCCGAGACCCCGTTCCTCGCGGAGCGCGTGGTGATCGATGACTCAGGAAGCATCGGGCCGTTGCGTCAACTTCGGAGGCGCCTGGCGGAGAATCGCGTGGTCTCCATCACGGTGGGCAGAACCGCGTCCCGCGTGGTCACGGTGCCGTTTCTCGATGGTGGATTGCGGTTGCCGGTGGGGCCGATCACGCTCGCGGCGGGCGCTCGAGCCGCCCTGCTCCCGGTGTTCACGTGGGGTGATCCCGCACATCCAGTCGTGCGTATTGGAGCGCCGCTGCCGGTGCGGGGGACGAGGGATCAAGACATCGAGGAGTGCCAGCGGGCTACAGCGGCGGGGCTTGCTGACCAGGCGCTGTTACATCCCGAGTACTGGGTGGGGTGGCGGCAGGGGCTGTACTCGGCGTGAATGAGGCGTACCACGTTTTCGAGGGATCCCTCAGGAGTTCCCTTCGGCGCTCGCGCCTGCTAGCCCGAGTCTCGCAGCGAGGCCAATTCTTTGGAGCTTTCCCGTTGGTCCCTTGGGCAACGCATTCAGGAAGACTACCTTTCGCGGGACTTTGAAATCTGCGAGGGCTTGCGCGACGTGCGTGCGCACTTCTTTTTCGGACACGATTGCGCCCGGCGCCACAACTACCGCCGCTCCAACTTCTTCGCCCAGACGCGGATGCGGCAGGGCGAAGACGACGGCTTGGGCGATGGCTGGATGGCGGAGAAGGACGTCTTCCACCTCTGCCGGCGCCACCTTTTCCCCTCCGCGGTTTATTAGTTCCTTGAGGCGGCCGGTAAGGAAAGCGTACCCGTCGTCATCGATGTAGCCTTCGTCGCCAGTGCGGAACCACCCGTCGGTGAACGATGCGGCGTTCGCTTCCGGGTTGTCTTCGTAGCCCGCAAAGACGCTCGGTCCGCGCACGGCGATCTCGCCGCTGCCGCCGGGCCCGCGGTCAAGCACGGTTATTTCTACCCCAGCGCCAGGACCAACGGAGGTGGTTTTCCGGGTGCCTGGCGGCAGCGGATTCGAGCACATCTGGTGAGCCGCTTCCGTCATCCCGTATGCCTCGATGATTGGCGCCCCTGATTCGCGTTCGATCGCCTCCATCACGGTTGTGGGAAGCGCTGCCGAAGAGGAGCGCACGAACCGCAGGCCGGCACCGCGCAGGATGCCCCCTGCTCGCGGCGCTCGCTCGGCGACCAACTGGTGGATCGTTGGCACGGCTGTGTACCAGCTTGCGCGACTGCTTTTCAACTGTTCGAAAAATACAAAACCTTCGAACCTTGAGGTACAAACAATTGACCCACCGGTGCCCAACGAGGCCAGCAGCGCTGCCACCAGTCCATGTATGTGAAAGAGGGGCATCACGTTGAAACAGCGGTCAGCCGCCGAAAGCGAAAGCGTTGTCGCCACGTTCCGCGCGGAGGCGGTCAGGTTGGCGTGCGTCAAGGGAACTATTTTTGGGCGCGCCGTGGTCCCGGAAGTGTGTAGGACGAGGGCCGTCGCGTCCGCGGGCGACGCCTCAACAGAGCCGGCGGCGAGGCGAATCCCATTCCGGGTGAGCGCCAAGGCACCTGGCTTCCCTTCCAGAGAGAGTCGCGCAGTGCCATCTGGCAGCTCCAAACGCGATTCTGGGCTGAGAATCATGGCCCGCGGGCCGATGGCGTTCAGATACGACGTGAATTCTTCGGGACGAAACGCGGGGTTGAGAGGCGAGGCGACCGCGCAATACGCGACCGCGAGAAACACGATCGCTGCTTCCGGTCCATTCGGGAGGACGATGCCGACCCGGTCGTCCGTAGAGAGACCCGCCGTTCGGAGCTGTCCGGCGATTCTTTCGGCGTTGTCTCGCAACTCGCGGTAGGTCAGCGTCGCGAGGCCGTCGGAGCCAAACCAGGCGATTGCGATGTCGGCGGATTCGCCTTGCCGCAGGAGTTCGGAAACGGTGTCCTTCACGGATTGATCCCTCTGCGTTCGCCTCCCCGCCGGTCTGACAGAAGGGTGCTCACGAACGATGATGTCCTCAAATCTCGCCGTGGTACAGCGGCCGGAGACAGTCCGTATTCTTGCCTGGCGGTACCGGACCAATGGGGATGGCCGTCGCAGCAGGCTTTCAAAGGGCGCGCGGCGTGGCGAGCCAAATCGCGCGCCTGGGACGCATGGGCCAAGTCGACACGGCAGCTCAGACCGGCAGTTCAAGCGGCCGTGATGGCGTCGGTGACGCTTGCGACTCGACGCCGAACGGCCCCGGTGGCAACGACAGCGATCTCGACGGCGACGGCACGCCGAATGGCACGGACAATTGCCCGTTCGTCGCGAACCCAAACCAGGCGGACGCGGACGGGG
>JBDSJC010000194.1:0-21287 GCA_039917655.1 Tepidiformaceae bacterium
GTGCCCTGGCCGTCAGGCGTTCGGGGTCCAGCTGGAAGCCCTTTGCTTGGAGTTCGCCCGCCAGTAGCGGCCCGGCCAGGCCGTTCATCTTCGTGAGGAAAGGCATGTTCGCCGAGTACGCTCCCGCGTGGTATTTGCCGTACACGCTCCCTAACTCCGCCTCGGCGCGTCTGTGTTGCTCCACCACCAGAGGGGCGTCGATCGCGACCACCACGTCGTCCCCGAACGATTCACACATTGTCGCGAAGCCCTCGGGCGTCGAGATGCGGCAGCAGAGCTTGCGCAGGACCACCCCGCCGTTGGTCTCCTCCAGTACGCAGACCCCAGTTTCGTGGGTCGCGGTCCACGCGAGGTCCAGCCCAACGAATGTCGTCATCGCCGGAGTGTACCGCGAGGCCGCATGATGGCGTCATGGTCGAACTTCTCCCAGCACTCAGCAACCGCCGAGCACGGCGGGCGTTCGCGACTACGACCGTGGAAGCCGAAAGCGAAGCGCTGCTCTGGCGAGCCGTCGCCGCCGCCCCGAGCCACGGCAACACGCAGCCGACGCGGATCGTGATCGCGCGCTCCATGGAGGTACGCTCGGCGCTGCTTGCTGCTCTCTCCGAGGGGAATCGCCAGTGGGCTGCAGCCGCGCCGCTCTTGTTCGCGCTCGCCGTCGTCCCCGCCCATGACACGCCCCAGCCGAATAGCGACGGCACGATCCGGGAACTCTGGGCGTTTCACGCGGGCATCGCCGCTGCCAACCTGATGGCGCAGGCCACCGAACTCGGCCTGCTCGCCCACCCCATGGCCGGCTTCGACGAGGTTGCCGCGCGGGCGGCGTTCGGCGTCCCGCCCGGAGCTCGAATCGTGGCCGTCTTTGCGGTTGGCTACCCCGGTGAGGCTGATTCGTTGCCCGAAGACCTACGCGCACGGGAAACGGTGGCTCAGGATCGTCTGCCCACCGAGCATTTCGTCGCCGAAGACCGCTGGACGGCGATCCTTGAAGTCTCCGCCCGCGAGTTCCGCAAACAGCGGCCCAGGTCGTGAAGACCGAACTTCCGCTTTCCGCCTCTGGCTACTCCGCGCTCGATGTCGCCCGGCTCTGTTCCGAGGCCGCAGGTGACGCCATCCGCGATGGCTTCGGCTCGGCGGGTGTTTCGGCCACGAAGGGTCGCGGCAACGTTGTCACCGAGGTCGATTTCGAAGCCGAGCGGCGTACCCTGGAAATCCTTCGTCGCGAATACCCCGCCCATGCCATCCTCAGCGAGGAAACGGCGGCGGAGACGCGCTCCGACGGCTGGCTGTGGGTCTGCGATCCCCTCGATGGCACGAAGAATTTCTCGCGGGGAATCCCGCACTTCGCCTTCAGCATCGCCCTCTGCTTTGGCGGCGAACCGTTCGTCGCCCTCACCAGCCATCCGTTGCTTCGCGAGGAGACGTCCGCCGTCACAGGGCAACGATGCATGCTCAATGGCGCGCGCGTCACCGTGTCCGACACTCCCTCCGTGCTCGCTGGGGTGATCGGCATTGATCTCGGCTACGACAACGACCGCGGCGGACATCAACTCGGCCTCGCCCAGCACCTCTGGCCCGGCGTCCAGGGCATCCGTGCGATGGGCAGCGCAGCCCTTGGATTCGCGCTCGTGGCGGCGGGCCGCTGGGATGCCTACGTGCATTCGGATCTTCAGCCGTGGGATATCGCCGCCGGACTTTTGCTCGTCCGCGAAGCAGGCGGCATGGTGAGCGACCGCAAAGGCGGGCCAGCGACCATCTGGACGCGCGCCGCGATCGCCGGCAATCCGGCCGTCCACGACGAATTAGTGGGCATCGTGGCGTCGCTGCCCTGGCGCTGAATGCTCGGCACATCGGTCCAGAGACCGGCGCCTAATTTCTGAGAGTGGGCGGCTTGGGATGGTGTCGCCGATGGTTGCTCCGCAATCAGATGACAATTTGTTGCGGCAAGGTGATGAAGCGCTCAGACCGCCGAGAGGAAGACGACCGCCAGCACCGCCGTGGCCGCACAGAGCAAGCCGAACAGACCGTCTCGGCCGAAGTACCTTGTCGCGCGTGGCGCCATCAACGCTGCGAAGAGGACGTCGGTTGCGGCCAATGCTGCTCGGCCGCTCGATTCGAACGCAAGCACGGCGACGGCGATCGCGCCAGAGGCGCCAAACAGCGCGATCGCCAATCCCTGGGCACGTGCCCCGCCCAAGGTTTGCGCGGCCCCGCGAACTCCGGCGCTTCGGTCGGCCGCGACGTCCGGCGCCTGGTTGGCGAGGTGCAGCGCCAACCCCAACACCGCGCCGAGCGGGAGCACCCACCAGAGAACCGGCCGCCATGCATCGGCAGCGAGGTAGACCCACACCGGCACCAGCGGAAAGGCCACCGAATACGGCAGCCAACTCAGCCGCGTCCGCTTGAGATGTAGGTCGTAGGCAAGCCCGCACGACCACCCCACCAGGCCCACGAGCCAAACCAGAGTCTCCAGGCCAGCCGTTACCGCGAGGCCACCGCCCGCACACCCCGCGGCCGTGAGCACCGCTGCTCGGCGCGAAACAACACCTCGGGGCAGAGCCTTCCACGGCTTCGCCACGGCGTCGTCCGGCGCATCCACCACATCGTTCGCGATGCCGATCGAGAACTGGTAGAGCAGCATCCCCAGCCCGAGTTGCAGGTAAAGACCTGGCCCGGCATCTGCCTGCGCCACCCGCACCAGCGCAACCGTCAGGCCGGCAACCAGGAACGACGGAAATGGGTGCAGGAGCCGCAAGGCGGCAACCAATCCAGATCCCGGGGAAACAACGGCAGTCCTTCGGGCGGCTTTCACGACCCGCAGTGTAGCCGCTCATTTCACAGCCGCCGCTCGGCAGCCTAGACTCGGCTGCAATGAAAGCGGAGATCATAGCAATCGGCACCGAGATCTTGCTCGGAGAGATCATTGATACGAACAGCGCCTACATCGCGCGCCAACTCCCAGAACTGGGGATCGACCTCCTGTACAAGTCGGTCGTGGGCGACAACATGGGGCGCATCAACGATGTCTTCCAGCGGGCCTGGGGACGGTCCGATCTGATCATCACGACGGGCGGACTGGGCCCAACCGAGGACGACATGACGCGCGAGGGTATCTGCGCCCTCCTCAATGAGACGCCCACGGTAGACCCCGACCTTGAATCGCGGCTGCGCGCGTTCTTCTCCGGCCGCGGCTATCCCATGCCCGAATCGAACGTGAAGCAGGCGTGGCTTATCCCCAGCTCCCGGGCGCTCGCGAACCCCCGCGGTACGGCCCCCGGCTGGTGGGTCGAACGCGACGGCCGGGTCATCGTCTCCATGCCCGGCGTCCCACCCGAAATGGAACGGATGTGGACAAATGAAGTGAAGCCCGAACTCGACCGCCGTTCAGACGGACAGGTGCTCGTGACGCTCACGATGAAGACGGTCGGGATCGGCGAAGGGACCGTCGATGAGATGGCGAAGCATCTTTACAGCACCCCCGGGATCGGCATCGGCACCTACGCGCGCGCTGACGGCGTCCACCTCCGAATCGGAGCGAAGGGGGCCACCCGCGAAGAGGCCTGGAAGCTTATTCGCCCGGTAGAGCAGGAGATGGTGGGGATCTTCGGAAGCGCGATCTGGGGCCGCGATGAGGACACGCTAGAAGGCTACATCGCCGATCAGATGCATGAGCGCCGCACTACGCTGGCCACGATGGAGTCGGTGACGGGCGGGCTGCTGGCCAACGTGCTGACCGATGTGCCCGGCGCCTCCGAGTACTACAAAGGCGGGCTCATCGCCTATCAGACGCAACAGAAGATCGACGCCGGGGTACCGGTCGAAGTGATCGAGGAGTTTGGGGTGGTCTCCCCGGAAACAGCCAAGGCAATGGCCCGCGCAGTCCGTGAGCGCCTCGGCGCAGACTACGGGATCGGCATCACCGGCGTCGCTGGACCGGAAGCGCAGGACGGCGTGCCGCCCGGCACGGTGCACATCGGCGTCGCAACTCCCGAAGGAACGGAGCATTCACTCTCGATCACGATGAACAGCGGGCGGGCTGCCGTGAAGCGTCGTGCGGTGACCACGGCGCTGCTCCTCCTCCGCCGGGCCCTGCTCGGCGAGGCGAAATAGCCACCATGTCTCAGTGACCTCTGCTGAGCGTCGGCAGCCAGTCCCGCAGCAAGCGGTTCACGTCGTGAGGCCGCTCCTGCTGCGTCCAATGCCCGCAGCCTTCAAGGATATGCGTCCCAACCAGGTGCGGGACGACCTCACGAAGCCGTTCGATCGCCGCCGGATTCCGGGCCGGGTCGCGTGAGCCCGTTATGAACAACGCAGGCTGCGAGATCTTCGCCTCTGCGAGGTCTGACGAACGCTCCCAGTTCCGCGCCACGTTCCGGTACCAGTTTAAGCCGCCGCGGAAGCCAGAGCGCTTGAATGCCTTCACGTAGACCGCGAAGTCGGCCTGGGAGAGCCACGGTGGCAACGCCAAGGGCACGGTGATCGAATCGATGAATCGACCGCCGGCCGGGATCGGCCTGAACCGCGCCTCCTTGGGCACGTCTCCCGAAATCGACCAGATGAAGCCAAGCAGACTCGCCCGGACATCACCCTCGAACTCCGCCTCAGCCACGCCCGGCGTTTGAAAGTAGTCGACGTAATGAACGAACCCCGGCCCAGCGGCGGCCCGCATTGCCTCCAGTGGCGGCACGGTACCGCGCCGCCCGTGGGGCACCGAAAGCGAAGTTACCCCAAGCACCCGCTCGGGATGCCTGAGCGCGGTGTGCCAGACCACTGGCGCTCCCCAATCGTGACCAACCAGTACGGCGCGCTCTTCGCCCAGGGCGTCCAGCAGCCCAACAATGTCGCCCGACAGCGAGTCCAGGTCGTACGCCTCGACCTCCACTGGGCGGCTGCTGGCCCCAAATCCCCGCTGGTTCGGGACGATCACCCGGTAGCCGCCGTCCACCAGCGGACCCACCTGGTGACGCCACGAATAGGCCAGCTCCGGGAAGCCGTGGCACAACACCACCGGCGTCCCTCGCCCCGCGATGAACGTCTCGATCTCGACGCCGTTGGTGGCCAGCATTCGCCGCTCCGTCCCGGCGATCACGCCCGGGCCACCACGTCCGGGTCGAAGGTCGTCGCGATGTGGCCCGTCGCTTCGAGCCGGTCAAACTCCTCGACGCTCACGCCCAACAGTTCGCGGTAGACGTAGTCGTTGTGTTCGCCGAAAAGCGCGGGCGATGTCCGTATCGCGACGTCCGACTTCTCGAATCTGTACGGCGGCGCTCCAAAGTGGGTCTCAGGGTAGTCAGCTGTCGCGGGCAGCCGCGTCCAGGCGCCCGTCTGGCGAAGATGCGGGTCGTCTGCCGCGTCCTGGGCGTTCATCACCGGCCCGGCGGTCACGCCGACGGACTGGAGGCTGTGGAATAGGTCGTACAAGTCGTGAGTAGCCGTCCACTCCGCCAGCCGTTCTTCGATCTCGGCTGCGGCGGCGGCGCGGCCTTCCGCGGACTCGAAGTCAGGCCGCAACGCCCAGCCCGGCGTTTCCATCGCTGTCACCAGAGCAGTCCACTCGGCGTCGTCTCGACAGCTGATCGCGATCCAGCGGTCCTCGCCTTTGCAGCGAAACACGCCGTTCGGCACGAATCCTTCGATGCCGCGGTTCCCGATCGAAACGGAGTCACGCCCGTTCCACGCGGCATCGAGCGCGGCCTGCGGGAACATCTGGGCCGTGCTCTCGACCTGGGCGAGTTCGATCACCTGCCCCTCACCGGTGCGCCGGCGATGACGCAGAGCAGCCATCACGGCGAACGCGCCGTGGGCACCGCCCCAGAAATCGCCCGCGAAGATTTGTACGTTGTCGCTCGGCGCAGTGTCAGCGTAGCCTCGGAGGACTGTAGAGCCTGCCACGCTATCGATGTGCGCACCGTAGCCACGCCCCTCCACGTAGGCGCCCGACCGCCCGAAGGCGGGCATGTGCAGGATGATTGCGTCCGGGCGTTCTCGCAGGATTGCGGCGTCGTCCAGCCCCAGCTTCTCCAGCGTACCGAGCGCGAGGTTTTCGGCCACCACGTCGCTGATGCGGATCAACGCCTTGACGATCGTGAGGCCTTCGGGCCGGCGGCTGTCCACGGTGAACGACTTCTTGTTGCGCAGCACCTGGATAAAGGCCGGGCTGTTATTCCACGGTCGTGGCCCCGGGTCATCGTTCGGATGACCCGCAATCCATGGCGGCAACATCGGGGCCATCATCGCGTTAATGCGCGGCGATGCGGCCCTCGTCATGGGGTTCCAGATGAAGGGATTCTCGACCTTGATGCACTCAGCACCCATGTCCGCCAGGTACATAGTCGCCGATTGGCCGGCCCAGACGGCGCTGAAATCGCAGATGCGGACGCCTTCGAGCGGCAAGTTGGCGCTCAAGCGGCCACCCCCGCGCTCCGCAGCCCAGCGATCTCTTGAACTCTGTATCCCGCCTCCCCGAGCAGCGCATCCGTGTGTTGTCCGAGCATCGGCGCGGGCTGCCGCAACCGCCAGGGCGTTTTTTCGAAGATGTACGGCCGGCCGAGCATCGGGAACTTGCCGAGCACCTCGTGCTCTACCTCGACCCACAGTCCACGCTCGTTGAACACCGGATCGTGAAACACATCGCTCGCGGTGAACAGCGGGGCGACCATGGCGTGGGCGCGGCGCGCTTCGGTCCATACCTCGTGCTTCGTACGCGAGAGCATCCACGGGTAGACGATGCCATCCGCTTCCTCCTTCGCCGTGGGGTCCACCGCGATCGTGGGCTGCGACCACTTCGGGTCGCGCAGGGCGTCATCGTCGATCATCTCCACGAAGCGCTGCCAGTAGTTGCCGAAGGACGCCGTGACTTCCACGTAGCCGTCCGACGTTGGGTAGATGCCGCCCGCTATCCCCGTTGACCCTCCGGTTGGGCGCTGCTGGACGCGGCCGCAGAACCGGAACGCGAGGATCGCCGCGCTGCGCCGGTCGATGCTGTTGATCTGGGCGTCGAACAGCGACAGTTCGACGCGTTGGCTGACGCCGTGGACCTCCTGCGCGTGGACCGCGCCCATCGCGGCCACGGCAGCCATCGCCCCGCACTGGAGCAGCGCCGCCGTCCCGCCCAGCTTCAACGGCGAGCGGTCCAGCGTCCCGTGGCTGTACATCTCGCCGCCCATGGCGAAGAGCACGGTGTCGGAGAGTTGGTAATCACGGTACGGGCCGTTCGAACCAAAGTTCGTGACCTCCACCACGGAAGCGCCTGTGCTATCTGCCAACTGCCGGTAGCTCACCCCCAGCCGCTCTGCCTGGCCGGGAGAGAACCCAACGACTACCAGGTTGCACAGTCCGGCCAGCCGGTGGACCGCCTGGCGGCCATCCTCGGAAGCCAGGTCGAGCACAACCGACTCCTTGTTCGTGTTAAGGAACTGGTAGGCTCCGCTCCGCTCTATCCCGTTTTCGTCGCCGAGGAACGGTGCCAGCCTCCGCGCGGAATCGCCGCCTGGCCGTTCGACCTTGATCACCCTCGCGCCCATGTCCGCGAGCAACTTCGTGCTGTATGGCCCGGCGATGTGCGAAGTCAGATCGAGCACGGTGAGCCCTTCGAGTGCGTCCAGGGTGGCCTCCTGTGGGGGTGTCCCGCGACTTTACCGCACACCGCCGAGAACTGTCAGGCGGCCAGCCGCGCTGCCCGGCCAGCGCGCGCCACCCTCCACGCAAGCGTAACCACCGGCACCGAAGCGAGCATGATCACGCTTCCCACGAATCCGAACGCGTCACGCACTCCGATGACCTCCACTAGGGGTCCAGCGCCGGCGAACCCCACGAGCGCCGCGAACGAAGCGACCACCGAGACGAGGCTCATCACGCGGCCCCGGAAGGCGTCTTCCGCTTCTCTCTGCAGGTAGCTGGCGAACCCTACTTGGAGTCCGACCACGCCCGCGCCCTGGAGGGCCATCGCCAGGCAGGCGGTTAGCAAGTTCGGCGCGACCCCCAGCAGAATCGCGGAGACACCCGTCACGATCAGCGCCCCTGCTCCGGCCGGCAACAGCCTTAGGCGCTTCCCGAGCACCAGGAACGCGAGCGCCAACAACAGCGCGCCTCCGCCCTCCACGGCCAGCAGGATGCCATACCAACTGTCCGCTAGCTTCAGTTCGTCGGCCACCAGCGTGATCGTCCCGGCGTTCACTACAGGACCAACGAGACTCACGACTCCGATCGCCATCATCACCGTGAGGAGCCGGCCTCGCGCTCGGACGTAGGCGATACCGGCCGCCGCCGCGCGCATGGTGGACTGCGGCCCGCTGTCGCCGGCCGGCATGGTCACGCGAGGGTCGATCCCAAGCACCAACAGACCGGAGAAGACGAAGCTCGCGGCATCGACGCCGAGCACCAACGACAAGCCGCCAGAGCTAAGCAGCCCGCTGGCCGCCGCCGGTCCGGCGATCTGCGCGAGCCGGGTCGCCAACCTGACGCTGCTATTCGCGCGGCCCAGCCCGCCTTCGGCCACCAATCGCGGCAGCAGCGCCTCGCTGGCCGGCCGGTCGAATGTCGAAATCACAGCCACCGCCGCAACCGCCAGGTACACCGCGGGTAGCTTCAACCCCCCCGAGACCGCCGCCAGGCAGGCGAACAGCACCAACGCGCTCAGCATGTCGGCCAGCAGCATGATCCGCCGCCGGTCGAAGCGATCAGCCACCGCCCCGGCGACCGGCCCAAGCAAAACGGTGGGGACCGCGGCCAGCCCCAGCATCAAGCTCACCGCCGTCGTCGAGCCAGTTTCCTTGAAGACGGTCACGGCAGCGGTCGTCAGCAGGACCCAGTCACCGGCGACCGAGATACCTTCGCTGCCTACGAGATAGCGGAACCCCCGGGGCGGCGCCGCCACGGGGGTCAACTTCGAAGCCGTTGTTACGCCCGTCACGCAATCCCTCCCGACCGATTCACGGGAGATTACTCCGACCAGCGTTGCGCGCCATCGCACGCACCCTTCTGGGATGAGGCAGATGCCGAATGCCGCACCCTCCGCTACGCTGGGCTAGACCGAACGCGGTCTTTGAGGAGTGTCATGCCAGATCGCGTCATCACCCCGCTCCGTGAAGCACGGGCGCCGCTCACCGACGGCCTTCGTCAATTGCAACTTGCGGCATCGGCGATCGAATCGGCAGAGTCGCCAGTCGCCCTCGCTTCACTCGAGACCGCGGTTGCCTACCTGCGCAACACCTTTCTTCCGGTTGCCGAAGCGGAGGAGTTCACGCTTTACATCGCGGTCGATGGCGTGCTCGGGGCCGTCGGTGCTGCAGACGTGATGAAGGCTCAGCACGCGAGCATTGCGGTGATGACCGAGGACCTGGGCAAGGTCGTCTCTGCCGCGCGGCTGGACGGTGACGTGCCAGCCTACGGGCGGTACCTGCTTCCGCTACTCCACGGGCTCTACGCGTTGATTCGCGCCCATCTCGAGGCGGAGGACGACGTCTATCTCCCTCTCCTCGACGCACACCTCAGCGAGTCCCAGGTCACGATGCTCGTCGATAACATCGGCCGCATCTCCGCCGCACGGCGCGAGGACGCGATCGCCGGCCGCTGAGCAACCCACCGCCACAGCCCGTAGAAACGAACCCGCCACACCGGCCAGGAGACCGCGTGCCCGAAGCGCTTCATGGCCTTCGCGTCCTCGAACTGGCACCAGGGGTTGCTGGGCCTTACTGCGGGAAACTCCTCGGCGGGCTTGGCGCGGACGCGTGGCGGCAGGCACTGCTCCGCTCCAGGAAGGGGCGGAAGATCTCAACTAGAACCGGATGATGCTCTACAACGCGCTCAACCATTCGAAGCGCGGCGTCTCCCTGGACGTGGGCCGGCCTGAGGGCCGCAACATCTTCCTGAAAATGGCGGCGAGCGCCGACGCAGTTGTCCAGAACTTCTCGCCGCGAGTGATGGCAGCTCGGCCTCGACTACGATTCGCTCAAAGCCGTCAACCCCAGCATCATCCAAGGACCTTCCGCTGGAACGCTGGTACCGCGAGGTCCGCATCCGCCGCGTGGGCGAAGGGCCGAGCGAGGTGCAGCGCCTGATCATGGCCCGTGACCTTCTCGGCGGTTCGTCCCACTAATCCACGGAGTTACGAAGCTCGCCGGCCCTCCGCTTTTGCGCCCGCCACCGCCGTGAAGCGAAGCACGGTGCCGCCAACGCCGAGCAGCGCGCCATCGGTCAGCGTCCCGCTGCGCGTCTCTTCCCCGTTCAGGGTCAACACGCAGCTGGGGGTCGATGCGAAGACCTCGCCTGAGGGCGTCATCAGAAAGTGCGTCTCTTCAACGTCTTTGTCATTCAGCTTGATGGTGCAGAACTTGCCGCGTCCAACCAGCACGCGTGAGCCGCTCAGCGGGAACTTCGTCCCGGCTCCGGCGCCCTGCGTGATCTCCAGGACACCCCAGGCGCCCGGCTCGGCCTGACCCACCTCGGCCACTATCTCGGCCTTCGGCCGCTCCACTCGATGCGCGTCCGCCCACTTGATCAACCGTTCGGGAGCGTCGGCCAGAACCAGGGCGCCTCGCCGCTCTCTCGCCTTCCCGATGAGCCTCCAGCTCCCATACCCGCCTCCACCGAGCAGCGCAAGCGCTAACAATGCGAACAGCGCGTACTTTGGTGCGTTCGAAGGAGGGGCTACTGCTTTCGGTCCAGCGAAATCGAACGATTGCTCGGTCTGCAGGCCGTTCGCTTCCGCCACAAGCGAGAGCTTGTGCGAGCCTTCGGCAAAGCCATCCTTCGCCAGCGTGAATTCGTAGGGCGCAGCGGCGTCCGTCTCCACCTCTTTGCCATCGACGACGTAGCGAACCGTTGGCACCACACCCGGCTGCGATTGCACGGTCACCTTCACCAGGTCACCGGGGCGCAGTGCGATTACGCCCGCGGGATCCGTGATCTTGGGCGCGAGCGCCGCCACCTTGAACGTCGTCTCGATCATGTTCGAGGGGTCTGCGGGGTCGAACTGGGCGCGCAGTGTGTGGAGCTTCGAGGGGTCCATCTTCGCCGGGTCGAGGTCGATCGAGCGCTTGTCACCGCTGCCACTGGGAGTCAACGGCTGACCGTCAAGCAGGAATGCCACGCTTGACCCGGCCGGCGGGTTGACCACTTTCGCCGTTGTCCGCGCGGTCAGGTCCGCGCCAATCCCCGTGAAGGCCGGCGGCAGGACCGGGGCGACCGCTGCAACTGGCACCGCCAGCGTGGTGTTGAAGCTTCCCTGTCCTGTGCTGCCCTTGGCGGTCACGGATACTGTGTGGGCGCCCGCCGCCAGCCCCTCCGGCAGCTCGACGGTCATGTTGTACTGTAGCCGAAAGCGTTCAGACAGGCGGGTATAGAGCTGCGAGACCTCCGATCCGTTCGAAGCGGAGATGTACTGACCGCCCGAATTGGTTGCCAGCGCTGTGAGGAACGTGACATCCGCCTCTTTGCCGATTCCCACAACGTACAGAGGCGCGCCGCCGGTGGATGCCGCGTCCAGCGCCATGGTGCGGCTGACGTTGCCCGACGCGCCACCAAACTCGTCTCCGACGCGGCCGCCGCCCTCGGTGATCAAGACGATCATCTTCTGGGATTGAGGAGCCGCTTTCGCATATCCAACCGAGTTCACAACAGCCGCGTAGAGCGCTGTCCGCCCACCTGGCGCCACGCCGTTCACCCCCGCGATCAGTGCCGCCTGGTCGCTCGTCGGCTTCACGACCTGCGTCACCTGGGTGGAGATCGTCACCAGCGTCGCTTCATCGGTCGGCCGCAGCGAGCGGATGAGTTGTAAGAACGCTTCCTTCGAACCCGCGATTGACGACGTGCTCATCGTGTTGCTGATGTCCATCACGAGCACCATTCCCAACGGCAACGCTCTGTCCGCGCTGCTATCCAGGCGTGCGCCCGATACCGCCTGCCCATCGATCTGGAGCGTGAGCGAGTCTGCCGTCAGGCCCGGCACCGGTCTGCCTGTGCTATCGGTGACCGTCACCAGGGCCGACAACGTGGACCCATCCGTGGTCACGCCCCCGACAGTGACTTTGCCGACGGCCTGGGCTGAAGCCGTCGCTGTGATCCCGAACGCGGCCAGCGCGATGCAGACCCAGACCAACACCATGCGCGTGAAGGCGGGCCGGGGCGTCTCGAGCCTGCGAGCGGCAGTGTGTTGGTTCATAGCGGGGCCATCCAGTCTCGTATCGGAACGGTGGTTGTAGGCTCGCTGACGGGCTGGGGATGGTGAGCTGTCAGCGAAAAGCTCCGCTCGCCTCCAACGCCACAACCACTCCCCATCGGCGGAGCCAAATCCACCTACCTCTAAGCGTCGGCTAATCCGTAGCAAACTCAAGGGCGAAAACGGCGGTTGGCGGAGTCCGGCCGCCACGGGCGGGTCTTTTGAACGGTACTTACCTGAGTCCCGCTAGCCCTGGGTGCGGATGTCGCCGGTCATGCGGCCCGCGTCGAGGATCGTCGCCAACTCTTCCGCGGTCAGTTCGGTCTGCTCCAGGGCAACCTCGCGGATGCTACGCCCCGAGCGAAACGCCTCGTTCGCCAACTCGGCGGTGCGCTCGTAGCCGATGACGTTCGCCAACGGCGTCGCAATACTCAAGCCGCGCTCAACCATGCCTGGCCCGTTCTCGGTGGCCACCAGCCCGTTGACGCATTTCTCCGCCAGCACGCGCGCGGCGTTCGCCAACAATTCAATCGAATTCAGCAGGTTGTAGCCAGCCACGGGCATCATCGTGTTCAGTTCGAAGAACCCCCACTGACCGGACATCGCGATCGTTGCGTCATTCCCCACCACCTGCGCCGCCACCATGATCACGCTCTCCGGGATTACGGGGTTCACCTTCCCCGGCATGATCGAACTCCCCGGCTGAAGCGCGGGCAGCGCCAGTTCGTACAGTCCGGCGCGCGGACCGCTGCCCATCAAACGGATGTCGTTAGCTATTTTCACCAGCGAAATGGCCACTGTCCGCAGGTGACCGCTGGCCTCGACTACCGCGTCGATCGTGGATTGCGCCTGAAAGTGGTTCGAAGTCTCCACCACCTGCACTTTGAGGGCCTCGCGCACGTAGGCCAGCGCCCTCCCGGCGAATTCCGGGTGAGTATTCACGCCGGTGCCAACAGCCGTCCCGCCGAGGGCGACTTCGCGCAGCACTTCGCCAGCGGCGGTGACTCGGCGCCGAGCCCGTTCCGCCTGTCCGGCGTAGCCCCTGAACTCCTGTCCCAACCGGATCGGCGTGGCATCCATGAGATGCGTCCTCCCGGTCTTAATCACATCGCGAAACTCCACGGATTTTGCCTGCAGCGAGGATTCCAGCGTGTACAGCGCCGGCAGTAGTCTCAGCCGCATCTCCACAATCGCCGCGACGTGGATCGCCGTCGGGATAACGTCATTCGAGGATTGGCCACGATTTACATGGTCGTTGGGATGGACGGGGGTGTTCGAACCCTTCGCGCCTCCGCCAAGGATCTCGTTCGCACGGTTGGCGATCACCTCGTTGGCGTTCATGTTTGTGGAAGTGCCGGATCCCGTCTGGTACACGTCAACAACGAATTCGCTGTCCCAGCGCCCGTTGGCCACCTCCCCAGCGGCCTCGATGATCGCCTCGGCTTTCTCTGGGTCCAGCAACTCGAGGTCGCGGTTCGCTTTCGCTGCACCCTGCTTGATCATCCCCAGGGCCTGGATGAATGGGCGCTGTAGTCGCCGGTCGCTAATCGGGAAGTTCGCCGCCGCGCGGGCCGTGTCTATGCCGAAATACGCGCCGGCCGGCACCTCGTAGTCACCAAGGGCGTCGTGTTCGGTACGGGTCGATGGTTCGTCGAATGGCATGGATCCACTCTACCCCCTGCGTAGTTCGGGCCTCGCGTTCAGCAATTCCGCAGCGAACAAAAGGCGCTCCGCGGAGCGCATTTGGATTTGATTGGGCTCTTCAGCTCAGGCGACAGCGGCCTTCGCCTGGTTAACGACCAGTTCGAACGCGTCGGGCCGCGTGACCGCGAGGTCCGCCAACTGCTTGCGGTCGAGCTCGATTCCAGCCAGCTTGAGGCCATGGATCAGGCGGCTGTAGGTCAGGCCGTGCAGCCGGGCCGCGGCGTTGATGCGCATGATCCAGAGTTCACGGAAATCACTCTTGCGGTCCTTGCGGTCCACATAGTTGTAGCGCAGGGCGTGCAGCATGCTTTCGTTCGCCCGCTTGATGAGGCGATGCCGCTGGCCGTGATGGCCCTTGGTGAGGCCCAAGATCTTCTTATGGCGGCGATGGGAGGTGACGCCACGCTTAACTCGGCTCATGAGACTTCTGCTCCTTAGTAGTTCGCCTAGTCCTGGCCGGCCAGAAGGCGCTTCACGATTGGCGCATGGGTAGGGGACACCGGGACGGTTCGCCCAAACAGCACCGTCACAGGCTTTCGCTTCTTGCGGCGAAAGTTGTTCCGGCTACCTTGCATACGCATGATCTTGCCGCCGGCGGTTACGCGAAAGCGTGACGCGGCGCCTTTGTGGGTCTTCAGCTTCGGCACGTTAGTCTCCTGTTTTCGCGGCAACTGGTTCGGCCGCTTCTTCGGCTTCGTCAGCCTCTGCAGCGTCGTCTGCCTCGTCCTCTTCGTCATCGTCTTCGCTCACCACCGGCGCGGCGGCAGCAGCAGCCAGGACGGCTTCGTCTGTCTCTTCCTCTTCCACCGGGACGGGTGCGCCGGAGGCGGCGGCAGCGGCGGCCAACGCCCGCGCTTTGGCTGCGATCTTTTTCTTGTCCGCAGCCAGGATGATCGTCATATGACGGCCTTCCAGCATCGCCTCTTTCTCGACTAGCGCCACGTCCTCAAGGGCCGCCACGACCCGGTCGAGCAGGTTCTTGCCGATCTGCGGGTGCGTGATTTCGCGCCCGCGGAACATGACGGTGACCTTCACCTTGTCGCCCTGCCTCAACAGTTTGGCTGCCGTCCGCGTCTTGAAGTCCACATCGTGGTCATCGATCTTCGGCTTCATCCGCACTTCGCGCAGTTGGACGTTCACCTGGTGCTTCTTGGCTTCGCGGTCCTTCTTGGACTGCTCGTACTTGAAGCGTCCGAAGTCCATGAGGCGGGCCACCGGGGGCTGCGCCTGCGCGGACACTTCGACGAGGTCTACGTCGCGCTGCCTGGCCATTGCTATCGCTTCGACGGTGCGCACAACGCCCACCTGCCGCCCCTCTTCATCGATGAGGCGTACTTCGGGAACGCGGATGCGCTCGTTGATTCGTGGCTCCGGCGGAGCCGGCTTCGGTTGTACCTTTGGTCGTTTCCTCAAACTGCTCCCCGGAAAAAGTCAGACAAGCTCAAAGGATACCAGCCAACCTGGCCGGTGTATATCCGCTTGCGGGCCTGCCACCTACCATAGCGTACGATGCCGAACATCACGAAAGCCGTCATCCTCGCCGCCGGACTGGGCACGCGCATGCTGCCCGCCACCAAGTCCGTCCCCAAAGAGATGCTCCCGGTGGTCGATAAGCCGCTCATTCAGTACGCCGTCGAAGAGGCTGTCGCCGCCGGCATGACCGAGGTCGTTTTCGTCATCGCCGATGGCAAAGAAGCGATCACTGACCACTTCAGCCACGGCGGCCGCACCCAACGCATGCTCGAACGGGACAACCGCGCCGACCTCCTGGTGGGCGTACGGGCACCCGCGGATTTAGCCACCTTTCACTATCGGCGCCAGCCCGAACCACTGGGCATCGCCCACGCGATCGCCTGCGCACGCGACCTCCTTGAAGGCGAACCGTTCGTCCTCATCTTTCCCGACGACCTTCTGTTGGCGAGAGTACCGGTCGTTGGACAGCTGGTGAAGGTCTACAGGCCCGGGGATAGCAGCGTCATCGCCGTCCAGCAGGTGGCCGACGCAGACGTGCCGCAGTATGGCATCGTTGATCCCGAAGGTCCGGGCAACCCAGCACGCCTGCGGGGCATCGTTGAAAAGCCCTCCCTGGCGGAAGCGCCGTCGCACCTTGGCGTTGTTGGGCGGTACATCTTGGGACCGACGATCTTCGCGCATATCGATAGCATTCCACCTGGGAAGAACGGTGAACTCCAATTGACTGACGCGTTGGCCAGCCAGATTGCGGCCGGCGAACGCGTCTCGGCGTTCACCTACGAAGGAAAGCGCTACGATACTGGGCGTCCGCTCGGGCTCATCGCCGCCAACATTGGCGCCGCCATGGCGCGCGCCGAAATGCGAAAACCGCTCGCGGATCACCTCCGCTCAGTGCTTGAATCGGAGCCTTCCTAAATGCGCCTCCTCGCCATCGGCTACGCCCTCCCCGACGCTGCCATCGACAACTACAGCGTCTTTTCGGCGCCTTCTTATTCGGACTACGACGCACTTTTCATCGACCCGGCGAGCATCACTCACGCTGCACATCAGTTGATCTCTGGCAGCGAATACACAGCCTTCGACGAGCGCACGGTGGTCAACGCTCCAAGCTCCGCTTCTTCGGTCAGCGCCGCGGACCAGATCCGCCGCAGAGCCGACGAGACACGCCGGCTGCTGGAATCGGGTGGGACTGTCGTCGTCATGGCCCGCCCCAACGCCGTGCAGCCGGGACTACAGGGCTTCGAAGGCTGTGACCGTTACAGCTGGCTACCCGCGCCGACGGGACTCGCCTGGGCTCCGCCGTTCCTGCGGCCTGCCGAGGGTAAGACGGTGCGGGTCCTCGCGGAAGACCATCCGGCCGCGAGCTTGCTGCGCAATTTCCGCAGCGAGGTAGCGTCCCGCGCGTCGTTCGACGACCGCCAGCCGGAGCTTCGCCGCGAAGCACGCTTCCTCGCCACAGGGGGCTCCGGTATCCCGATTGCCGCCGAGTTCGAAGTGAGCGGAGGCCGGGTGATCTTCCTCCCAGCGTTCCAAGATGCCATCAGCCACAACCGGCCTGAACTGGCCCGCGCGATCGTCGAACTGTGCATCCGGCTCGATGCTCATGGCTCCGCCGCCGATCCTCCATATTGGTCTCGCAGCGTCCCGGTTCCAGGGCTGGAGCAGGTGGAAGCCGAAGTCGAAGAAGCAGAGACCGCCGCCACGGAGGCCACCGCGCTAGCCAGCGCTGTGCGCGAACGTCATGATGGCCTCGCCCGCCACCGCCGCCTGCTCTACGAAGACGGTCCCGTCTTCGCCGGTTCGGTGGCGGACTCCCTCCGCTTGCTTGGTTTTGCGGTCGAAGGCGGCGCAGGCGCGCCGATCGTCGCCACAAGTGAAGGCGCGAAGGCCCTCGTCGAGGTTGAAAGCAGCCGCGAGCAGATCGTCGAGTGGCCTTACGTTCGCCTCCAGCGCCGCCTGGAGGAGCACCTGCTGAAGCAGTCCGAGCAACTCAAGGGCATTGTGGTCATCAACGCCTACCGCGACCAGGCTCCCGACCAACGCACCGAGCCGTCTACCGAGGCCCTTCGCGTGGCCTGCGAGAACTATCGCTACACCCTCGTTACGGCGGAGACGATCTTCGCGCTCGTCCAGCGCGTGCTCGGCGGCGCCGAGGAATCGACGCTGCTCGCCATCCGCCGCAGGTTGATGAACGGCGCTGGACTCCTCAGCCTGGACCAGGTCCTCAGCGAACAACCGACCGCTGAGAAAAACGAAACGATCTTCTAAGGCCGGTCACTCCCACTCGGTCTCTCTCAGGAGCACTAAAATGGTCAAGATCATTAAGCCCGCTGACCGCGACCGCGGGACCGCGCAGACGCCCGGCATGCGCCGCGAGGCCGGCATCTCCGCTGGCACCTCGGGCTCGGTAGGGCTCTGGATGGGCACCGCCGTCAACGACCCCGGTGCCGCCTCGGGCGTCCATCACCATGGAGCAACCGAATCGGGCATCTACATTTTGCGCGGACGCGTACGCTTCCGCTGGGGCGAGAAACTGGAGCACGTCGCAGACGCGGAGCCCGGCGACTTCGTCTTCGTACCGCCGTTCGAAATCCACATGGAAGAGAACATGGATTCGGACAACGAAGCCGAACTCTTGTTGGCGCGCAACAGCCAGGAAGCGATCGTGGTCAACGTCCCAGACCCGCGCCGCTAACGGCTCGATCCGCGTATTTCAAGCGCGAGCCAGGGGTAGCATCGGCCGGGAACCTTGAGGCGGGGGGCTCGGCGTCGATGCGTGAACCGCGCCTAGCTGGCGGCCTCGGGGAAGGTCACACACGTCGTCGTGCTCTCGATGCCTTCCACCGCGCGGATGTGGCGGCTGATCACTGCTGGGACATCGGTCAGGGTGGAGACTTCGACGACGGCCACGATGTCGTACGGCCCCATCACCTGGTAGACCTCGCTGATGCCCTCAACGGCGTTCAGCCGATTGAACACTTCCATGGTCTTCGCGGGATCAACAACGATCAGGACAAACGCTTTAATCATGGTTCATCAACTCCTCAAATCCGATAGTCCGTGACCGGAACTCGGCGGCGTCCGTGCGCCTGAGGCAACAGTAGCATCGTTGCGTTTCGGGATTATTTCGCGGCCGAAACTCAGTCTTCACGCAGCCGCAGGACGGCCATGAATGCCTCTTGCGGAATTTCTACGTTGCCCACGCGCTTCATCCGCTTCTTGCCCTCAGCCTGCTTCTCGAGCAACTTACGCTTGCGACTTATGTCGCCTCCATAGCACTTCGCCAGGACGTTTTTGCGCATCGCCTTGATCGTTTCGCGGGCGATGATGCGACCGCCAACCGCCGCCTGGATCGGGACGTCGAACATCTGCCGGGGGATGAGCGTGCGCAGCTTCGAAACCAGGACGCGGCCCTCGCTGTCCGCGTTGCTGCTGTGGGTTATGAGAGAGAGGGCGTCCACCGGTGTCCCGTTCACGAGGATGTCCACCTTGACGAGCCGCGCTGCGCGATACTCGCTCAAGTGGTAGTCAAGACTTGCGTAGCCGCTCGTCGAACCCTTCAGCTTGTCGTAAAAGTCCACCAGGATCTCGGCCATCGGGATGTCGTACGCCAGCAAGACGCGCGCTTCGCCTGGTGCCAGTTCATTCTCGGGTTCGAGGAACTCCATTTTGATGAATGCGCCCCGCCGCGTGGTCACCAGTTCCATTACCTGGCCGATGAAGCGGCTCGGCGTGATCACATCGATCCGCGCCCAGGGCTCCGAGATCTCGGCGATGCTTGATGGGTCGGGGAGGTCGGCCGGGTTGTCCACCACCACGTCCAGCCCCTGGGTGGTCTTCACCTGGTATTCCACGCTCGGGGCAGTGGTCAGCAGAGAAAGTCCGTATTCGCGCTCCAGCCGTTCGCCCACGATCTCCATGTGCAGGAGCCCGAGGAAGCCGCAGCGAAACCCAAACCCGAGCGCGACAGAGGTCTCCGGTTCGTAAACCAGCGAGGCGTCGTTTAAGACCAGCCGGCCGAGGGCCTCGCGTAGCTCCTGGTACTGGTCGGAGTCTGTGGGATAGATGCCCGCGAAGACCATCGGCTTCGCCTGGCGGTAGCCCGGCCAGGGCTCGCTGGCGGGGTCCGCGTTGAGGGTGATGGTGTCGCCCACGCGGCAATCCGCCACATCCTTCAGGCCCGTGGCCACGTACCCCACCTCGCCGTTGCCGAGCACTGGCAGGGGCTTCATCTGTGGGGTGAAGATGCCATATTCCAGGGGGTCGAAGACGACCTCGGTCTGCATGAGCTTGAGCGGTTTACGCCCCTCAAGCTGGCCTTCGAACACCCTGACGTGAGCGACGACGCCCTTGTAGGCGTCGTACTTCGAATCGAAGATCAGCGCCTTCAGCGGGGCGGTCGGCTCGCCCTTTGGCGGCGGGATCCGCTCGGCGATTGCGGCCAGGATCTCGTCGACGCCGATGCCTTCCTTGGCGCTTGCAAGGATCATCTCCTCGCGTTTGAAGCCGATGACGCGTTCGAGTTCGTGGGCGACTCGATCCGGGTCCGCGTGCGGCAGGTCGATTTTGTTGAGGATGGGGATAAGGGTCAGGTCCTGATTGATCGCCAGGTAGACGTTCGCCAGGGTCTGCGCTTCGATCCCCTGGGAGGCATCGACAACCAGCAGCGCGCCCTCACAGGCGGCCAGGCTGCGCGACACTTCGTACGTGAAGTCCACGTGCCCCGGCGTGTCGATCAGGTTGAACTCGAACTCTTCGCCGCTCGGGGAGGTGTACGACATCCGCGCCGCCGCGGCCTTTATCGTGATCCCTTTTTCGCGCTCCAGGTCCATCGAATCCAGCAGCTGTTCGGACATCTCGCGCTTGCTCACGGTGCCGGTAGTTTCGAGCAGCCGATCGGCTAGCGTCGACTTGCCGTGATCGATGTGAGCGATAATGCAAAAGTTGCGGATGTGCGCCTGTTCCACGCGATTCAGTGTAGGGGCGGGGGTTGTTAGGGGTTGCGGGGCTTACCGCAGAAAGTCAGTGAACTCCTCAACCGTGAGGCCCGACTTGTTGATCTGGTCCTTGAGTAGTCCCGGGCCGAGTTCGCGGTGAAGCGGGATGGAGAGCGAGACCTCGAAGCCCGGGCGCAGAAGGATAACGTGACTTCCGTGTTGGCGGTCGAATTGCCAACCGGCGCGCTGGAAGGCGCGAATCGCGGCCGCACCGGAAACTCGCGGCAATCTAGGCAAGAGCCGGAATTTCGACTTCGCGAGTGTCTATCGTCAGTTGCATGCCCGCGTCTCGGCGAGCCGCCAAGCATCCTTGAATCGCTTCGATTATGTTAGCGAGTGCTTCGGCCTCTGTCCGCCCCTGCGTTGCACAACCCGGAATCACCGGGCAATCGACCACGTACCAGCCATCTTCATCCTGATAGATCGTCACAGCCAGCTTCATACGCATAGTCTGACATAGCTGTTCCCGGCTGAGTACCTCCCGGAGCCGCCCGACGTGCATCGCTTGCCTGTCCGAACGTAACCCGGCGGCGTGGTAATCTCGCGGCATCCGCAACTACACAACCAAGGAGTCCTGATGGCCCGCAAAAAGGTCACGATCATCGGTGCCGGAGCAACTGGCGGCGCCATGGCGCAACGTCTCATCGAACGCGACATCTGTGATGTCGTCCTCCAGGATGACCCTCAGTTCGCCGGCACCATGCACTTCGGCAAGGCGCTGGATGAGTCCCAGGCAGCCGCCTGGGAAGGTTTCAGCACCCGCATCACCGCGACCGATGGCTGGGAAGACACCGCGGACTCCGACGTCGTGATCTGCACCGCCGGCGCGCCTCGCAAGCCGGGGATGACGCGCGAAGAGCTGCTGAACGGCAACGCCGCCATCGTGCGGGCGAAGGTCTCGGCCGCGGCCAAGGCCTCGCCGAACGCCGTGATCGTCATCTTCGCGAACCCCATGG
>JBDSJC010000195.1:0-6981 GCA_039917655.1 Tepidiformaceae bacterium
CTCACGCTGGTGACGGTGGGTATGCAGCCCGCTGTACCGGTGTAGGTGAAGTCATCAGCAGTTGTGTTCGGGCTGGAGCCGGCCAGTGTGGTGACAATGACATCCGTCAGACCCGCGCAGTGCGCCGGGCTGACGGCGGTTATGCTGGTGGGGCTGTTGTAGGTGAAGATGGCTAGCGTCCCGCCAAACGCCACGGTCATACCGGTGGGCGTGAAGCCCGTGCCCGTGATGACGATGCCGACCGTCCCGCCGGTGGTCGGCCCCGTGGTAATTGAAAGACCCGTGACGGTCGGTCCGCCAACATACGCATAGTCGTTGGAGGTACCGACTGTGCTACTGTCACCCACCGGGGTGCGCACGACGACCTCGACCGTTTGGGCGCCGACAGTGGATGAGAATGGTACAACCACGGTCAGGGATGAGCCGTTGTCGGCGATGGTCGTGGGTGGAACGCCCGGACTTGTCCCGAAGAACACGAAGCTCGCGCTGTTAAAGTTCGCGCCGCTAATCGTGATCGTGTTTGTGCCGCCGATCGGACCAAACGAGGGACTGAGGGAAGTAATCGCCGGCAGGCTGGTATCGGTGATGAACAGGGTGGCCTGCGCGGGCGAGCCCAACGTGGCGCCGCCAGTGGGGAGGGTCAGGTTGAGGATAACCGTCTCAGTGGGTTCTGCGGCCCCGTCTGCGACGATCGGGATCGAGCAGTTCTTGGAAGCACCGTCGCCGCCCGCCCACGTCAAGACCTGCACAACAGCGGTGTAGTCCGCGGGCGTTACAGCGCTGCTGCCCGAGATTTGGGTAGAGCAGGTGGCCGTGACGCCGCCGCTCGTCCCGCCCGTCCTTGTGACGCTTACGAGCGCGTTGCCGCCGCTCACACCCTCGCTGACCGTGTAGGTGGCCTGGGAGAACTGGATGGTGCCACCGCTCGCGACGGAGTCATCGTTGAGGATCGTGATGGTTGCTGTGGAGGATCCCGCAATGACCGCGCCAGACGGAGCTGTCAGCGTAATGGTGATCGTCTCGTCGGCTTCCACTGTGGTATCACCGAAGATGGTCACCGTCCCCGATTGGCTACCGCCGGCCGTCCAGTTGAGCGTGCCAGTCGCCGGGCTGACAAAGTCCACATTTGCAGTGGCGGGGCTGACGCCGCCTGACGTAGCTGTCCACGTCACTGACGCGGCCACCGTCACATCGCCGGTACGCGTCACCGTGAACGTCGCTGGCGTCGGCCCGGAGTTGCCTTCGAGCACAGGGAAGTTGACCCCTGAGAACTGTAGCTGGGACGGGTCGTCATCGTTGTTCGTTACAGAGACATCGGGAGGGTTGATCGCGTTGTAGCCAGCGTCGCCGCCTGTTACGGGGCCGGTGACGATGGAGTACACGACGTTGCCATCATCCACCAAGTCATTCACCCCCGTAACCGTCACGAGCTGCGCTACGTTCCAGTTGCCAGTAGTAAAGAGTAAGGATGCTGGCGAGACGGTCCCCTCCGCCGTGTTGCTGGAACTCAACGCAATGGTTACGGACGCGGTAGGCACGTCGTTGAGTACCACGGTGAACGTGGCGGTCCCGCCCGCTTCCGTGGTTACGAGGCCAGACGTTGGCGTCACCGTAATTCCGGCCACCGCCAGCGCGGGCGTGGCCCCGCCCGCGAGCATCAGCCCGGCGGTGGCGATGACCACCGCGAAGAGCGCCAACAGGCGCGTGCCCGTCCGGGTGAGTAGCCCGTTGTGATTTGGCATGAGTGTGTCCTCCGTCCCTTGGGGCCGGCGAACACGGGCGTCCGCAGTCGCCGGGTCGTTAGTCGCATTCTAACTGCCCGCATGCTAGTCCTTTGTAAACCTGCACTCCAGTTTCTTATGTCTCCGTAAGCGTATTGGAGGCCATGGAGGGCCCGAATCGGCGCGTTCTTTCCCGCTCGCGTACCATTCGCAGAGAGCCTTGAAGCTGGCCGCCCCCCGTTTTCGTCCCCAGGGTTTTCGTCGACATCGACCGTTCGCCGCCGGTTGCCGTGACCGTCTACCGAGTGAGTAAGATCTCCGGCGCGCGCGGCCCTCACCCCCGTCCCGTCTCCCGCCGCGGAGGGCGAGGGGAGAACTGCTGTGGAGGTCTCAACCACCGCGAACTTATTTACGTTAGTGCTAGTGCTCGGTTGAGCAATGGAGCGATGTTTCGCCCGGCGGCGGACCCTCACCCCCGTCCCGTCTCCCGCCGCGGAGGGAGACGGGAGAACTGCGGTTCGGCGCGCCAACGGGCGATTTCTTTCTTCCCGTAGTCTCAGCGGAAGGGCGGGGCTTCGTACCAGGGGAACAGGTCCGGCAGTTCCTTGCTGACGCTCATCTGGAAGTTCGGGGCGCGCTTCTCCAGGAACGCCGCGACGCCCTCCTTCACGTCCGCCGATTTGCCCATCTCCAGGATGCCGCGGCTGTCGGCCATGTGGCCCTTCATTGGGTGGTCGCCCGCAAGGCCCCGCCAGAGCATCTGGCGGCTGAGGGCGACGGACACCGCCGAGGTGTTGTCCACGATCTCTTTGGCGATCGCCCGCGCCGCCGGGAGGAGTTCCTCGTGAGGGTGGACGCTGCGCACCAGCCGCCCGGCGAGGGCCTCCTGGGCGTCGAACACGCGGCCTGAGTAGACCCACTCCAGGGCCTGGCTAATGCCCACGATTCGCGGCAGGAACCAGCCGCTGCAGGCCTCCAGCACGATCCCGCGGCGCGAAAAGACGAAGCCCATGCGCGCCTTGTCCGAGGCCAGGCGAATGTCCATGGCCAGCGTCATTGTTGCGCCCACGCCGACTGCCGGCCCGTTGATCGCGGCGATCACCGGCTTCTTCGAATCGAAGATGCGCAGGGTGAGCTGGCCGCCGCCGTCGCGGTAGTCAGCGATATCTGCCGGGCGTCCGCGGTTGCTGGCGTCAAATGTAGCCGGGCCGCCCGAGAGATCGGCGCCCGCGCAGAACCCCCGCCCGCGGCCGGTGACAATCACCACGCGAATGTTGTCGTCGGCGTCCGACCGCTCGAAGGCATCGATCATCTCGCGCTTCATCTGGTCCGTGAATGCGTTCAACTGTTCCGGGCGGTCCATCGTAATGGTGAGGACGCGGTCCTCCACGTCATAGCCGATCTGTCCGTACTCCATGCAACTCTCCGGGAACTGGTCTGGTGGGGGGCATTCTACGCAGGGCGCGGGAACGCGGCTTGCACCTGCCTCACGGACGGCGTCGAGACAGTGGGCCGCCGATCGGCCAAACTCGGCTGGATGCTGCTGATTGATATCGACCAGCTGCTCGCGGAGTTCTCGAAGGAGCTCGACTGCTTCGTCTTCACGCGCGACCACCTGCAGCCGGTGATGACCGAACTGGTGCGCGCCGTCGACCGGGCGCTGGCGGACTCCGGCGACGCGATCGCGGCGGGTGAAACGCGCCATCTGCGGTCCCGGTTCGCCGACCGGCTCTCTGGCGTCCAACCGCTGCTGGAGGAGTGGGCGCGAATCCGTGGCTCGCTGGCCTTGCTCGCGGAGCTCGAGCGCACGATGTCGCCCCCGCAGGTGGCGCGCTTTCAGTCGCTCCTCAGCCGGGACGCAACGATCGCCCCCGGCCGAGACGCGTTCGACAGCCTCCAGGACCACCTTCGCCGCCAACTGCTACGCTTCGAAGAGACCAACGGCTAGCGAAACCGCTGCCGCAGAGGGTGGGCCATGGACCGCTGGGAGCGGCGCGCCAGGAAGCTGGATGCCAAGCGCCAGAAGATGCACATCTCGGGCCGCGGCCTGCTGACTATTGTCGAAAAGGCGAGCAAGGCTCCGCGGCGCAAAAAGAAGCGCGGCTCCCGCTGAGCGGGCGGCTGACTGCCGGGGCCAGGCAGCCTACGATCGTGCGGTGACGATCGCTGTGATCCGCCTGCGCCTGCGCCTCCCTTCGCGGACGCTGAAGGAGAAACGCGCGATCGTGAAATCGACCGTGGAGCGGCTGCGGACGCGCTTCAACGCGAGCGTTGCGGAGGTGGACGAACTGGACGACGTGGGGTTCGCCGTCATCGCCGCGGCTTGTCTTTCGAACGAGGGCGGCCATGCCGATTCACAGGCCCAGGCGATCGCCCGCGCGGTCGAAGAATGGCGGCTCGACGCCGAGGTGGTGGGGATCGAGATTGAGCTGATCCAGGCCTAGCAGCGCGGCGGCAGCGCCCGGTTGGTCTGCGGAACCGCCGCGCCTTGCGGTTGGTAGCCGCGTCCTGTGAACTGAGCGGGTGACGGATTTCGAAGCACTCGCTGCCTCGTTTCGGCGGTTTGCCGAGGTGGAGGTGCCTTCGGGCGATTGCCCTCTCTACGAGACGCTGGCGCTGGTTGTCGCCGACGACCGGGATCTGCTCGAACTCGCGTCGCACCGGCAGGAGGGACAGCCGATCGCGAACATGCTCTTTGGCGCGGTGCACTATCTGTTGGCGAAGTCGCCGGGCGAACTGCTGGCGACGCACTACCGCACGCTCACTCCGGGGCCGGAAGCTGGTGACCTGCGGAGTCTCTTTCGCGAGTTCTGCCTCTCGCGCGGCCCAAAGATCGTGCGAATCCTGGAGACGCGGATGGTGCAGACGAACGAAGTGCGCCGCTCGGCTTGTCTTCTGCCGGCGTTCGGCGAAATGGCGCAGCGCACGGGAAAGCCGCTCACGCTGATCGAAATTGGGCCGGCAGCGGGACTCAACCTGGTGTTCGACCGCTATGCGTACGACTACGGCCACGGACTAACGGCGGGCGCGCCCGGGTCGGCGGTGCAGGTCACCTCCGAGTCGCGGGGGGCGCTGCCGCCGGCTTCGCCCCTGCCCCGGGTGGCGGCGCGGCTCGGGATCGACCTCAACCCACTGGACGTGCGTGACGCCGACGACATGGACTGGCTGCGGGCGCTGGTCTGGCCGGACCATACGGACCGGATGGCTCTGCTGAACTCTGCCATCGAAGTCGCGCGGAAGGACCCGCCGACGCTGATCGGCGGGAACGTCTTCGAACTACTGCCGGCGCTGATCGCCGGGGCGGATCCTCAGACGTCGGTCTGCGTGTTCGCGACGTTCGTCCTCAACCAGTTCAGCGAGGAGATGCGCGAGCGGCTGCGCCAGCTATTGGTGGCCTCGGCCGCAACCCGCGAGGTGGCGATCGTGGTAATGGGCTTCAGCGAGTTCGTTTCGATGAAGCGCGAGCTGCCTTTCGAGGGTTCGCTGTGGCTCGCGCAGTTGGGGCCAGCAGGCAAGCGCGCGACGCGGCTGGCAGGCTGCCATCATCACGGGCGCTGGATAGACTGGGAGCCAGAGGAGTTCGAACTGCAATGGTGACGAATCCCAAAGGACGGCTGCGCGCGGCCGTGGAGTCCGATCTCGACACGATCATCGAGCTGATCCACGGCCTTGCCGAGTACGAGCGTGAACCGCACGCGGTGCTCCTGGACCGCGAAGAGTTGGGCCGCCACCTGTTCGGCCCGCGCCCCTACGCCGAAGTTATCCTCGCCGAGACCGAAGACGGGGAGAGCGCCGGTTTCGCGCTCTTCTTTCACAACTTCAGCACCTGGGCGGGGAAGCCCGGCGTCTACCTGGAAGACCTCTTCGTGAGGCCGGCACTGCGCGGGCACGGCTTCGGCAAGGCGCTCCTCGCTGAACTGGCGCGGCTCGCCGTGGAACGTGGTTGCGCCCGCCTCGAATGGTCGGTGCTCGATTGGAACGAGCCGTCCATCCGCTTCTACAAGGCGCTCGGTGCCGTGGCGATGGATGATTGGACTGGCTACCGCGTGACCGGAGGGGCGCTCACGGGGCTGGCCGCCCGCGCCTGACGCCGCCTACCAGCGTCCGGCGATATCGCGCTTCCCCTGCTGACTCGAAAGGGCAGCGTGGTTGAGGATGTTGCGCGACATCGACGAGGTTTCGAGCGCCGCGCGCGCCGCGTAGATCTCGGCACGCAGGGCATGCGCGGCATTCGATCCGGGCTCGGCGATGACGGCGTACTCCACCAGGTGGCAGGCCATTCGCAGGTCGCCTTCGGCCCGCAGAGCGGCGGCACGGTCGAGCACCCTTTCGAGCCCGCCGGCCAGCTCCACCCATTCGCGCGCCTGCTGGAGGCGAGGCGCAGGCAGCAGGTTGTCCGGCTCGCCATCGTGCCAGCCCCCGTACAAACGCCAAACGTTGCGCACGAGGAACTCGGGATGGTCGTAGACAACCCGCAGGTAGGGCTTCTCCAGCAGATGCGCAGGCGCGGTGACCGAATGGAGCACCGTATCGAGCGAGGCGCCGGTGTTCATCAGCGCCAGCACCTGGCCTTCGATCGATTCGAGAAGCTCGGCGGTATCGGTCAACGCCGTCTTGATGCGGTCGCCGCCGAAGATCGGGAAGCCGTGTCCGGGAAGCATCAGCTCTGCGCCCAGGGCCGCCATCTCGCGCAGCCCAGCCGCCCATTCGCCCACGTATCGCTGGACTTTTTGCGGGTTGCCGGCATTGGGAGTGGCGTAAATAAAGAGGTCGCCGGGCGCGAGGATCTTCTTCTCCGGCACCCACGTCCAGGTGGCGTCTTCAGTTTCGCCGCGCGTGTGCCGCAGTTCGAAGGTGAGGTCTCCCTGGCGGAGTGTGAGCGACTGTGAGTAGGTGACGTCCGGGTAGCGGCTCGGTTCGGCGAAACGGTAGTGCGGCGCGGCGATCGCGAACTGGCGGGCGTTTATCGCCGTATTCCAGCCGATCGTCTTTTTGTAGCGGTCGAAGTTGCGGCCGAGGTGTTCGTGGCCGTAGACCAGCGGCCGGGACCAGCCTTTCTCCGCAGCCTCCGCTTCGAACGGGCCGACGCCGAAGATGTGGTCCACGTGGTGATGCGAAAAGACTGCGCTCGCGAGCCGCGAATCGGGCCGCCACTTCCGCACCTGCTCGAACAACGGCGCTGCGTCCTGCGTGGCGCCTGTATCGAGCATTACGAGGCCATCGCCGCTGTCCAGCGTATTCGCGCTGGCGATGCCCTTGT
>JBDSJC010000196.1:0-11704 GCA_039917655.1 Tepidiformaceae bacterium
GCGGCGCAGACTGCCTTCACCTTGACGTGATGGACGGCCGCTTCGTGCCGAACATCACCTTCGGACCCACGCTTGTGGAGGCGCTACGCAAGGTGACCTCGTTGCCATTCGACATCCACCTGATGGTCGTCGAACCCGAGCGCCAGATCGAGGCATTCAAGGATTTCGCCGACACGATCAATGTGCACATCGAGGTGTCGCCGCACATCAACCGCACACTCGACACGATTCGCAGAATGGGGAAGCGGGCTGGCGTTTGCATCAACCCGGGGACGCCGGTGTCCGCGATCGAAGAGTCGCTGGCCGACGCGGACCAGGTAATGGTGATGACGATCAACCCCGGTTGGGGCGGCCAGCAGATGCTGCCCGCGCAGCTGGACAAGGTGCGGCGTATCCGCCAGCTACTGGATGCTGGCGGCTATGCGGCTGAGATCGAGATTGACGGGGGCGTGAAGGTGGGGAACATCGCGAGCTGCGTGGCGGCGGGCGCGAACGTGCTGGTCTGCGGGAGCTCGGTGTACAACACCGAGAAAAGCGTGGCAGACAGCATCGCGGCGCTGCGCGCTGCGCTGCGGAGCGGCGGCGACTGATCCCTGTTGCGAACCCTACTAAACGGCGTGGGCCGGCTGTAGGCGTTCGAGAATGGCTTTAAGCAAAACCTCGTCCTGCTTCAGTTCGTTGCGCATCGCGAAGTTCTCCGTATTCGAGATCTCCATCTTCAGGTTGCCAATAGCGCGGTCGAGCGTGGAGCGCAGGAGGTCGGATTCGGCAGCGGTGAGCGTGAGTTCCATCAGAGTCCTCCAAACTAGTCTCGCTCCGATTATAAGCGTCGCAGGTGCGCCGTGGAGAGCGTATGGACTGTCCGGTTGGCTACCCGAGACCGGCGAGGATCTCGAGCGCTTTCACAGGATGGGACTCGAAGTCTCGTGGTTCGGCGTAGACGCCCCGGACTACGCCGTCCTTGTCTATTACCACCGTCGTACGGACATGGACGCCGCGTTCTTCGTTGAAGACTCCAAAGTCACGCCCAACCTGGTGGCGCGGGAAGTCGCTGACGAGCGGGAACTCAAGTCCGAGCTTCTCTGCGAATTCGCCAGCGGCGGCGGGTGAGTCAACTGAAATGCCCAAGACCTGGGCATTCGCCTCCGTAAACCTGTCAGTGTGGTCCCGGAAGGCAGTCATCTCACTCGTTCAGCCACCAGTGAACGCGAGCGGGTAGAAGGCGAGAACGAGGTGCTTCCCGGGGAACGAATCACGGGTCACCTCTTGGAAAGCCTTATTGCGGAGGGTGAAGGCGGGTGCGGGCTGGCCGATTGCGAGTGTCATCCAAGCAAGTGTACAGCGAGCGAGGGCGGCGCCACTGGCTTCGCCCCCCCTCGGCGCAGACTCAGTGCCCCTTGAACTGTGGTTCGCGCTTCTCCACGAAGGCGCGGGGCCCTTCCTTGGCGTCGTCGGTTGATTGAGCGATGAACATCGCCATCTGGGCCATGTCCAGGTGCTCATCAAACGGCAGGTTGGCCGAACGGTAGACGAGCTTCTTCATGAGTTGGATGGCGGTCGCCGGGCCGCGCGCAATCTGCCGCGCGTACTCGGTCACTTTCGGCATCAGTTCGTCTGGCTCGTAGACGGCCATCAGGTAGCCCATCTCGAGCGCCTCGTGGGCGGTGAACATCTTGCCGGTCCACATCATATCCAGCGCACGCTGGACGCCGACGATGCGCGGCAACGTGTACGTCCCGCCGTCTCCGGGGATGAGACCCATGCGCGCGTAGGTCATGCCCACACGCGCAGTGCTGGAGGCGAAGCGGATGTCGGCCATGCTCGCCATATCCATTCCAGCGCCTGCGGCCGCGCCGTTGATCGCGGCGATGTACGGCTTTTCGAGTTGGATGAGAGCGCGCGGGATCGGGTGCACGCGGTCGCGCAGGCTGTGGCGGCGAGTCGACACCGTTGCTTCGGAGCGGAGGATACCGCTGCCGCCCGCCTCGGCCGCGACGTTCATGCCGCTGCAGAAGCCCCGGCCCGCGCCGGTGATGATGATCGCGCGCACACCCCTGTCGTGGTCTGCGGCGACGATCGCCTGGTGCCACTCGGTGAGCATCGCATCGTCGAAAGCGTTGAGGCGTTCCGGTTTGTTGAGGGTGATGGTGGCGACGCCGTCTTCGACGTCGTAAAGGATCGCTTCGTAGGCCACTTGCATCTCCGAGCCCGGAATCTCGGGCGGTATCCGCATTCTACGCGGCGAACGCCTCGGGCGAGATCGCGGTGCCGCGGAACTCGGCCAGCACCTGCTTGTCGTTGGTGACAAGGGGGACGTTCAAGGCAAGGGCAACCGCGACGAACTCGAGATCGTAGGCGGTGCAAGTGGATTGGCTGACGAGTGCGAGCACTGCCTCGGTGTCGGCCAAAATCTCCGCTTTCAGCAACCCGGTAGCCCCGGCGAACATACCGGCGGCATCGGCGGCGTCGAAGCTGCCGCGGCGCATCCCACCCGCCAGCACGTTGCGGAATTCGCTTCTCCAGAGGGTCGACGTTCTCCAATCGGGGTCCTTCAACGCAACGCGCAGGGCCATCTCAGCGTTGGGATTGGGTGTGGCCGCGTAGACGAGCATCTGCGTATCGACGACGATCAACGCCTTCCCTCGTCGATGAACGCGTCGATCTCCTCGGATGTAAGCCACACGCCTTTCGCCTTGAGCTTTGCGCTAAACTCAGCCGCTGCCTCAAACGCGTGGTGGGAACTCAGCTGGGGATCGTTCACGGCGATCAACTGCGCAATCGCCTCCTGGTTGAGGCTGCGGCGATGCGCGACCGCCTGGGCTTTCAGCTTTTGATAGAGGTCATCCGGGACGTTCTTCAAGGTCAGCGTCGCCATGTCGCATCCATTATGCATCCGTTTTGGATGCACTTCAACACACTTTGCTCACGCCGGCGGGCGATACATCCGGATCTCGCGATTCTCGGTGAGCCACGGCCCGAGCTTCCTCCACGGGCGCCCGGCGAGCAGCCCGCCGTCCACCACCATCGCCTGACCCGTCACCCACCGAGAATCGTCACTCGCAAGGAAGAGCACCATGTTGGCGATGTCCAGAGGCTCACCGGAGCGGGCGAGCGGCTGACTGTCGCTGTTGGCGTTGCGCAGGCGATCGACCGCCGCCGCTACGCGGTCGGGCTCCGCAGTCGAGATCGGACGTCCGGCGGCCAGTGGCGTGGCGATATAGCCGGGGCAAACGGCGTTGACGCGCACGTCGAACTCCGCAAGTTCGAGCGCCGCGGCCTTGGTCATCATCACCACACCCGCCTTGGCCACGCTGTAGAGCTGGTTGCCAACGCCTGCTTCGAACGCGCAGACGCTGGCGGTGTTGATGATGCTGCCGGATCGCTGCCCCTTCATCAGCGGGGATGCGTGCTTGATCCCGAGAAAGACGCTCTTCAGGAGCACGTCCATCGTCACGTCGTAGTCTTCGACCGAGGTCTCATCGAGCGGGCCGGACGCGCCGCCGAAGCCAGCATTGTTAAACAGCACGTCCAGACGACCCCATTCTTCGAGAGCCCGGCCGATGGCCAATGCCACGTCTGCTTCCTTTGCAACATTGCAGCCAACCGACCGCGCGGAGCTGCCAAGCTGGCCGGCCAGGTCTGCCGCCACGCCCTCCTGGAGGTCGGCGATCAGGACACGCGCGCCCTCCTCAACGAACAGTCTCGCAGTCGCTGCACCGATGCCGCTTGCGCCGCCTGTGATCACCGCCACCTTGCCATCCATTCGCCGCATGCTGTCCTCCGGACCGGGCTCGCTCAGGGCGAATCGCCGGCGAGCGCGATTCTACCCCGAGCGCGTCACCCTGGCTCGGCCGGGCCAACCATCACCGCCGCCGACGCTTCAGCGGCATACATCGCCGCGCCAATAATCCCCGCATCGTTGCCCAGCTGCGCCGCCACCAACCGCGGCCTGATAGTGATCTTCGGCAAAAACTTTTCGGGCGTAGCGCTTACGCCACCACCGATGATCACGAGGTCCGGCGCAAGAACCCGGTCGAGAACCAGCAGGTACTCCTCCACCAGCTTCGCCCAGTGAGTCCACGAGAGGTGTTTCTTCTCGCGCACGTTCGCCGCCGCCCTGTCCTCCGCGTCCCGGCCACGCACTTGCAGGTGGCCGAGTTCGGAGTTCGGGACGAGCTGGCCCTTCCAGAACAGCCCTGTCCCAATCCCGGTGCCGAGCGTCACCATGACGACGACCCCGAACTCGCCCCGTCCAGCGCCGAAGCGCACCTCGGCAAGCCCGGCCGCGTCCGCATCGTTGATCGCCGTGGTGGGCATCCCTGTAGCCTCGGACAGCACCTCCGCCACGTTCGTGCCGATCCAGCGGTGATCGACGTTGGCTGCGCTCCGCGCCACTCCGTCCTTGATGACCGCCGGAAACCCGGCGCCGGCGATCTCGGCCGCCCGGAGTTCCTTGGCGGAGACCAGCTTCCCGACAGCCTTCGATACTGCGTTCGGAGTCGATGGCTGGGGCGTTTTCACCCTCAACCGCTTTGCTGTGAGTGTGCCCTGTTCTACATCCACGATTTGGGCTTTGATGCCCGTCCCACCAACATCGATGCCCAGCACCAGTGTCGAAGTCATGTTTGCACTCCCTGGTCCACAAACGGTATGGATCTGTTACGAGCCGTTAAGCTGCGTCCTCACGCAGAATGGTACGTTGTAAGCACTCTCTGCCGTTGCGCGACCAGCCTAAGATGATTCAGCGACAAGGCGCCGGCGAAAGACACCAGTTACGAACCCGGCGCCCCTAAGACAGCGCACTTGTTGAGGAGATGTCCATGGTTAGCCCTGCCGTCCAGCCCGTCACCCGAGCGATCTTGGAGGCGGGTCAGAGCATCTGGCTTGATTTCATCCGCCGCAGACACATCCAATCCGGCGCCCTCGCCAAAATGGTAGACGATGGTTGGATCAGCGGCATGACCTCCAATCCATCGATCTTCGAAAAGGCGATCGCCGGATCCACAGACTACGACGATGCCCTGAAGGCGCTCGCCGCCCAGGTCGGCATCACTCCCTACGACGCGTTCGTCTCATTGGCGGTCGAAGACATTCGCGCCGTCGCCGACATCCTTCGTGCAATCTACGACCGCACCACTGCCAAAGACGGCTACGTCTCGCTGGAAGTACCGCCGGGGATCGAAACCGACACCGCAAAAACCGTGGCCGAGGCCCGGCGCCTGTTCGCCCTCGTCGATCGGCCGAACGTGATGATCAAGGTGCCGGGCACACCGGAAGGATGCCGCGCCGTTGAGGACTTGATCGCGGGCGGCACGAACATCAACATCACCCTTCTTTTCAGCACTTCCGCCTATGAGCAGACCGCCGAGGCGTACATCAGGGGGCTCGAACGGCGCCAGGCCCTTGGCCAGCCGCTCGAAGGCATCGCCAGCGTCGCCTCGTTCTTTGTTTCGCGTGTGGATACGGCCGTCGATGCGCTGCTGCCGAAGGATTCGCCACTGCTGGGCAAAGCCGCCGTCGCGAACGCCCGTCACGCCTACTCGCTCTTTCAGACGACCTTCTCCGGCCCCCGTTGGCAGAAGCTTGCCGACGCCGGGGCGATGGTCCAGCGGCCGCTCTGGGCTTCCACGGGGACCAAAAACGCGGCCTATTCAGACATTCTCTATGTGCAGGAGCTGATCGCACCGGACACCGTGAATACGATGCCCGAATCGACGCTCCTCGCCGTCCTGGATCACGCCGTGGTGGCGGAGACGATTGTCCCGCACATTGCGCGCGCGGAGAGCGAGCTGGCGGCCCTCGCCAAAGCCGGCATCGACCTTGAGGCGGTCACGGCGAAGCTCCTCAGCGATGGGCTCGCCTCGTTCCAGAAAGACTTTCAGAAGCTGCTCGACCAGGTCGCGTCAGCGCTTGCAGTGGCGCGCATTGGGCCGCCGCCGTCCGCAGAAACCCTCGGAGCGCTCAGATCCTCCGTCGAGGTGCGCCTCGAGGCCCTGGAGACTGGCAAGGTCGTCACCCGCGTGTGGGAGCGAGACTACAGGGTGTGGAAGGACGACCCAACGGAGCTCAGCGACCGGCTTGGGTGGCTCACCGTCGCGGACGAACTGCCCGCCGAGGCCGCCGACCTAAAGCTGTTTGCCGAAAGCGTCTTCGCCCACGGCTACAAGACGGCCGTGTTGCTCGGGATGGGCGGATCGAGCCTCGCGCCCGAAGTACTGCGTGCCACTTTTGGCTCGGCGCCCGGCGCACTCGACCTCAAGGTGCTCGACACCACGGACCCCGAGCAGATCCTCGCGGTCGAAGAAGCGATCGACCTCGAGAAGACGCTCTTCATCGTCGCCAGCAAGTCGGGCGGCACTCTCGAGACGCTGAGCCAGTTCGCCTATTTCTGGGAGAAGATCCCGGACGGCCGTAATTTCATCGCGATCACGGATCCCGGCTCGCCGCTTGCGGTGCTGGGGCGGGAGCACAATTTCCGGCGCGTTTTCGAAAACCAGCCGGAAATCGGCGGGCGCTACTCCGCCCTGAGCCACTTCGGGATGGTGCCAGCGGCGCTCATTGGCGTCGATATCCAGCGCCTGCTCGAACGTGCCCACGACATGGAAGCCGCCTGCGGGGCGAGCGTGCCAGCGGCCGAAAACCCGGGCGCCTGGCTCGGCACGGTGATGGGCGAGGCCGCCCTGGCCGGCCGGGACAAGCTCACTCTCGTTCTCCCGGCCGCACTCTCCACACTCGGCTACTGGGTCGAACAGCTGGTGGCCGAATCGACCGGCAAGGAGGGACGCGGCATCGTCCCGATCGAAGGCGAAGCGCTCGGTGACCCCATGGTCTACGGCTCCGACCGGCTCTTCGTGGCGATTGGCGATAACCCCGCCCTCGCCGCCTTCGAGGCAGCCGGCCACCCGGTTGTCCGCCTCCCCTACACCGACCCCTACCAACTCGGCGCGGAGTTCTTTCGCTGGGAGTTCGCAACAGCGATCGCCGGGCAGATCCTGAAGATAAACCCGTTCGACCAGCCGAACGTGCAGGAGGCGAAGGACGCCACCGCGGCGATTCTCAACGGCCGCGCGGCGAACGCCCAAACGCCGAACCTCGCCGAAACTCTCGCTGCCGTCCGGCCTGGCGACTACATCGCGCTCACGGCGTATCTCCCGCGCAATCCCGAAACCATCGCCCAGTTGGACACGATCCGCCTCGCACTGCGCGATCGCTGCCACGTTGCCACCACTGTCGGGTTTGGCCCGCGATTTCTGCACTCCACCGGCCAGCTGCACAAGGGCGGCGCCAACAACGGCGTCTTCATCCAGGTGGTCACCGAGGAGGGAGGCCCGGATCTTGCCATCCCCGGCAAGGAGTACACGTTCGGTCAGTTGAAAGCCGCGCAGGCCCTCGGTGACCTTTCGTCGCTCACCGCACTGGGGCGCAGAGCGACCCGCGTCACGATGCGCGAACTACAGGGCGGCCTGCCCCGATGACCACGGCCAAGACCGACGCAGACATTGCAATAAGCGCGCGACCAATGACGATCGGCATGGTCGGACAGGGCCGAATGGGCGCCGGGATGACGAAGCGCCTACGCACCTTCGGACACGAAATCGTGGCCTACGACCGAAACCCCGCCGTCTCGGACGTAGCCTCGCTCAAGGAGTTGGTGGATCGGCTGCCTTCGCCGAAGGTGGTCTGGTTGATGGTCCCCTCCGGGGCGATCACGCAGTCGACCGTCGAAGAAGTTGCGCCGCTGCTTTCGCCAGGCGACATCGTCATCGACGGCGGCAACAGCTACGTGAAGGACACCGTCCGCCGTGGCAAGGAGCTGACGGAGCAAGGCATCAACTACCTGGACGTTGGCACCTCGGGCGGCATCTGGGGTTTCGAAAACGGCTTCTGCCTGATGGCCGGCGGCGACCGTGAAGTGTTCGACCATGTTGAGCCGATCCTGGAGTCACTCGCTCCGCAAGACGGCTACGCCTACGTTGGCGGGCCAGGCGCGGGCCATTACTCGAAGATGGTCCACAACGGCATCGAATACGGCATGCTACAGGCCTATGCCGAGGGATTCGACCTGCTTCAGGCGGCCGAAGAGTACGACTTCGATCTCCACCAACTTTCAAAGCTGTGGAACCACAGCAGCGTGGTGCGTAGCTGGCTGCTCGAACTCGCGGAAAACGCCTTTGCGGCGGACCCGAAGCTCGCCACCCTGGAAGGGTACGTTGACGACTCTGGCGAAGGGCGCTGGACGGTGCTCGAAGCGGTGGAACGCGGTGTGAACGTCAGCGTCCTCGCCCAGGCCCTGTTCTCTCGCTTCACTTCGCGCGAAGCGGATCCGTTCTCCATGCGCGTTATCGCCGCCCTGCGCAACCAGTTCGGCGGGCACGCCGTCAAGCACCAATGAGCCTCGCCCCGCCTGCCTCCCAGGACATCGTGATCGTCGGCGCGACCGGTGACCTGGCGCGGCGAAAGCTGCTGCCCGCGCTCTACAACCTGCACATTGGCGGCCTGCTGCCCAAGAGCGGCAAGATCGTCGGGTACGCACGCGGAGTAGTCTCCGACGCCGACTTTCGGACGATGGCGCTTGGCGCTGTGCGCGAATTCTCGCGGACGAAGGTCACGGCGAAGGCCTGGGCGAGCTTCGCCAAACGCCTTTGCTACGTGTCCGGGAGCGTGGAAGGCGGCGCTGGCATCAAAAAGCGCTGCACCCTGCCTGAACGGCTGATCTACCTCTCCATCCCGTCGTCGTCGTTCGAAGCCACGATCCGGGATCTCGGCGAATCTGCCCTGGTGGAAGGGACGCGCCTCGTCGTCGAAAAGCCCTTCGGTCACAACCTCGCCAGCTCTCGCCAACTCGCCGCCACCATTTACAAAGTGTTCGACGAGAAGCAGGTCTTCCGCATCGACCACTACCTCGGCAAAGAGACCGTCCAGAACATCCTCGTCTTTCGCTTTGGAAACGCGGTCTTCGAACGAGTCTGGACACGCGACGCGATCGACCACGTGCAGTTCACGGTCGCCGAGTCGATCGGCATTGAGGGGCGCGGCGAATTTTACGAAGAGACGGGCGCCCTGCGGGACATCGTCCAGAACCATGTCCTGCAAGTGCTCTCGCTGCTAACTATGGAACCGCCGTCCTCGTTTGCGCCCGAATCAGTGCGGGACGAGAAGTACAAGCTCTTCCAGGCGATGCGTCCGCTCACGCCCGGTGACATCGTCCGCGGGCAGTACGCACGCAGCGCAGCCGGGCGGGACGTGATCGCCGGCTACCGCGAGGAGGACGGAGTGAAGGCCCGTTCGACAACCGAAACGTTCGCCGCCGTCCGGCTCTACATCGATAACTGGCGCTGGTCCGGCGTGCCGTTCTTCCTGCGCACCGGCAAGCGGCTGCCTCTCCGCTGCACGGAAGTCACGGTGGTGTTCCGGCCGGCTCCGGTGCGGTTTTTCGCAGGCACGGGGGTCGATGCGCTGGACCCCAACGTGCTCACGATCTGCATCCAACCAGACGAGACGATCCAGTTCAAGTTCCTCGCCAAGGTGCCCGGCCCGGAGATCGCCGTCCAGCAGGTGGACATGAACTTCGTCTACGACCAGGCGTTCAACGTGCAGCCAGCCGAGGCCTACGAGCGGCTGCTGCACGATGCGATGGACGGCGACCACACGCTCTTCGCCCGCGCCGATAGCGTCGATCGTGCGTGGGAAGTGGTCGAGCCGATCCTCGAAGCAATGCCGCCGGTCCACCCCTACCCCGCCGGCAGCTGGGGCCCGCCAGAAGCGGAAGCGCTCATCGCCCCGCGTGTGTGGGGCTCGCAGTAACCCCGATTTCCCAACCTCTAAACCAAGGACGAATCCACCGATTCCACCCATGGCCGACGCCAGAATCACCCTCTACGGCACCACGTGTGCCACTGTCGATGCGCTTTCTGGTGGCAGGCGGTTCATCGCCGGGCTGGGGGGTCTCTGGCCCCAGATCGTGGAAGGCTGGGCTCGCAGCCCGCCAGACACGCTTGTTGAGCAAGCCCATCCAGGCCGATCACTTCCCGCTCTACTGCCCCGAGCAGGTGGCCGCGGGTCTCGTTCCCTGGTTGGTGCAGCAGGTGTACTACTTCGCGAAGAGCCCCATCGAGACGAATCGCGCTGTTGACATCAGCGGTGAGCCGCTGAGAAGGAAAGTTGCGGCGTTGTGGGAACACACCAACCAGATGGTGCTGACCGTTGCCGAGACGCAGGCGAACGTGGCGGCCGCGCCGTACGACGTCTCGGCTATCTCGGCGCTCGACCCACATGACTATCACAGTTTCATCAAGCAGCGGGTGCGGGCCACCGCGGCCATGGTCGGCAAAAAGTACGGGTTCGAACACGCGGAACAATTCCGGCGCACGCGCTGGGGCGGCACAGAGCGAATGGCCGAGGGCGCCGTGGCCGAGGACGAGTGGTAAAGGCACCGCGCGACATCCTCCAGGCCTCCCTTACTCAAGCTCGCGGGTGAAACCCCATTCTCGGCTCTGCCAGGGATCCGGCGCGTAGCGAAACCGGTCGTTGCGGAACCCATGCCGGAGGTAGAGCCGATGGGCGTCTTCGAAGTGCACATCGCTGAACAGTTCCATCCGCCTGCACCCGTGCTTCCTCGCGGTTGCCAAAACCCATTCCACGAGCCTGCTCCCGGTGCCTCCGCGACGGCCCTCGGCAAGCACGTACAGCCGGTGGAGTTCGAATAACCCCCCGCCTTCGTCAGATACGCCGACGCACCCCACCACCTTGCCCGCTTCGTCCTCCGCCACGGCAAACCAGCCGCGGACGCCGTCGTAGTGCTTCGCCGGGTCCAGCAGGTCAGCGTCGTAGTCGCTCTGTTGGAACGGGAAGCCGTACTCCGCAAAGACGGCTGAGACCACGCGCCACGGTCCGTCGCCGTGGCGAGCCTTGTCGTAAGGGACAATGCGGATGTCGTTCGAACCGGGCACCGAACCCTACGATATCAGGTCTCAGCACGACGGCAGCATTCCGCTTCGACCATGCCCACGACCATGGTGGTAAACTACGACCATGGCCACCAAGTCCCGTGAAGTCCCAGCCGGAGAGTTCAAAACAAAGTGCCTCGCCCTCCTGGACGAAGTGCGCGACACGCGAGAAGAGATCATCGTTACCAAACGCGGCAAGCCGGTGGCGAAGCTCGTGCCGATTGGCCGCCCCGAGATTCCCGACCTTCGGTATATGGTCGAATGGGTAGGCGATGTTGAATCGCCCATCGATGTCGAATGGGAAGCAAACTTGTGAACGTCATCGCTGATACCCACACGTGGATTTGGTGGGTCATCCGGTCTGACGAGTTATCGATATCGGCGAAGTCGGCGCTTGATTCCGCAGATCTTGTGCTCATCCCAGCCATCTGCCTTTGGGAAATTGGAATGCTGGTCGAGAAGCGAAGGGTTAGGTTTCTCGCCGACGTGCGAGAGTTCTTCTCTGTCGGCTTGACGCCTGGACGTGTTGAGATTGCGCCCATTACGGCAGCGATCGCCGCACGTTCCAGTGAGTTCGGGTCAACGCTTCACGGTGATCCGGCAGATCGGCTCATCGGAGCGACGGCAATAGAACTGGCGACTCCGTTGGTCACACGGGACGCGCGTCTGACCGATCTGGCCGGCCTTCGCACCATCTGGTAGCCACTCTCCCATAAAAACGAACGCCCCCGCCTCTTTTAAGGCGGGGGCGCTTTGGT
>JBDSJC010000197.1:0-4310 GCA_039917655.1 Tepidiformaceae bacterium
CCGAAACTCTATCTGCCGCACTTCGCTACGCTTCCGCCGGGGTCGCGGTGCTTCCAACGCACTGGCCCACCGCGGCCGGCTGCTGTAGTTGCGGGTGCCACCACTCACAATGCTGGGAACGGGCCAAACATCCACTGGTCCCCCGCAGCGCTTCCACGACTGACCCCGAGCAGATACGGCGCTGGTGGGAGCAATGGCCGGACGCGAATGTTGGCATCGCGGCACTGTCAGCGATCATCATCGATCTGGATCCGGCGCCGGGCGCGCCAGATCCGCTGCCAGCCTTCGCCGAACGCTGGGGGGTGTCCCTGGACGACACGGTCATCTGCCGCACGGGAAGCGGCGGCTGGCACCTTTACTTTCTTCCCGCACCAGGGCGGCGTGCGGTCTGGACAGGCAAAAATCGACTCGGCCCCGGTTGCGACGTGCTGACCCGCGCGGGCGCGTACGCAATTGCCCCACCCAGCACTCACCAGTCGCTTGGGCGTTACGCCTGGATCGACGGCAAAGCGATCCTTGACCGGCCGCTGACCCCTACCCCGTCACCCATACAACGAGAACTGGCGCGAAGCCTGCCGCTCGGGTGGATCGTCCGCGTTGCACCTTACTGGATCGTCGGGCGGCTGGGCTTATCGGTCGAAGCCCGCCAGCGCCTCCGGCGCCTGCTGCCCATTCCGCGTGCCGGAAAGTGAAGTCTCGCCCCCACGCCACCGTAAAGGGGGAGCCCGAATCGCGCCTGCGAGCCGCTATCCGATACGGGCAACTTGGACTGCGAGCAGTGCCGATGGCCACCCTCGGTCCGTCAGGCGTTTGCACCTGCGGCTGCGCCGACCCCTGCTGTAGGGTTCGAGGCAAGCACAGCATGGTGACGCCGGGCGCAGGTTGGGATGGATGCGCGGACGAAGCTGGAATACGAGTCTGGTGGAAGCGGTACCCCGAGGCGAACGTTGGGATCGCCTGCGAAACCTCCGGGATAGTCGTGTTGGACGTGGATCCTAAGAATGGCGGAGGACGATCACTGGGGCGGCTATCGGCTGCCAACGGAACAGCCTTCCTCGACACACTGACGGCTACTACCTCAAATGGCGGCCGCCACCTTTACTACAACGCGCCGCCGGGCCTCCATATCTCAACCCAGCGATCACGCCTCGGGGCGGGCATCGACGTGATCGGGAGGGGGCTGGGTGTCATTGCTCCACCCAGCATTCATCCTAGCGGACACGAGTATCGTTGGGCGGCTGAGGGCGGACCGGAATCGTGCCCACCGAAGCCTCTGCCCGACTGGCTGGTCGATGTTCTCTCGAAGCCCCCGTCGGTTTGGTACCGATGCGCGAGCGTGCGTTGGAAAGTGCCGAACCTTGAGGTAAGGTGCCGCCTTCGACACCTGGCACGACGGCTACGCCCTCACCGAATAGCTGCGGTGTGACGTCGCTGTCACCCGAACCACTCGCGCCAACCAGCGTCTTTCCCCGCCTAGCGGATGCCGAGCTTGTCGGCGCAGCTCCAGCCGCCGCCGCCGCCAAAGTGTCCTCGGACAGTCCGCAGCCAGAGGGCGGTGCGCAGGTTGACGATCGGGTCGAAGCGCAGTTCGAAGTCTTCGCCAGATTTGTCGAAATGCTGGCGGCCATTCATCTGGGCGAGGCCGTAGCTGCCGCCGTTCGGGTCACTCGTGTTGTGCGCAAACATGTTCCGTCCGCTTTCGCAGTAGACGATGCGCTTCATGTCGTCCCACCAGCCTGGCCCCTGGGGCCAACCAGCAGCCAGTCCGGCGATGTCCAGTTCGGCTTCGGAAAGTGTGTTGCTGGCGTGCACAAAGTCTTCGGGCCGGCCAATCGCCGGGAGCGTCGCCTCACCAGGCTTAAGGCAGACCCGCGCCTTCGCCGTGGAGAGCGGGGACGCGCCCGCCGGCACCTCCCATGGACGACGCTCGCCGGTCGCGACGACGTCGCGCACGCGTCGGTCATAGTCGTTGGCGAGGGCCGTGTAGCGGCGCTGGAGAGTTGCCTGTTGGACCACCCAGACTGCGGATTCCGCGCCGGCACTGGTTGACCCGCGCTCGGCGGCGCAGGCCTGGATGGCAATCCCGGTCAATTGGTCCAGGGATTCTGGGGCGAAATCCCACGGCCCGCCGTACTGCTGTGAAGCCTCCGCGCGGTGAGGCAGCGGGATGTTGATGACGACCATGGCGGCGGACACCGCGGCTAGGCCAAGAAGCGTAGAGAGACCCACGAGCACGGACGCTCTCCAGAGCCACCCGGGGCCCGTGGAAACGTTCCAGTTGCGGCGCTTTGGCGCGCGACTCATCGCCTCACCGTGTTTCGAACGGCGCGCCGCAGGGCCCTGACCAAAGCTGCTGGCATCCACACCGGACCCTGTCCTGAAGTGTTGGAAGGGTAGCCCAAGAGAGGCCGGGTGCCAAGAAATCGGCGGCCCAGCGAGCAAGGGTTTGTTCTCGAAGCGGGTGGAGAAGCGGTGACAATGCCGTGGCTAGAGGTCACGGGCAACGTGCCGCGTTTCGAACAGCCAACCGTCTTCCATCGGCACGAGGGTGTCGTTGTAGAGGCCGGTGATCTGAATCGAGGCCGGTTCTGCGGCAGCTGCGACATGCAGGAGGAGCAGGTAACAGCTGCCCCGCGCGCCTTTACCCTGGGGTTCGAGCACAAGGTTGTTGATTCAGTAGCGCGCGTTGAGGCCCTTCGAAAAGTCTGCGGCGTAAACGGCGAGGGCGGCACGGCCGGTGACGCTCTCACGCGGGTTGGAGAACGTGGCGTTGGCGGTGAAGCAGGCGGCCCATGCGGCGCCGTCGCCGAGGTGGATCGCATGGTTGTAGCGGGCATAGAGCTGTTGGATGGCGAGGGTGTCTTCTGCTGCAAGGCGGGCGTCCAGACGGCACCTCCCACGCGCTTATCCTTCGAGGACCTCTTCCGAGACGAGCTGATCGATGCCGTCGCGTTCGGTCCAATCGGGGAGGGACGCGCCCCACGCTTTGATGCGCGCCCATTCCGCGGGCGAGACTATCACTTCTCCGTCGCTGCCGCCGGCGATTGGATCGAGGGTGGCTGGCATGCGCCCGGCTTCGCGCTCCTCATGGAGCGCTTTCCACCACGCGCGCGCGGTGCCGCCGATGGTTACGCGTAGGACGCCGGTGGCGACATATGGGGTGGGGAGGGCGAGCGGAGACTTCACACGAGGATCATCGGCAGCGCACGTCCGCGCTTGAGGATCGCACGCACAGGTTAGGTACGAATGAAAGCACTTGGTACCCCCGCCGGGACTCGAACCTGGGCCTTCGGCTTCGGAGGCCGACACTCTATCCACTGAGCTACGGGGGCTCGTACCGGGGCTCATGGTAGCAACCCGCCGGGCTGTGCGCATCGCGTAGAATTGGCGGACTATGAGTGCAATCAGCCAGGTCCGTCGCCAGCCCTACCTCTTCCAACCGGTCGAAGCGCTGACGCCGTATGCGTTTTCGGACGTGGTAGATGAGGTACGGTCCGTGTTCTTTCCGGAGATCGAGCGCCGGGTCGAGGTGCGGATCGCAGCGGAGGGACCGCTGGCATTCATCTGCTACCACTTTTACGGCTGGGACGAGCACATGGTGGCGTTTCATCCGATCTTGAACGACCCACGCACGCCGGTTGAGGTGGTGCGCTTCCTCGCCAAGCACGAACTCACGCACATCGTGCGGCCCGGGCCCGGCCACCCCAGAGAGTTCTGGGAGCACGAATACGCTATCGCTCCCGAGCGGTTCGCGGCCTGGCACTGGATTCGCCAGAACCTGAGTCCCGCCACCCGGGACAGCACGACCGCCTTTCAGGTGCTCAAAACCTGGAGGCGTCGCGCACCGCGAGAACGCAACCCGTACACACCGCACCTCCCCCTTGACGGAGACCTGTTCGACGACATCTGTCCGGGCGACGGCCAGCTGATGTTGCCGCCACACTGGGCGGCACGGCCGCTGCCGTTGGCGAGTTGTCGGGGCTCGTTGACACCAGCGGGCAGCGCTCCTAGTGTCGCCGTAGCTTTCAAGGAGGCGGGACGATGACAGAGATGGCAGAACGCCCATCGATACGGATGCGCCGGATGATCGATGGCTTCCAGGTTTCGCAGGCGATCCATGTGGCGGCCACGCTCGGGGTGGCCGACCTGATGCGGGATGGCAGGATGGCGGCCGGTGAGCTGGCCGCGGCAACGGGGACGCACCCCGGGGCGCTCTACCGGCTGTTGCGCGCCCTGGCGAGCGCGGGAGTGTTCGACGAAGATGCCGAGGGCCGCTTCGGGCTGACGGAGCTGGGCGAATGCCTCCGTTC
>JBDSJC010000198.1:0-3128 GCA_039917655.1 Tepidiformaceae bacterium
GGCTTCCGGAGATGGCGAGGCCGTCGAGATACTCTGCGAACAGCTCGGGGATCGTCTGTTCGGGACGACCTCCGACAGCGTCGCGGGTAACGACCACCACGGATGGACGGTCCGACACTTCAAACACGTCCAGCACCGTAGCTTCCGGGAGAAGGTCGCGCATCTGGCGCGAGAGGTCTGGAACGGGGTTCGGGGTACGGACGGTGAGCAGGCAGAGGGCGTTACCGATACTGGGCGCTTGCAGGCGAATCTCTTCAACTGTGCCGGTGACCCGTCTGAGCGCACGCCCCGACTTGAGCGGTTTCTCGACGATGTCTGCTGGCCGCCCGGGGGCTGCTTCGACCAAAACGACCTGCTTCTGTTCTCCTTCTTCGCCGAAGTCGAGCTGGATCGGGGACCCTGCGTAACGGCCCGGCACCGGCCCAGGCAACCTCTGCGGTTTATGGATGTGGCCGAAGGCGGCGTAGCTCACGACGGGAAGGCGCTCCGAACGCGTCGCATATGCGTCGCTGACCGTTACCTGCCGTTCAGTACCAGAGAAGCTCGCACCACCGACGTGCAGATGCGCTGCGAACAGCAAGATGTCCGTGGCTGGGTCTGACCCATCGAGCAAACCCTTAGCGAGGATGTCTTCGTAGCCTTGCACACGGTCGGCGTAGTCGGCGTTCCACGTATCCGGGGAATCGAATGCATCGACGAGGCGGTTCGCGTGGATAAACGGCAGCGGCGCGAGGCGAATGCGTTCTCCCGCGGCTGACGGATACTCAAGCACACCCCCGTCATTCGGGTGACGGGGACGGTCAATGAACCGTATCGCAGACCTCGAGCCGAGCAGACGGCCGAAGATCCGGAAGAGGGCGGGCGAGTCGTGGTTGCCGCAGACGACAACGACCGGCGCCAGGGCGGCGAACTCTTGGAGCGCGTTCAATCCCCGTTCGATGTCCGCGTAGGCCGGCCGTGGGACATCGAACAGGTCCCCGGTGTGGAGCACAAGATCGGGACGTTGCTCCCGCGCCAGCTGCACGATTTCGTTAAGCACGGCGTCATGGTCGTCTGCGCGAGAGTGGTTGTAGGTCATCCGACCTAGGTGCCAGTCGCTCGTGTGGAGCAATTTCATCGCAGCCGCTCGAACATCGCCTGCTCCTCCGCCTCGGTCCGTGCCGCAGCCTGGCTCTCCGCGACGCAGGTCGCGAATGCCGGGAACGGGAAACGTACCGGCAATGGCGCCGGGATCAGGGGCTGGTCGATCACCATGGTTCCGGGGAGGAACCGGCTCGCACGTTCCCGCAGTTCGGGTGAAAGGAACCGGTAGTCATCGGCTTCGCCGGCATCGAGCCTCCCGACGACTTTGATCGCCGCGTTTCTGATGATGTTGCCATCCACATCCCCAGCCGATTGTTGGGCGCCGATGAGGATCACGCCAAGACTTCGGCCGCGGGCAGCGATATCGACCAGAACTTCTTTGATAGGGCTCGTGCCGGTTCGGGGCGCGTACTTGTTGAGCTCGTCGAGGACGATGAACCGCAGCGGCTCGCGCCCGGTGCCCTGCTTCTCCTCGAAGATGCGGCTGAGCAACGCGCCGACCACAAAGCGCTGAGCCGAATCGTGCAGCGAGTGGATATCCACGACGGTCACCGACCGCTCCAATCGCACCGGCGATACGCCAGTCGAGATGAGGTGTCCGAGTCTCGGACCCTGAGCGTAGAGTCTCCGGAGGAAAGCGCTTCGCGTCCCGGACGCCGTGTTCGCGGTCCAGTCCGGGTCCGACTGCTGGTCGTCGGGACTCGCGACCGTCGAGAGGAAGTCAATGAGATCATCGAAATTCCGAATCGGGGTGCCGTCGCCGGCCCTTCTCGCCTGGCGCCTCTCCTGGACAATCCGATCAAACACAAACGATGTCCCGACGGGCGGCTGGCACAGCACGACCGCGCCGGGCTCCTGCTCCAGCGGATAGGCCCACCGCGCGAGCTGGACACGAACCCGCTGCTCGATGAAGGGGACCTGGTTGCCGCGCTGGTCTTCGTCCTCCGCAAAGCAGAAGCGGAGCAGTCCCTCCCGGATGAAGTCGGCCGGTGGCCATCCAAACGGCGTCACCTCCTCGGTTGCCCGGGAGATGACGCTCGTGACCACCGCCCCGTGCCCGCCGGGCATCCTGGGGGCGAAGAGCGCGACGTTCTCGAAGGCACCGGGAGTGGGAACGCCGAGGCGGTTCCATTGCTGCGCCGCGTCCGCTCTGGCCGCGAAACGGTTGTTCGGGCGATCGAGATGGAGTAGGTCCTCCCCTTTTACGTTGAAAACCAGTGCTCTCGTGTTCGCCGCCTGCGGGCCGAGCATGCGGCGCCCAGCGTCCGTCTCGAAGAGCAGGTAGAGCAGGAACAGCGCGTACGACGTCTTCGTTGCGACCCCCGAGACGCCCGAGATGGAAACGTGTCCGCCCTTCTCGCCGTTGAGGAACGTGAAATCCACAAACACTGGCTCTCCGGACTGGTCGAGCCCTGCCGGTAGCCGCAGCCCGGCATCCATCTGGTCGAGAAAGAGCGCGCTATCGCGGTGGCCGCCGGACGCCCGGCAGACAATTGCCCCTGGTTCGGGTGGAAGCCAGAGCTCCGGGACAGTTCGCAGCACCTGCACTTCTACCTGGCGCGAGGTGATACCGGGCATGGTCCCGGCCGCCGTGATGCGGTGGGTGTCCGAAGACAACTCGGCACCTTCGATCGCGCCGCGTCCTTCGACGACGATGCCGTAGTGCCACAACTGGCGGCCGTCCGGCAGCTCCTGCGGAGAGGCGACCAGGTCGTCAAGTTGGACGACGGCGTCCTCATTGAGGACAACGTGGAATCGCCGGGTGGTCGCCGGAACCGACCCGTCAACCAGTCCAACCGCCGCCGGGCTTTCCTCGGTGGCCTCGTCTCTTCCAGCAGCAGCAGGCATTCTGTTGTTTCCTTCTTTCAGTTTCCCCGGGCCAGAGTGGCAACGGACTCTCGTACGGCGCGAGCAGTGAGCCCTGGGTGTCCCATCAGGTGGCGCAAGTAAGTCTCCAGCGCCCCGATAGGTTGGAGGTTCTGCGGTGCTCGCGGGTCGCGGTGACGCACTCCCGCGAACCGCGGGAGTGCGCCGGCGAGCCAGTT
>JBDSJC010000199.1:0-6512 GCA_039917655.1 Tepidiformaceae bacterium
CGATGGTTCTGGGCTGCGTCCTCGGTCCCTTCCGTTCGAACCACTGATCCTCCTTGTGGGTCACGAGGGTTTCGATCTGGGCGGGCGGAATCAGGCTGATCTGCTCGGACATGGCGCTAGCATAGCAACTACTCTAAAGTTTTTATAGTAGAGTCCAAGTTCCGCCGCATCCCAAGCCACCGCTGTCCATTTTGCCGTGGCTGGCGGCTGAAAGCCGATGGCTAGAAGCTGGCGGCTTGGAGGCAACCATGTGCGGGCGATTCACGATGACCGATGAGCAGTTGGAACCGCTGGCCCGCGACCTTGGCGTGCCGGTCGAATCGCTGCCGCACACGCGTCCGCGCTTCAACATCGCCCCCACGGACGAGCACTTCATCGTGCGCGTGAAGGCCGAGCAGGCGGAGCTGTTGGAAGCGCGCTGGGGACTGGTCAACTCCTGGGCCAGGGACGGGAAGCGCGCCGCCCAACAGATCAACGCCCGCGCGGAGACGTTGACCACGAAGGCGGGCTTCCGCCAGGCGTTCGAATCGCGCCGGTGCATCGTCCCCGCCGATGGTTTCTACGAGTGGACAGGACCGAAGGAGGACCGTCAGCCGCTCTGGTTTCACCGGCCAGAAGGCGGCTTGGTCTACTTCGCCGGATTGTACGAATCGTGGCGGCCGCAACCCGGCGAGTGGCAACGCACCTTCACCATCGTCACCACGGCAGCGAACGAATTACTCTCAAAATACCACGACCGAATGCCCGTGATCCTCACACCAGACGCCGCGGATGAGTGGATGGATCCCAGGACCACTGACAGCGGGCGCCTCCAGCAGCTGCTCGTCCCTGCCGCGGAGGGCGTACTCGTCGCTCGGCCGGTCTCGAAGCGAGTGAACAATGTCCGCTACGACTCGCCCGATGCGATCGACGAGGAGCCGCGTCTGTTGGGACTGGTGTGAACTGACTGGGTCTCTATACCACCCCTCGGTCGCGCGTAGTGGGGCCGGCACGGTAGGCTTCGGGCCGATGGCTGAACGCGTCGTGTTCCTGTTTGACGTGGACAACACGCTGCTCAACAACGACCGGGTGATCGCGGACTTGCGACAGCACCTCGCGGAGACCTTCGGCGACGCACTAATGGCCGAGTACTGGAAAATCTTCGAAGAGCTCCGCACCGAACTTGGCTACGCCGACTACCTGGGCGCTTTGCAGCGCTTCAGGACACGCCACCCGCGCGACCCGCACGTCCTGCTGCTCTCGTCCTTCCTCATCGACTACCCGTTCGCTAACCGGATCTACCCCGGCGCGCTGGATGTGCTTGAGGCATTCGGCGCGTGGGGCCCGACGGTCGTGCTCTCGGACGGTGACGTGGTCTTTCAGCCGCGCAAGGTCGAGCGCTCCGGGCTTGCCGAAGCCGTCAGCGGCCGGGTGCTGATCTACGTGCACAAAGAGGAGATGCTGGAGGATGTGGCCGCTCGCTTCCCCGCTGGGCACTACGTAATGGTCGACGACAAGCTGCGCCTGTTGACGGCGATGAAGGCTATTTGGGGCCCGAGGCTAACTACTGTCTTTGTGCAGCAGGGCCACTACGCCCACGATGCAGCGATCCTGGCGGAGTATCCTGCGGCCACCCTCTCGGTCGAGCGCATAGACCAGCTGCTGGACTACGACTTCGGCCGAACGTGGGCTCCTGGGCATCTTCCGCAAATGACGCGCTAACCTTCGCAAAAGAATGCAACCGCTTGCGGGCGGTGCTGATCCCGCCGATCTCCCTCCGCGGCCGCCGTTGGGGGTGTTTGGCGGTGTTTGAGGGTGAGGGGTCTGCGCCCCCGGCGAACAGCCATCGAGTTCTCAACTTTGTGTTGGCGGCCGCGTCCGAAACCAAAAAAGAGCCGCCCCGGTGTGGAGCGGCCCTTTCTGGGAGAGAGGCGCGAAGCTGGCTAGCGCCGCTGGCGTTGCAGGAAGCCCGCGAACCCGAGCGCTGCAAGGATGAGGATCGCCCCCGACAGGAGAACTGGGAGCGACGAACTGCCGCCGCCGGCTGGGCCGCTGCCGGTGGAGGGCACCGAAGGCACAAGCCGAGTCGGCGTGGCGGTGGCGGGCGCTGCCGTCGCCGGAGGAGGAGTGGACGGTGCAGCCGTGGCAGTCGGTGGCCGCGGCGTGGCGGTTGCCGCTGGCGTGGTTGCCGTGGCTGACGGTGTGGTGGTGCTTGCTGGCGTGGTGGGCGTGGCGGTGGCGCCCGCCTGCATGCCAACGTCAATGTTGGTGATCATCACGCAGTCCGGGCGGACGTCGGGCTGTTCCCAAAACACTGCCACGACCGAGGTGCCGAGGCCCTCGACGACGTAGCAGCCGTTCAGCAGCGACCCGTTGGTCGTGATTTCGTTGCTGCTCCCGCCCGTGAAGGCTGGAGATGTGATGCAGACGAAGGTAGCCTTGTTCCCCGGACCGACATCGACGAACGCGGTCCCAATTGACTGCTCCGGCGTGGCGTGGAATGGCGCGGCGGTACAGCCCGGGCTCGCCGCCTGGGCGGCGCCGGGACCTGTAACGAGCCCCAACGCGCCCACAAAGAGCGCGACCCCACCGATCGCCGCAGCCGCCACGAGGCGCCTGCCTGTGACCGAAATGGTGTTGTTCAAAAAAAGAGTCCTTTGGTTGCGGTGCGAAGGAAGTCCGCGGCGGCACCGCACCCCGGTCTTCGCTAGTTGCTGACCGTGAGGGCGCGCCTCCCGGCTCGATGTGGCGGCAACGGGGTCTGCTGTCGGAGAACAGTCCGCAACCTCGGATGGAAACTCATCAGCAGGTCGAAGACCCGCCGTTGGTTATCTGTCCTTACGCAGATTCCACTGCGAACGATCATCTGTCACCCCGGTAGATTCGCCTTTCGAAGCACGGCGGTAAAATCTGTAACGCTCTTGATAGAGTGTCGCAAGGTTTGTACGCGGTTCTGTTAGGGACGTATGGCCCTCTCGCCGCCGCAGCGTGAGAGTCATTGCGCCCCACCAGAAAGGGCCGCCCCGTAAACGTGGCGGCCCTTTCTGGCAAGAGGTGCGAGGCGCGCGCCTAGCGCTTCTGGTGCTGTAGGAAGCCCGTGAAGGCCAGCGCGGCGAGGATTAGAATGCCGCCGGTCAAGAAGATCGGAAGCGAGGACCCGCCGTTGGCTGGGCCGCCGCCGCCGGTCGCGGGCGCCGATGGGATCTTCTGGGTCGGCGTCGCAACTGCGGGCGCCAACGTGCTAACCACCGGGGGAGGCGTGGAAGGCACGAGGGTTGGAGCCGGGGGCCGCGGCGTGGCCGTCGCCGCAGGCGTGGTGGCTGAAGCCGTGGCCGTGGCGGATGGAGCCGTCGGCGCTGTTGGCCCAGCCGTCGGGAACGTCAGGGGTGTCGTGCCCGTTGGCGTGGTTGTAGTGGTGGCTGTGGCCGTGGTTGTCGTCGTTGCCGTGGTGCTTGGCGCCGGCGTCCCGCCGGTCTGGGAACCAACGTCAATGCCCGTGAACGAAAATTGTGCGCAGTCCGGGCGGACGTCCGCCGACTCGCGGAACACCGCGACGACCGACGTACCAAGACCCTGGACAACAAAGCAGCCGTTAGCTTTCGGGCCGTTAGTCGTCAGTTCGTTGCTGCTGCCGCCGGAGAATGCAGACGATGTGATGCAGACGAAGCTGGTCGTTTTGCCCACGCCAACGTCTACGAACGCGGATCCGGTTCCTGCTTCAGTGGTCGCGTGGGATGCAGCGTTGCAAGCTGCGCTGGCCGCCTGGGCATCGCCGGGGCTCGAAACGAACCCGGCTGCGCCAACAAAGAGGGCCACCCCACCGATCACCGCAGACGCAAGAAGCCGCCTGCCTGGGACCGAGATGGTGTTGAGCAAATGAGAATCCTTTGTTTGCGGGTGCGAAGGAATCCATGGCTTCGCCGCGCCCGGTCTTCGCTGCTGATTGCGTGCGGTGAGAGCGGTGCTCCCCCGGTCGAATGGCGGTTGCCGAAGCTGCCTGTCGGAGAGCAGTCCGTCACCTGGGCCGATAACTCACTGACGAGCGAAACTCGCCGTGGCTATGTGTCCCTACGAACTTGCCATCGCCCACGATCACCTGTCACCGGCCTTAACCTCGCGCCCCGAACCTGAGGCGGGCCGTTGCAACGCCGCCGTTATGCGCGCGGGCCGTTTCGATGCGCGTTTGCAACGGCTAGACCCGCTCTTTACTGATCATCATTGCTTCGAACCTCGTAATCCTTCCTGTCAGAGCAGCGTTTTGTGGCGTCGGAACCACCGTGCGTTGAATTGCGAATGCGCCGATTCGTGAACCAACTGACCATTCAAAACGAAGGAAGACCGCTCAAATGCGAAAACTCCCACGATTAGTCGGACTTGCCACGCTCGCAGTGGTAGCCGGCGCTTTCGGTACCGCCACGATCGGTGGGGCATCGTCTCACCGCGAGGCGCCGTACATCTCGAACGATCCGACAGCGGACGCGACCGACCTCTACGCGTTCACCAGCCCGGACGCGCCCGATACGGTCACGTTCGTGGCCAACTACATCCCTGGTGAGCTCCCAGGCGGCGGCCCGAACTATTACAAGTTCGGCGACGACGTGCTCTACGAGATCAACATCGACAACAACGGCGATGGCATCGAAGACGTCACCTATCAGTTCCGCTTCCGCAGCGATCTGAACCCGGCGAACGCCTTTAACGAAAACACCTTCCTTTACAACACCGGACCGGTGGCTTCGCTTACCGACCCGAACCTCAACCAGCGCCAGTTCTATTCGGTTACGAAGATGACTGGCGAAGGCGGAGCAGTCCGGACCGGGACGCTTGTCGCGGACAACCTCCAGGTTGCCCCGTACAACGTCGGCCCCAAGTCGTTCCCGAACTACGCAACGGTCGCTGCCCAGGCAGTCTTTCCGCTGCCTGGTGGCGGCAAGGTGTTCGCGGGACCACGTGACGACCCGTTCTTCATTGACCTCGGCGGCACGTTCGACCTCCTGAACCTTGGTTCAGGTAAAGACTATCTCAAGGGCCTCAACGTCCACTCGATCGTGATCCAGCTGCCAAAGACGCTGGTCACTTCGAACGGCGTGAACCCAACCGATGCGACGGCCAACGCCTCGATCATCGGTGTCCGCACCACCTCCTATCGCCAGGGCATTCGTGTCCTTCGCAACCTCGGCGGCATGGGCGATACGAACAAGGAAGGCGCGATCAACCGGGGCCCGTGGGTCCAGATGTCGCGTCTTGGTCTGCCATTGATCAACGAAGTGATCATCCCGCTCAAGGACAAGGACCGGTTTAACGGCTCCAAGCCCAAGAACGACGGGCAGTTCCTTTCGTACGTTGATGGCACCGCTCCTGGTTCGCTCCCCGGAGCTGATCCGGGCGGAGCAGCTCCCCACATCGGTGCGCTTCTTCAGCTCGTCCTCGGCTTCGATGCCCCGGCAGCCCCGCGCACGGACCTGGTGAACAACCTCCTCAAGGGAGTCATGGGTCTCAACCTGCGCACAGACGTCGTTGCTTCGGAACAGCTCCGGCTGAACCTGGCGATTCCAGTGACTGCCAGTCCTAACCGTCTTGGGGCCCTCGCCGGTGACGCCGGTGGCTTCCCGAACGGCCGCCGGCTGACCGACGACGTTGTTGACATCGAACTCCAGGTGATCGGTGGAGCCCTCCTCAGCCCACCGCGCGCTGGCACAGCGGCCCTCAGTGACGGCGTCAATGCCAACGATGTCCCGTTCCTGACCGTCTTCCCCTACCTCGCGCTGCCTCACGTCTACACCGAGCAGCCGTAAGCGCGACTGATTGACGAGCGGTCTCCTCGCCTGGGCGCCGGCTAGTACGGCGCCCAGGTACAACCAAACCAACGTATCCACGGGGGACGGGATGAACGATTTTCTGCGGCGCCACTGGAAGCTACTCACGGGAGCCCTTATCGGCGTTGTCGCGGCGGCCATCCTGGTCCCCGGGATTCTTAACAGCTACGGCCCCTGGGCCGATCAAGGAAACAGCGGGCCCCTGACCGCCCAACAGTTCGCTAACAAAGACGCCAATACCCGGTCAACGGAAGCGATCGCAGGCCTCGAACGAAAGGCCCAACAGCAGCCGTCCGATGTAAAGACGCGCCTTGAACTGGCCGGCGCTTACCTTCAGCGTGCTCGCGAGACCGGGGACCCGGCGCTCTACAGCCTCGCCGACCGCGTCCTCGCCGAGGCCCTGAAACTCGACCCCACGAGCGCGGACATCATTGCCACGCAGGGCACGGTTGCCCTCGCCCGCCACGACTTCGCACTGGCGCTAAAGCTGGGCCAGCAGGCCCTGGCCACCGACGACGAACGCTCGCGCTTCTACGGTGTGGTCTCTGATGCCCAGATTGAACTAGGCCAGTACAACGAAGCGCTGAAGTCGCTCCAGCAGATGGTCGAACGCAAGCCAGACTTCGCGTCGTTCTCACGCATTGCCTACGCGCGCGAACTCTACGGCGACACCGAAGGCGCGATCGAAGCGATGCAGACGGCCATCGAAGCCGGTTC
>JBDSJC010000200.1:0-15736 GCA_039917655.1 Tepidiformaceae bacterium
GCTTGGGACGTGGCGCGCCAGTGTTTCACGTGAAACATAGCACATATGTTCTCGTTTCACGTGAAACAAGCGTTTACCTGCGGAGGAAAGGGCCCGGCCGGCCGCTGTGCCTACCTACCGCCTACCATTTGCCCTGCTACCATTGAAGAGTGAAGTCCCCTCGCACACTCGCGGTGCTGCCCCTCCTCGCGGTCGTCGCCCTCGTGTTTTCTGCTTGCGTGAGCGTCGAAAACCCCCAGGGCTGGGGCGCGCCTACGTTTACCCCCAACGCTGTCTACTACCAGGAATCCAAGGACCACCTCTCCGGCGCGACCCTGGCGGCGGACGGCTCTGCTACTCGTTCCTGGGTGTTTCCGGACAAAAACAACGGTCAGGACAAAGGCATCAGCCTCGACGCCATCTACGGTGCGCCGATTGTGGACGGAGACGCCGTCTACTTTTCTTCATTCTTGGCAGGCGTTTTCGCGCTCAATAAGGATACTGGCCGGCCGATCTGGCGCGTGAGTACCGGCTTTTCGGGCGATATCGTCGGCGGCGTCTCGGTGGGCGGCGGAAAGGTGGCCTTCGGCACCACCGACGGGGAACTCCACCTTCTCGACGAAAAGGACGGAAAGCCGTCCCTCGGCTGGCCGCAAGGCGGCGTCAACTTCGGGAAGGGCGTTTGGGCCAAGCCGATCATCTCCGGGGATGTGGTTTACGTTGCTTCGATGGATGGCACCGTCAATGCGTTGAAGCTTTCAGACGGCTCCCGGACTTGGGCAAAGCCGTTCAGCGCGACGGGCGCAATCGCTGAGATTCGCATCCTGGACGACAACTATCTCTTCGCGCCAAGCCTGAACAAGCATGTCTATATCCTGAATCGCGCCGATGGCTCGCTGGCGCAGGACTTCCGCGCCGAGGACTGGGTCTGGGGTGGCGCAGCGTTCAAAGACAAGACGGTCTATTTCGGCGACTTCTCGGGTCACGTCTACTCACTCGACATAACTACTGGCAAAGACAATTGGCCTTCGATTTCCCTGGGCAGCGACCGGGTCAAAGCCGCGCCGCAAATCGTGGGCGATGTGGTGGTCTTCGCGGACCGCAAGCCCACTATTCACTTCTTCAGCGCGAAAGATGGGTCGCGGCTCGGCATCCCCTTCCCAGTGGTCAACGCGGGCACGATTCGCGCGGACGGTACAACGTTGCAAGATGGCAGCGTGGTCTTCCTCACAACCAACGGGCGCATGTTCAAGGCCGACCCGAAGACGCAGACGGTGGCCGAACTGATCGTGAGTGGTGCGGGCAAATGATCGGGGATATCTTTACCATCGCCCTGCTGAACCCGATGATCAACTTCTTGGTCGTCCTCAATAACGTGCTGTTCGGCAGTTTCGGGCTGGCGATCATCGCCTTCACGATCATCATCCGGTTTGTCACGTTCCCCTTGACGCTGCGGCAGTTGCACTCGACGCGTTCGATGCAGGGCATCCAGCCGCGCATCCAGGAGATCAACAAGAAGTTCTCTGACCCGAAGCGCCGCCAGGAAGAGATCATGAAGGTCTACCGGGAGGCCGGGGTCAACCCACTCGGCTGCCTGGGGCCAATGATCCTACAGTTCCCGGTGCTCATCGCTCTGTACAGCGCTGTCCGGCTGGCGCTGGCCACTTCGCCGGAATCGCTCGAACGGCTGTCCGGGCACCTTTACTCGTGGAGCTTCATCCAGCACGGATTGCCGCTGCAGGAGCACTTTATCGGTATGGACCTGCGGGCAAACGGCGGCTCCGGAATCGGCATCGTGATGGTTGTGCTGGTGGGGCTGACCACCTGGGCGCAGACCAAAACGACGGTAACCGTGGCGGCCGATGACAAGGCCAAGGCGCAGCAGCAGATGATGGCGTACATGATGCCGCTGATGTTCGCTTTCTTCGCCTTGAGCTTTCCGATCGGCGTGGCCGTCTACTGGGTTGTGAACTCGATTGTGGGCATCGCGTTCAACGTTCTGACCTACGGATTCCCATTGCTGAAGATCGAACCGGTCTTCAAGGCCCGCGTGCCCGCGCCACGCACGCCGGCCACCCCATCCACGGCTGCGGCTGTTTCCAGCCCGGTTGCCGCGGATGTTCAAACTGCTCGTGAATTGAGGACTGCCAATGGACTCGGCCGAAGCAAGCGGCAAAACCGTAGAAGACGCCCTTAACAGGGCGCTCGTACAGATCGGGGCAACCCGGGACGACGTTAACAACGAACGCGTGAGCTTCGATGTGCTCGATGAAGGCCGCAAGGGCGGGCTCTTTGGGCGCGGAGGCAAGGATGCCACGGTGCGCGTGATGCGCGTGACCGGAGCACAGGCGCCCGCCGCGCCGCGCCCTCGGGAAGAACGCGGGCCACGGCCCGAGAGCCAGCGTGGGCGCGGCGGACGTGGGCGCGGCGGCGATAACGGACGCTCGGACAGCGGCCAGAGCGATGGTGGACGCCCTGAAGGCGGCCAGCGAGATGTTGGCCGGGCAGACTCGCCACGTGGCGGCGGAGGACCTCGCGGTACTCGCGCGGGCGGAGGCGGTTCTCGCGTTTCGCAGACGCGCACCGGATTCGAACAACCCGTGCCGAAGCTCACCGACGCCGATTTCACCCGTCCCAAGGATGGCGGCGCGGAAGCGCCGGGCGCTGTGCCCGATGCCGCCGCCGGCCGGGGCGCCCCACGCGGGGGCCGCGGCGCCCGTGGAGGGCAACGCACAGACGAGACCCCCGCCACGGAAGGTCCGCCTCGTGCGGAGCGTCCAGAACGTGGCGACCGGGCCGACCGTGGCGAACGCCGCCATCGCGACGACGAGCCGCGAGTCGAACCTGACATCAATGCACCAGCCGTTGAATTCGCGGCCGAGACCGTGGACGACCTGCTTCGCATCCTCGATATCCCCTCCGAGCTTTCGATCAGAGAGCCGCTGACCGCTGGCGACGGACTGGGGAGTACGCTCGCCGTCATCGACATCAAGGGCGAAGACCTCGGGCTGCTGATCGGGCGTCGCGGCGACACGCTGCTTTCGCTTCAATACCTGGTGAACCTGATGGTGGGACGCAAATTCCCCGGGCAGGGCGGCGTGACGATCGATGTGGAGCACTACCGGCACCGCAATGAAGAGCGCATCATTTCGCTCGCCAAGCGGATGGCCGATAGAGTGCGCGAGACCGGGTCGCCAATTACTCTCGAGCCGATGTCGGCCTCCGAACGGCGGCTCGTGCACATGACGTTCGCGGACGACCCGGCATTGGAAACGAACAGCATCGGCGATGGCGACAACCGTAAGGTGGTCATCAGCGCCCGCCGATAGCCCTGGAGGTAGCGTCACGCACGTAGTGGTGGCAGGCAATGTGGTTGAAGACCGGGCGCCAGATGGCGGCTGGGTACCAGGCGGCCCTTCACTGTATGCTGCGCGAATGGCCCACGCTCTCGGTGCGCGCGTGACGCTCCTCACTACGCTCACTCCTTCGTTCGACCGCGCTTGCCTCGAAGGGCTGGAAGTCCCCCAATTCCCGGCGGCGTTTCTGCCGCGCTACGCGAACAGCTACAACGGCGCGGGGAACCGGACGCAGATGCTGCTCAGCACCGGCGAACCGCTCGACCTGGATGATATCCACTTCGAGGCCATGCCCGACGTCGTTATCGTGGCGCCCGCTTACCACGAATTTGCCACCCCACCCGTGATCCCAGCGCGGTTTACGGCGGTTGACCTCCAGGGTCCGCTGCGCAACGTTGAGGGCGAGACGGTGCGCTCGCATCCGCAGCCTCGAAAGGTGGTCGATCAGTTCGTGCGGGCGGACGAATACGTGTTCTTTAGCGAGGAAGATGCGCCGGACGCGGAAGGGCTCGGGCGATATGCCGCGAACCTCGGCGCAACGGTTCTTCTGACCAGTGGCTACAAAGGGGCCACACTGTTTTCAGGTGGCGAAGAGCGTCATCTGGAGGCGCTTTTGGCCGATTCCGTGGACCCCACCGGGGCCGGTGATTGCTTCGCCACGGCGTTCATGGTGCGTCTCGCCGAGACGGGCAGCCTGGACGCTGCCTGCGCGTTCGGCCTGGCAGCTGGCGCACTCAGCGTGGGCGGCATCGGATTGGCCGGCGTGCCCAGCCGCGAGCGGATCGAACAGCGATTGGCACGGGAGGCAGCCTGATGAGAGCTCGATTCGTCACCCTTGTGAATCAAAAGGGCGGCGTCGGCAAGACGACCACCGCCGTCTCCCTGGCGGCGGCCCTTGGGCGGCGCGGCGAGAAGGTGCTGCTTATCGATCTTGACCCGCAGGCGAACGCCACGAGCGCCCTCGGTGTTGACGGCGTTGACCGTCGCGGCATCTACGATGCGCTGCTGGATGAAGTCTCGATCGAGGATTGCATCGTCCATGTGCCAGAAGAGAAGTTGGACCTCGTCCCGTCGAGCCGTGAACTTTCGGGGGCGGAGGTGGAACTGGTCCCGCAGATGGCTCGCGAACGCAGGCTGACCAGCGCAATGGCCCCTATCCGCGACCGATACGACTGGGTGCTGGTGGATTGCCCACCCTCGCTTGGGCTGCTGACGATCAATGCCCTTACCGCGAGTGACAGCGTGATTATCCCGGTGCAGTGCGAATACATGGCGCTCGAAGGGTTGAGCCGCTTGATGGAGACGCTGGATTTGGTGCGTCGAAATCTGAATCCAGGCCTGACGCTGCTCGGCGTGGTGCTGACGATGTTTGATAAGCGCACGCGCCTTTCGCAGCAGGTGGTGGACGAAGTGCGGGGGCACTTCGCGGAGACGTTCGAAACGATCATCCCCCGCTCCGTTCGCTTGAGCGAGGCGCCCAGCCACGGCCATTCGATCTTTCTCTATGAAGGCGGTGGGCGTTCGGCCGCCGCCTACGATTCGCTTGCCGCCGAACTGCTAGCCCGCGTAGGAGTTGCCGTATGACGCAGCCAAAACGAGGTCTCGGACGGGGCCTGGACGCCCTCTTTGGGAGTCCGCCAGCGGTGGAACCAGAGGCCCGGGCGGAGCCAGCGGAACGGGATCCGGAGCCTGTGGCCACCATGCAGCCACCGCCCTCCACACCGCCTCCCCCGCCAACGCCGGAGCCCGTGGCGATCGTCTCTGCCGCGGTCGTTTCCATTCGTCGCGGTGGCCCGGACCAGCTCGACATCGACCTTATTTCGCCGAACCCCGAACAGCCACGCACCCACTTCGAGCCCGAGAAGCTGCGCGAACTGGCCGATTCGATCCGGGAGCACGGCGTTATTCAACCCCTCATCGTGACGCGGGACGCGGAGGGCAGCTACCGCCTGATCGCGGGCGAGCGCCGCTTGCAGGCGGCCCGGCTGGCTGGCCTGGAAACTGTACCGGTCGTGGTGCGCGAAGCGACCGAGGCACAGATGCTCGAACTCGCGCTGATCGAAAACATCCAGCGCGCGGACCTCAACGCGGTGGAAGAGGCGATGGCCTACCGCCGCCTGATCGAGGAGTACGGCCTCACCCAGGAAGAGGCCGCGCAGAAGGTGGGCAAGAGCCGCACCGCCGTCGCCAACTCCATGCGCCTGCTCCAGCTTGAGAGTGAGATTAAACGCAGCCTCGTCTCCGGCGAAATCACCGAGGGCCACGCCCGCGCGCTGCTGGGGCTGCCCGAAGGCCGCGGCCGGGTGGGCGCCTGGCGAGACGTGGTCAAGAAGAAGCTCAGCGTGCGGGACACTGAGGGCTTCGTCCGCCGCACTCTCGCCGGAGTGCCGGCGACCAGCAACACTGCTGGAGCCCAGACCGCCCGCCGCGACGCGGGCATTTCGGATATCGAAGGCCGCCTGCGCCGCGCACTGAGCACGCGGGTGACCGTCCAGCCGCAGAAGCAGGGCGCCAAGATCGTCATCGAGTGCTACAGCCAGGAGGAGTTCCGAGGTGTCGTCGATACGATCCTCGGGGACTACTGATGAGCATCGGGGACCGCCTGAAGGAACTGGGCGTTACCGTGCCGGCGCCCTTGCCGCCAGCGGCCGGGGGTCTTTATGCGCCGTGCGTGCAGACAGGTTCGTTGCTGTTTGTTTCAGGTCAGATCCCGCGCGGGGCGGATGCGCGCGGCAAACTCGGCGAAAGCGTGACGGTCGAGCAGGGCCAGGCCCTGGCGCGAGAATGCGCGCTGAATGCGCTGGGCATTGTGCAGGCTCACCTGGGGTCACTGGACCGCATCGTGCAGGCCGTACGGGTGGCGGGTTACGTAGCAAGCGCCGAAGGCTTCACCGATCACCCTCGCGTGATCAACGGGGCATCGCAGCTCTTGATCGATGTGCTCGGGGAGAAAGGCCGCTCCGCGCGAATCGCCATTGGCGTGGCCGAACTGCCGCTGGGAGTCCCGGTGGAAGTGGAGTTCCTGTTCGAAGTGGCGTGAGGCTCGCGACTCGAACCTGAGCCGCGACCGTAAGCGAGCGGATGCGCGGTCTTCGCCCCCGTCCGGCGGTGGGCCCCTCTGCCGTTCACCCTTCGACTCCGCTCAGGGCGAACGGGATTGTGACGGCGTCGAAATCCTGGCTGGCAGCTGACGCCCTAATACACCCCGTCCTTGGCCACCTGGGGGCCGAAGCGCTTGAACGGCCCGACCGTGGCGCTGGGGCTTGGTGACGGTGAGGCAGTCGGCGAGCCACCCGGCCCGGCCGCACCAGACCCGCCCGCCAGCACCCCGATATCGAGCGAGTAGCTTCCCCCACCCGAAGTGCCCGCGATCGGCTGCCCAACCCCGGTCTGCAACACGTAGCTGCCGCCGCTCACCGTTTGGCCCCCGCCAGTAAGGGCGGTGAAGGAAGCGTCGTAGCTCCCACCTGTTTGCGCCCAGACGGTGGTGACAGCGACTAACGCGGAAGCGCCGAGCAGGAGTCCCGGCCAGCGGATGCGTCTCAGGTGCATCGCGGCCCTCCTACGAGACCCAGTGGAGGGCCGCTCATTGGTTTATCACCAGGACGTTGAACTCCGCGTTCACGGGCATGTCCACGATGTCTTCGTTGAAAATGCGCCACTTGCCAGAGGCGTAATAGACTCCGATCGAGTGTGGGTTGTACACGCCTTCCCAGAATTGCGAGACGATCACGATGGCCGTTGGATTGTTGTTGGTTGCCGGGTTATCGATGATCGTAACGTGGTTCGATGGGGCAGTTGCTTTGTGCGTGAACGCCGCGGGCCTCGTGCCGCTGACCTTGATCGAACCGCTGACATCCAACGCGTTGCCGGTGAGGCTGCTGGCCACGACGCCCGTCCCGCTCAGGCTAACGCCAAACATGCCCGCTCCCGAGACGCTAAACCCCTGGACGCCGTAGCCGCTGCCCGCGGTCTCGCCGATCACCCCGCTTGCGGGCGAACCGGTGCTGCTGTTGATGCCTCGCACACCGGCCGAGTTGCCCGCGGTCGTCGCGAGAGCGTGGCCCACAACCCCGGCGGCGCTGCCCCCGGTCGATTTCGTTTCGCCCAGGATCGCCACGGAACTCGCTTCCGTGCTCGTGTTCAACACGCTCAGCAGCGGACCGTTGACACCGGTCGCAGCGCTTATCGGCAGGTCCAGCCCGCCGGCAGTCAACGCGTAGCTGGCGTTGGGAACGGCGCTGATCGGCTCGCGCGGGCTGAGGATCGTATAGGCCCCGGCACTGGCGCCGGGACGTACCTGGATGTCGAGGAAGTACTGGGCCCCGTGGAACACGTCGCCAAAATTAAGCGTGACGGTGAACAGACCGGCCGTGACGCTCACATCGCCGATGGCCTGTACCGGGCCTACCTGCGAACCGCCCGCCAGCGCGTCGTAAAGGTAGAAGTTGAGGTCGTAAACGCCGTTGGCGGGTGAGCCGCCGTCCGTCAGGCGGCCCTGGAAGGTGAACCCCGTGGTGAGCGCGACGAGAGCGTCTACCTGGCGTTCGCTGCGTGGTTCGCCGCCGCTGCGTCCGTAGGCTACGACCGGGACGATGATCGCGAGGGAGAGCAGCGCCAACGCGGCGAGCCTGATCCTTGTCTTGGTAGTCATGAGTGGCTCCTTCACTGAGCCCAGCCTTTTCGGGGTTATCCGGGCAGGCTGGAGTATAAGGCTTCGTAAAGGAGGTGTGGGAGGTCCCTGTTGCGAAAGAGACGAGGCGGGCACTGGTAGGAAGTGGGCGACGGGCTGAGAAGTCACCGGGTGGTGAGTTACAGGCCGCGACGAGCGAGCGAGGGCCTATGACTCGTAGACGCGCGTGAAGAGCTCCCGCGCGATCCACATCTGGCGTTTCTGCCGCCGTCCCACCGTCCCGTACAGTTCCAGAATGCCTAGCCTGACGAAGTTGTCGATGATCTTTCGTGCGGTCGGGTCACTCGTGGAGAATGCATCGCTGATCTGCCGCGCCGACACCAGAACGTTGTCGAAGACGAGGTCAAGCGCCGGAAACGAGAACTTAGAGGGGGGACCTTTCGGAAGCAGGGCGCGGTAGCGCGACTGAAGTTCCATAATCGCCTTCACCCGCTCAAGCGCATCCGTGGCTGTAGCGCGGATGGCTTCGAGAAAGAAAGAGATCCACGCGTCCCACGCACCTTCGCGACTGACCATGAGCAGGCCGTCGCGGTACTCGTCCGAGTGAGCTTCCATATACGGACTGAGGTAGAGCAAGGGGCGATCCAACACCTTCCATTGTTGGAGGTGCAGAGGGATGAGCAACCGCCCAAGCCGGCCGTTCCCGTCTTCGAACGGGTGGATCGTTTCGAACTGATAGTGGACGAGGGCGCTGTCGATCATCGGCCCATAGGCCCGCGCGCCTGAGGTGAACGTGGAGAGGTCGTCCATCAAGGCCGACACGTGCTCAAGAGGAGGCGGGATGAAGCGTGCTGCTTTGAAGCCGCGCTCGCGGTTGCCGATGTACACGTTTTTGAGACGGTAGCGTCCAGGATGCTTGTGTGTGCCGCGCACCCCGGCGAGGAGCCGGGCGTGGAGGTCTTTAATCAGAGGGGGCGCAAGCTCCCGGCCATCGGCCAGCCACTCTTGTGCCAGGCGGATGGTGTCTACATAGTTCAGTACTTCATACAGGTCGCTATCTTCTTCCGCGGGCGGCCTGTCGGGAGTTTGGAGGAGCACCTCCACGATTTCCGTCTGAGTGCCCTCCAACCGGCTGCTCAGGACCGCTTCGCGCCGAGCCAGTGCGCGTGCTATCAGATCTACGTTGGCCACGAGGCGGGCCTGTCCGACAAGCTCGCTGACTGCGCCGCGCGCGGACTCCACGGCTGCCAGCACTGCGCCAGAGAGCAGTGGTTCTGGGGGGAGCGGGTCTGGAACGAAAGAGAGGTCACCTTCTGGGAGGTGGATCCACTTCCCGGGGACGGACGATGCGGATAACATCATTAAAGTTTAGGGCCACTTCACTTTAATCACCACGAATTTCCTAAAGCAGACTTTCATTCGTATAGGAGAGTTAGCAGTTCCTTGTATCTTCGGTGCCGGGGAATCGCGACGGCACCGAATCCACGGGGCTAACCCGGTGGCTCCAGTTGACTGCAAATGCGAGGCGAACGAGCAATTGCAGTAAGAAGGCGTTGACTGGAATCGTCTACCCGGACCTTCCAGTCTGCTTGTAATGGCATAGGAAACTGAGCAATTACACGCTTAGATACTCCGTCACTCCAATACCCCGTCACCCGCACCGTTCACCCTGAGCCTGTCGCAGGGCCGTGCGCGAGGTGGCCCTCGACAGGGCAGCGCCGTCCATCCTTCGACAGGCTTCGTTCGACAGGCTCAGGACGAACGAGAGGGAACGGCCAGCACTCCGAATACTCCGTCACTCCGATACCTGCCATCGGCGGGCCCCGGCCAACAGCCCCTCCCCACCCTCTAGCCTCTACACATGCTATCTTCGGGCTGATCGCGGGCCGGCTTTCGCGACGTCTACTTCCAACGCACCCGGGAGCTCGCCACGTGTATACCGACCTCGCGATCTTTTCGGGCCGGGCCCACCCCGAGCTCGCCCATGCCATGTGCGCCCGCCTCGGCCGCCAGCTCGGCAAGGTCGATGTCTTCGAATTCTCGAACGAAAACATCTTCGTGCAGTACCAGGAGAACATTCGGATGCGCGATGTCTACCTGGTGCAGCCCTTCAGCAGCCCGGTCAACACCTCGATCATGGAGCTGCTGATCATGATCGATGCGGCCAAGCGCGCCTCCGCCGGGCGGATCACGGCCGTCATCCCTTACTACGCTTACGGCCGCAGCGACAAGAAAGACCAGCCGCGCGTGCCTATCAGCGCCCGCCTTATCGCCAACATGCTGGAGACTGCCGGCGCGGACCGCATCCTCACCACCAACCTCCACGCAGGGCAGATCCAGGGCTTCTTCAACATCCCCCTGGACGAACTGAACGCTCTCTACCCGGTGAGCGCTCACCTGAAGAACGAACGGCTCGAAAACTACACCGTGGTGGCCACGGACGTGGGCGATGAGAAGCGGGCTCGCGACATGGCCGTCCGTCTTGGCATGCCGTTGGCGATTATCGACAAGCGGCGCATCGGCAACACCGGCCGCACCGAGGCGATGCACGTCATTGGCGATGTCGAGGGCATGGGTTGCCTCATCCTCGACGACGAGATAGACACCGGCGGGACGATTATCGCCGCCGTCAATGCGCTCCGCGAGAATGGGGGGGGCGAGGTGATCGTCGCTGGCTATCACGCGCTCCTCAGCGGGCCCGCGGTGGAGCGTCTGCGCGGCGCCGAGGTGCGCGAAATCATCGTCACCGACACGATGCCGATCCCCGAAGAGAAGCGGCTGCCCAACATGACGGTGATCCCCATGGCCGCCCAGTTCGGCGACGCCATCGGCCGCATCCACAGTGGCCAGAGCGTCGGCGCCCTCTTCCAGTAGACAGACTCCAAACCGTTCACCCTGAGCCTGTCGAAGGGCCGCCCGCGGAGTAGATCCGGCCGAGCCGCCGTAACCCGGTCCGCCGGAGCGGCGAAGGCAGGGCCCCGTCCATGCTTCGACCCTTCGACACGCTCAGGGTCAGGACGCACGGGGAAGGGGTGGCTCCGCGTCCGCGAAGCGAAGTCCGTCTCCAAACCGTTCACCCTGAGCCTGTCGAAGGGCCGCCCGGCGGAGTAGGTCCGGGGGCGGTGACCCTTGGTGGAACTTCGCGCCCTCGTGTCTTACTGTCCTACGTCACACGTCCCCGCCGGCCCTGGAAGGAGTTCTCCATGTACCGAACCGATGACTATGAAGGAATGATCGCCGAGACCACCTCCGTTACTGGACATAACGCGGAGTTGGTACACGCCTACTTTGCCCGCCCAACGGGCCCCGGGCCGTTCCCCAGCGTGGTCCTCATCCACCACATGCCAGGCTGGGACGACTGGTATAAGGAGGCGGCGCGGAAGTTCGCGCACAACGGCTACGCGGCGCTCGCGCCGGACCTCTACTGCCGCGAGGCGCACGGTTCGCCCGAGGACGTGATGGCCAAGATCCGCGCGGACGGCGGCGTGCCCGATGACCAGGTGGTGGGCGATGTGGTGGGCGCCGCGGCGTTCCTGCGCGCATTGCCGATTTCGAACGGCAAGGTGGGCGTGTTCGGGACCTGCTCCGGTGGGCGCCATGCCTACCTCGCGGCCTGCCGGAGCTCCAGCTTCGATGCGGTGGCGGATCTCTGGGGCGGCGGCCTGGTGATGCAGGAGAGCGACCTCACCGAGAAACGCCCCGTCTCGCCGCTGGATTACACCAGGGACCTCGCCTGCCCGCTGCTTGGGCTCTTCGGCGAAGACGACCGCGCCCCCACCCCGGCGCAGGTGGCTGTGCACGAAGAGAAGCTGAAGGAGCTCGGCAAAGAGTACGAATTCCACAACTACCCCGGCGCGGCGCACGGGTTCTTTTACCACGACCGGCCCCAGGCCTACCGCGCCGAACAGGCCGTGGACGGCTGGAAGAAGGTCTTCGCGTTCTTCGAACGGACGCTGGCGGCGGGGGCCTGAGCGATGTGCACAAATATTGTCGAACGCGCCGAACTGCCGGTCGGTAGCGGCCGCGGCCGCGAGGGCTGGTTCCCGCTCGCCCAGGCGTATATCAGCTACGACCACCCATCGCACATCGACCTGGAGCACGCCGTTAACCTGGACTTCGTCAACGATGCGGCGGGCGTCGATGCGCGGGTGGCGGTCGAACTTTCGATCGATTCCGCACGCAACCTCGCGGCCGCCATCCTCGCCGCCGTGGAGCGCGCCGAGGCGTACGAGAGTGCCTGAGTGGCCGCTCGCCCTTCGACAGGCTCAGGGTGAACGGGTGGGCGGATGTTGCGAACGGCGTCGCGCATCTCGTTCGTCCCTGAGCCTCCAGTTCCGTTCGTCCTGAGCTCGTCGAAGGATACAGCGCGCCCTACCCCGCCAGGCTCACCTTCGCGCGGCCCTTCGGCAGGCTCAGGGCGAACGGTAGGGTAGGATGCCTGTCGAAGGATGACCAAAAGGAGTGCCAACAATGAATGAGCAACATCGAATCTGCTGCGGCGGGCTGGAGTGGGCGGCACTGGTGCGCGACAGCGTGGTGCCGTGGGTGACGCGCGGTATTGACCTTGGCGACCACCTGGTGGAAGTTGGGCCGGGCTACGGCGCGACGACCGATGTGCTGCGCGGGATGGTCCCGCGGATGACGTCAGTGGAGATCGACGGCGACCTCGCCGCGGCCCTCACCACGCGCTTTGCCGGGACGAATGTGACGATTCTGAATGCGGACGCGACGGCCCTGCCATTCGAAGATGGCCTATTCAGCGGAGCAATCTGCATGACGATGCTGCACCACGTGCCCACGCCCGAAATGCAGGACGGGATCCTGGCGGCGATGGCGCGCGTGGTTGTCCCCGGCGGGACCGTGTTGGGGAGCGACAACCTGGACAGCCCGCTGTTCCGTGAGGGCCATGTGGGTGACACCTGTGTTCCGGTGGACCCGGCGGGGCTCCGGCAGCGCCTCGAACGCCTCGGCCTGACCGATGTGCTTGTGGAGACTAACCCCTTCGCCTTCCGCTTCAGCGGGCGTGTGCGGTAAGGCCGTTGGCTTTTGGCTTTTGGCTCAGCTTTTCCGTTCACCCTGAGCCTGTCGAAGGGTCGCCCGGCGGCGTACGGACGGTCTGCGCCGCCACTGGAGTTCTCAGATGAGGGCGGTTCGACGATGGCCCTCAACTAACGACCTCTTTCTTAGCGTCGTACTAGACGTACGCCTTCACAACCTCGGCGTGATGCTTCAGCGCGCCAAGCGCCTGCTCCGAACCTTCGGGCCGGAGACCGAAGATCACCCGGTCAACGCCCATGTCCCGGTAGGCCTCAATGATCGCTGGTTGAGGGGGCGTGCCGAAGATCGAGACGGGGATATGGCCGCGGCCCATCTCCTTGGCACGCGACTGCAATTCGTCGATGCGCGATTTCAGGCGCTCCATGCCGCCCATGCGGCCGCCGATCGGCATCCATTCGTCGCAGTACTCCAGCACGCGGTCCAGGGTGCGCGCGCCGTCGCCGCCCATCATGATCGGCGGGTGCGGTTTGCGCGCTGGCTTCGGCCACGACCAGATGGGGTCGAAGTCGACGAATTCGCCGTGGAACTCGGCCTCGTCCTTCGTCCAGATCTCTTTCATCGCGAGGATCCGTTCGCGCAGGATCTTCCAGCGGAGAGTGGGCTTGGTGCCGTGGTTCTCCATCTCCTCTTCGTTCCAGCCACCACCGATGCCGAACAGGACGCGCCCGCCGGAAAGGAAGTCGGCGCTCGCCACCTCTTTCGCCAGCGTGATCGGGTCGCGTTCCATCACCAGGCAGATGCCGGTGCCGATGAGCAGCGTTTTGGTGACGGCGGCAGTAGCGGCGATGGCCACGAAGGGGTCCAGCGTGTGGGAATACTCCATAGGCAGCGGCGCACCGCCCGGCCACGGGGTGCGGCGGCTGGTGGGGATGTGCGTGTGCTCGGGAAAGAACAGCGAATCGAACCCGAGGTCTTCGCAAGCAGGTCCAAGCTCCGTCACGGGGATGGCGTAATCGGCGGGGAACATCTGGATACCGAACTTCACGGGAAAGCCTCCAAAGGGTGGTGGCGGAATCATACGGCCAATGGCCGATGGCCGCCGCCCCGCTTGACGCCCGTTGCCGCCGTCCACATACTTGCGAACATCTGTGCGGATTGGGGGCCAACCTCTCATGCCTCGACTGTCCTCGCCCATGCGTTATCCGCGTGGTTAAGCCGCCGCCCGCTTATCCCGTGCCCGCCGTGCGACCGGTGCCGCCAGCGATCATCGCCGAGGCGGTGGTCGCCGAACTGCAGGCGAAACCGACGGACACCATCGTGCGGCGAATCGAGGAGCGCCCGCCGCGCTACGGCCAGTGGCCGGACTCGCTCGACCCGCGGCTGCTGGCGGCGTTGAAGCGAAGGGGTATCGACCAGCCCTACTCGCATCAGGCGGAGGCCATCCGCCACGCCCTCGACGGTCGCAACGCAGTCGTCGTCACCCCGACGGCGAGCGGGAAGACGCTCTGCTACAACGCCCCGGTACTGGACGCGATCCTGAAAGACAGCTCGACTCGCGCGATCTACCTCTTCCCCACGAAGGCCCTCGCTCAGGACCAGTTGGACGAACTGCACGGGCTGATCACGGATATCGGTGAAGAGATCCGCACCTTCACCTACGATGGCGACACGCCCGCCGACGCCCGCCGGGCGGTGCGCGCCGCCGGGCATATCGTACTCACCAACCCGGACATGCTGCACACCGCGATCCTGCCTCACCACACGAAATGGGTGCAGCTCTTCGAAAGCCTCGATTACGTGATCATCGATGAGCTGCACACCTATCGCGGAGTCTTCGGCAGCCACCTCGCGAACGTCCTCCGGCGGTTGCGGCGAATTTGCCAGTTCTACGGCAGCGACCCGACCTTCATCCTCAGTTCAGCGACGATCGCTAACCCGGCGGAGCTCGCCGCCGCGCTGGTGGGAGATGACGTGACCCTCGTGGACGACAACGGCGCGCCAGCCGGCGAGCGCGTGGTGGTGATCCATAACCCGCCGGTCGTGAACCGCGAACTCGGCATCCGTCAGTCGTCGTTGAAATCGACGCGCGACGTGGCTGCGCGGCTGATCCGCTCCGGCATCCAGACGATCGTCTTCGCGCCCAGCCGGACGCGTGTGGAGCTGCTCCTCACCTACCTGCGCGAAACGCTGCGCAACAAGCCGGGCGACGCCGAGCGCGTCACCGGCTACCGCGGCGGCTACCTGCCGAATGAACGCCGCAACGTCGAGCGCGGATTGCGCGACGGCAGCATCCGCGGCGTGGTAGCGACGAACGCCCTGGAGCTTGGCATCGATATCGGGGGCATGGGGGCGAGCGTGGTGATGGGCTATCCAGGCTCGCTGGCAAGCTTGTGGCAGCAGTTTGGGCGCGCCGGCCGTGGCCGCGAACCTTCGCTCTCGGTGCTCATCGCAAGCTCGAACCCGCTCGACCAGTATGTGGCATTGAACCCGGATTTCGTCTTCGAACGGAGCGTGGAGCGCGGACTGATCGACCCGGACAACCTGTTTATTCTCGGCAGTCATCTAAAGTGCGCCGCCTTCGAACTCCCGTTCCGCGCAGACGAAGTGTTCGGCGCGCACACGGGCGAGCTGTTGGACATCCTGTATGAGGAAGGGGTGCTGCAACGCTCCGGCGGGCGCTACCACTGGATGAGCGAGGCCTTCCCTGCCGAGCAGGTCAGCCTGCGCACGGCGAGCACGGACAACTTCGTAATCATCCAGCAAGGCCCGG
>JBDSJC010000201.1:0-9720 GCA_039917655.1 Tepidiformaceae bacterium
GACGCGTTTAAGAACGCCGGCCTGCTGGGCATGGCGATCCCAGAATCGATGGGCGGCACGGGAAACGGGATTCTGCCGCTCTGCCTGGCGATCGAAGAGGTGGCGAAGTACGAATGCGGCGCGGGCCTGATGCTCGTCCTCACCGGCCTCCCGAACCGCCCGATCATGTTTGGCGGCACGCCTGAGCAACAGCAGCGCTACCTGCCGGACGTCTGCAACGGCGTGACCAAGGGCGCATTCTGCCTGACCGAGCCGGACCACGGCTCGGATGCCGCCAACCTCGAGACGCGGGCCGTGCGCGATGGCGATGACTACATCATCAACGGCAACAAGGTGTACATCTCCGGCGGCACGGTTGCCGATAACCTGACCGTCTTCGCGCGCACCGGCGGGCCTGGGGCGAAAGGGATCAGCGCCTTCGTTATCGATGCGCACGCGCCCGGCGTCCATATCGACCGCACGGACGACAAGATGGGCGTGCGCAGCATCCCGACAGCCCATTTCAGCTTCCAGGATGTGCGCGTGCCCGCCGAGAACCTGCTCGGGCAGACCGAGGGTGCAGGCTTCAACCATGCGATGCTCACGCTCAACAGCCTGCGCCCCACCGTTGGTGCCCGCGGCGTTGGGTTGGCTGAAGGGGCCGCCGGCTATGCCCTCGAATGGGCGCGCGAGCGCAAGGCGTTCGGCAACTCGATCGTCGATTTCCAGGCGATCCAGTTCATGTTCGCGGACATGGCGATCCAGATCGAGGCGGCGCGGAACCTCGTCTACAAGGCCGCCTGGCTGGTGGACCAGGGGAAGTTCGGCAAGGAGTACGCCCACAACCTCTCGATCGCCAAGGCCTACGCCACGGAGATGGCCAACCGCGTGGCCTTCGACGCGCTTCAGGTGTTGGGCGCGCAGGGCTACATGAAGGATCACCCGCTGGAACGGCACTACCGCGACGCACGCCAGCTGATGATTGTCGAGGGCTCCAGCCAGATTCAGCGCGTGGTCATCAGCCGGGCAATGCTGGACCGCAACCTGGTCTACGGGTAGGGCAGAGTGCCGCAGTGAGCGACGGGACGCGCGAATTGCCGCACTCGCGAGAGAGCGCACGGGTGCTGTTGTTCGATACCGCCCAGCGCTTGTTGCTCTTCCGGCTGGCGTTCCCCGATTCCGAAAGCGGGCTGCCGGTCTGGTTTCCACCCGGTGGCGGCGTCGAACCGGGCGAATCGCATGAAGAGGCAGCACGCCGCGAAATCATCGAAGAGACCGGGATGACGGATGTCGTCCTCGGCCCCTGGATCTGGAGCCGGGAGATCACCATCCAATGGGCGGGGGTGGAGCGCCAGGGCGAATGGTTCTATGGCATCGAGCGCTACTTCGTGGCCCACGCGCCTCGCTCGGAGGTCAGCGAAGCGGGTTGGACGGAGGCTGAACGCGCTGATCTGGCCGAGTATCGCTGGTGGACAGCCGCCGAGATCGCGGCATCGCAGGATGTCTTCGTGCCCCGGCAGTTGGCGATGCTGCTCCCGGCGGTGCTGGTCGGGGAGCTTCCAGATTTGCCGTTCCGCGTGGAGTAGGCGGACGAGGGTAATTCGGTGCTCGGCGCCTGTTAAGCTAAGTTGCGTAGCAACCGGAGGAGCACCATGACCGCAACAGCCTCTTCGTCCATCACTGCCGATGACTTCTTGGTCATGCCCGAAAACGAGGGTGCGGAACTCGTGGACGGCGAGATCGTGGAGGTTCCCATGGGTAGCATCTCCAGTTGGATCGGGGGCAGGCTGCACACGTTTGTCGATATGTTCCTGCTCTCAAACAACCTTGGGTGGGCTTTCCCCCAAGAGACTGGTATCGCGATCTGGCCTGGAGAAAGCCGCCGCGTCCGCAAGCCTGACCTGACCTACTTGCGCCACGGCCGCCTTCCGGGGAACCGCCTTCAGGAAGGCTGGCTCACCGTGGCGCCGGATCTCGTCGCCGAAGTCGTTTCGCCGCGCGACCTTGCCGAAGACCTGGAACAGAAGCTGGCCGAGTACCGTGAAGCCGGCATCCCGCTGATCTGGGTTATCTACCCATCGACACGCACCGCCCACATCCTCGGGGCAGGCCGCCAGCGGAGCGAACTCGGTCCAGCTGGCGTTCTGGACGGCGAGGATATCCTCCCCGGCTTCAGCCTCCCGCTCGCGGACCTCTTCCCACCCGCCGAGGAGACGGCTTAGCGGCCCCCGCTTTGGATGGAATAGCGGACGGGGTAATTCGGCGCCTGGACGGACTACAATCTCCGCGTGGAAACGAAGCGCGGACGCCCGCAGCACCCGGGGCCGGTGACCCCGGCGGAATCGCGCGTGCTCGAACTCGTCCAGGCGGGTATCCCGAACGCCGAGATCGCGGTGCGACTCGGCGTAAGCATCAACACCGTGCGGTACCACGTTTCGAACCTGCTTGCGAAGGCGGGAGTCGAGGATCGGCGACAGCTCGCGCGCTGGACACCGAAGGACGGCGGACCCGGCCGCGGTGCCTGGGCGTTCGTCGCTTCGTGGAAGGTGGTCGCCGCAGCGGCTGGCACGGGACTGGCGCTCTTCGCGGGCTCAGCCCTGCTGCTTCGAGGAGGAGAGGGCGACAAGCCCGCGATCACCGTCGCGGACAACGCGCCACTTCCCACGGCGACGCCCCGCTCGACGGTGATCGCCGGGCGGACGATGCTCGACGCCGGTCCGCTGTTCTTGGGTCCGGGAGGCGCTGGCGCAGTGCGGAGCAGCGAGGCTCGGGAGAGCCTCATCGTTGTCCAGCTCGCGCTACCCGCGGTGCCACTCGCCTCGAACTCTGCAATTCACTGGCAAGGAGGTGGGTTTGTTCGCGTTCGTGGCGGAGTCGAACTCGGAGGTGTGAAAGCCTCGTTGGAGATGAGGCCAGCCAACGACGACACGGCGATCGTCCTCAACGGCTCAATTAACCTGGAAGTTCGTGGGCTCAGCGGCGTTCCGCCCTCCGTCATCATCTGGGCGGATGATCACCACGCGGACATCGGCAGCGACGGGCACCTCTATATAGAAGCGAATACGATCGCGGGCGAAGCGGCGGTCGCCTACGACACAGGAGAGCGCCTTGATGTCTCGCGGGCAACGAAACTTGGTCCGCTTGATTCTGCCTGGACGCTTTGCGTTTTCGAGGGCTTGACGCCTTGCTTCGTGATCGCCTACGCCGGGAAGGGGCCGGTGCTCGCGCCGCTAGCCGGTGTCTTCCGCTGCCGCGCCGACGGGATCGATGAACTTACCGGGACGGATTTCCGCCTCGAGTTCCGGCATCTATCCGCCGGCCACCCAGACCTGCCGTGCGAACCAACGGGTGGACCGCCTCGCAACGTCCAGGCCAGTGACGCGCTCTTCCCTTCGTTCCACACGCTCGTCACGGCGTTCGGCGCGGACGGCAAGCCCGTCTCGTTGGCGGTTGCCGGGAATGGGACGCTGTACGCGGGCGACATCCCGCGGCGGTTCGGATGCCCTTGTCGGGCGGGGAACTGAGAGGACGCTACCAGATCACCGCAACGCCGTACTGTGAAAGCCGTCGATCGCTGCTCACAATCGGGATGCCCTCCACCAGCGCCTGGGCGACGAGCATCCGGTCGAACGGGTCGCCGTGGATCAGCGGCAGTTCCGCGCTCCGATAGGCGTGAACGATAGTCACGGGAAGCTCTGAAAGCTCGAGATTCGCCATGGTCGTCATTACGAAACGGGGGAGATCAGGTGGGAGCACAAGCTTCTTTCTGGCGACTTTGATTCCCAGCTCCCACGGAGTCACGCTACTGAGCAGCAGGTCGTTGTCGAGATCGTCCAAGATCGCTTGGGCTGGGCCCGAGATGCGCCGGGACTCCATGCCGGACCACAAGAATGTGTTCGAATCGAGAAGCAGCCTCACGGGCTGTACAGGGGATCGGCAGGGTCGTCCCCGTACCATTGAGCGAGCTCTTCCTCGGTCATGTCGTCGTAAAAGGATGGGTCAATATAGCCCTGGCCGTCGAATCGTCCGAAGATGCGAGGCTTCCGCGTCGGCTCCTCAGCGCAGACAAGCCGCGCCACCGGTTTGCCCCGGCGCGCGATCACTACCTCTTCGCCGCGCTCGACGGCCGCCACCAGCTCGGAGAAGTGGGTCTTCGCTTCGTGGATGTTTACGGTGGTCATGTGTACAGGATACGTGATCAAGGAACTTAGTCCAGTTAGTCCAGTTACCACGGGCAGATTGCGACTATCTATCGCAGGCGAGCGAAGCAGACAGCGAGCTGATGGCCTGGGTTCGGCGGACTTTCGAAGGCGCTGGGTAGGAGCGGGGCGCGAATCAACACCACGAAAATGGTGGTGCTGGGACGCCTCCAATCGTGCTTGCTGTCACCGGGGACGGCTCAGAGCCGCTGCGCCGCCAGGGATGGCACGCTCTACGCGGGCGACATCCCGCGGCGGTACGGCTGCCCCCTGCCGCCCGGGCAACTGAGCTTAAGCGAGCGCGGCGTCGAGCCACGTGTCCCTCAGCCCACCCCGCACCGCCTGTTGCTATACTCCGCGCCAATTCAGGGAGGGCAGCGATCATGGCGGACATATTCGATATCAGCGGCAAGACGGCGATCGTCACCGGCGCCTCGTACGGCCTGGGCGTGACCATGGCCGAGACCTTTGCGGAGGCCGGCGCCAACGTGGTCCTTGCCGCGCGGAGCAAGGCGAAGCTCGCGGACCTCGCGGCGGCGATCGAATCCAGGGGCGGCAAAGCGCTCAGCGTGGAGTGCGATGTGACCGATTCGGCGAGCGTGAAGGCGATGGTGGATGCCGCGCTCACGCGTTTTGGGAGGGTGGATATCCTCGTGAACAACGCAGGCATCTCGGCCGAGGCTGGCTTCATGCCGGAACGTGTGCCTGACGACCTGTTCGCGCTGACGATTCAGACGAACGTGATGGGCACCTTTTACTGCTGCCGCGAAGTAGCGACGCACATGCTCGCCGATGGCCGGGGCGGTTCGATTATCAATATCGCCTCGATCATGGGGATCAGCGGCCAGCCGAACGGCCCGGTGGCCTACCAGACGAGCAAGGGCGCGGTGATCAACCTAACGCGCAACCTCGCCGCCAGTTGGGCGGACCGCAATGTGCGGGTCAACGCCATCGCCCCCGGCTGGTTTCCGAGCGAGATGACGGCCGGCTGGTTCGCTGTGCCGGAGTTCCTCGAGCGCTTCGTCAACGAAGCACCAATGGCTCGCGTGGGCAACCCTTCGGAGTTAAAGGGGCCTCTGTTGTTCCTCGCCAGCGACGCTTCGAGTTTCGTGACTGGGCAGACGATCGCGGTTGATGGCGGCGTCTCGGCCTCGGTCGGCGGCAACTACACGCCGGCGCTGTTCGAACAGGTGGCGCAGATCCTGGGGCCGGTGGCCGTGCGCATCATGCCCGCCTGAGGTGGGGACCGCGATCCTCGATGGGCGGGGACCGCCGGGTCCAGACTCGATCGCCGGCAGGTGATTTCGTGCGTGAGCCCGCGCAACCGTCCGGCGTGACGGGAGGCGCGGCGACCCCTTAGAGTCGCGGCACTGACCCGAGGAGATTCGCCATGACCCGCCTTGTACCACTCGATATGGATAGCCTGACAACGGAACAGTCGGAGGTGGCGGCGGCGATCATGGCCGGGCCGCGGGCCGGGCTTCGCGGGCCGTTCGAGGCCTGGCTGCGCAGTCCGCAACTCGCCGACCGCGCGCAGAAGCTGGGCGAATACTGCCGCTTCGACAGCAGCCTGCCGAAGGACCTTTCAGAGCTGGCGATCATCCTAGCCGGGAAGCACTGGAAGTCGCAGTACGAATTCTGGGCGCACGCACGGCTGGCGAAAGAGGCGGGGCTTGCGGAAGAGGTGATCGAAGCCGTCCGCTCGGGAAGTGCGCCGCCGTTCACGAAAGACTCGGAGCGCGTGGTGTACGACTTCGTGACTGAGTATTTCGCTACGAACCGCGTTTCGGACACGACCTACGGCCGCGCGAAAGCGGCGTTCGGCGAGGCAGGAGTGGTCGACCTGATCGGCGTGGTGGGCTACTACGGGATCGTCTGCATGACGCTCAACGTGTTCGAAGTGGCGCTGCCGGAAGGGACGGAGCCCCCACTTTCTTGAGACCGGGCAGGCTTCAGCCGGGGCTGGCAGCGGGCTCGATGATCGCCGACATGCTGCCGAGCGAGGTCTCCATCAGCGGGTCCGCGCCGTAGCTGTGGATCTGCTGCTGCTTCAGGCTCACTTCGTCCTTGCTCGCGGTCATCACGATCGCCTGGCCGTTTGAATCGACGATGCAGGCGATGGCGAATCCCTTGTCCCGCGAATAGCCGAAGATCGCACCGAGCATGGCAACCACGTACTGGTAGGTGTGGTGGTCGTCGTCGAGCAGGATGAGGTGGTAGGGCGGCTCGAGATGCGTCTCGGTGTCCGTATCTTCGATGACCTGTGTGCCGGGGTTCGGAAGGGTCGCCATGGATCTGCCAGTCTACCAAACGTAACGCGAGCGGCGACACGATTTTGGGCGGCCACCGCAGGTTGCGATGGGCGGCAGTGCCACCGGCCTCTTCGCGCTGCCTGCACAGGCGGCGCACCGTTTCCGGTAACCCCCTGCCCGGAGACGCCCATGCCCGCCCGCCGACCTTCCGCCGAACTGCCGCTCCCGATCCAGTTGCGCCGCCGCGACGAGGACCGTCTGCGCCGCTACCGCGAAAACCTCGATTTCTACGAAGGCCGCCAATGGCCCGGCCGCGCGCGGAAAGGCGAACGGCGGCTCACCTTCAACTACGCCAAAGCGTTCGTCGATAAGGTCACGAGCTACCTGCTGAACGGCAATTCGATCCAGGTGGAGGCGCGCGACGGAGACACCGTTACGGGCCGCGACCGCGCTCGCACGGCCGAACGGGCGTTGCGCGAAGTAGAGGCGGCGAATGCCCTCGCCCAACTCGATTTCGAAACCGAACTGGACTGCGCGGTGCTTGGCGATGCGGCCTTCAAAGTGATCTGGGACACGGCGGAAGGCGCGGTCCGCATCAGCGCCCCGGACGTGCAGGGCTTATACGCCTGGCGCCAGCCCGATGACCCCTCGCGCGTCATCGCGGTCGCCGCGCAGTACCGGCTCGAACCGGGCAGCGACAACCGCCGGTTGATCACCGAGTACTGGACACCCCCGGCGTTCGAGCTATGGCGTGGCGATGACCTGATCGAGAGCGGTCCGAACCCGTACGGCTTTATCCCCTACATCGTCTTCCCGAACGTGCGGGAGCCGAAGCAGACGTGGGGTTCGAGCGATGTCCCGGCGCTGATCGCCTCCAGCCGGGAGTTGAACCGCGCCTACAGCCAACTCAGCCAGATCCTCGAACTCTCGGGCAACCCGATTGCGGTGCTCGAAGGGGTGGACAGCTCGGCCGATATCGCCGTCGAGCCGGGTGCGGTCTGGGAGGTGCCGGAGAACGCCAAGGCGTATCTGCTGGACCTCCTGAAGGGCGGCGGCGTGGCCCTCCATCGCGACTACATCGACCTGATCTACCGCACCCTGCATGACCTCGGCGAGTCGCCGCGGACGGCCTTCGGGCACAACCCGCAGGGGCTGAGCGGGATCGCCCTGAACACCGAACTGGACCCGATCGCCCGCAAGGTGATGCGCAAGCAACGCATCCGCGGCACGGTCTACGAACGCCGGGCGATGCTCATCCTGCGGCTCCTCCACCAGTTTGCCGGGCTCGAAATCGAAGGGCTGCGGCCGGTCATGCACTGGGGGCCGATCCTGCCGATCGACCGCTCGCGGGAGGTGGCCGACGAAAGGTCGCTGGTGGAAGCCGGAATCCAATCGCGCCGCACAGCGACCGCCCACCTGGGGTTCGATGACCCGGACGCGGAGTGGGCGCGAGTGCGGGAGGAGATGGCGGGGCAGAGGCCCGCGGCTGAACCCCTGCTCCCCTGATGCGGCCCACTGTTGCGCAATTGCAAGGAGCGACGCTTTCTACGTTGCAATCCCGTAACGCCGAGCGGCCTAGGCTCGCCGAATCACAGGGGGTACCACGGATATGCCGGAATCAAGTTTGTACGAAAGGGTCGGCGGGGCGTTTGCCATCGCTGCGGTGATCAACCACTTCAGCGATGCGCTGGTGAAGAACCCGATCGTTGGCCAGGGATCTCAGAACCCAGCGCTCCGGGAATGGCACACGAACAACCTGGGCAGGCTGCCGGGCCTGAAATTCATGCGTACCCTGTGGGTTTGCAACATTTCGGGTGGACCTTTCGAATATGCAGCCACGAAACCGGGGAGCACTACTCTTGGCCTGGAGGAAGCCCATCGCGAACTCAAGATCTCGCCCGCGGAGTTCGATGAAGTGGCCGCCGAACTTGGACGTACGCTTGACCTCTTTAAGGTGCCGGAGCGGGAGAAGGGCGAGGTACTGACTGCGTTTGCGGCGCACAAGAGCGAGGTCAATGCGGGCTACACGGCCACGGCAGTGCGTTGACTGGCGGATGGCGGATGCGGTTGCCGCGAGATTGCTGACGCTCAGCGCGAGTTCGGACTCGTAAGAGGGCTCGGCAGTGCTCTCGGCTAGCTGATCCCCGTATCCTTGCACCCCATGACACCCCCAATCCAGGTCTCCCGGCAGACGGCGCGCCGCTTCGTGCTCGGCAAGCAGGGGCTCTGGCCGGGGCGGCGCTGGGCCGGGAAGGACGGCGCTCGCGCGGCGGCGATCGCCACAGAGCACCTCCAGTTAGACCCCCTGGTGATCCTCGCGCGCAGCCACGACCTGATGCTCCACAGCCGCGTCGCCGGCTACCAGCCCGAGCTGTTCGATGAACTCGCTTACGCCGGCCGCGAGTTCTTCGATTGGGGAGGCTGGCTCGCCGTCCGGCCGATGACCGAGCTCCCCCACTGGCGGGTGCTGATGCGTCGCAACCGCGGGCACGAAGGGATGGCGGTCATCGAACGGGAGCATGGCGGCGCAATCGAAGAGATGCGCACTGCCCTGCGTGAACGCCAGACCGTCTCGGGGCGCGATTTCCAGGCATCCGAACGCGCCGCCATCACCAATTACCGGGGGAGCAAGGACAGCTCGCTGGCGCTCTACTACCTCTGGCGCGTGGGCGAAGCGATGACTCACCACCGTGAGCGCTTCGAACGCGTCTACGCAGCCACCGAGCGCGTTGCGCCAGAACAGTTCATCCGCGAATCGTCGGACCAAGAAGCCGAACGGTTCATGGCGCTCAAGGCAGTCGCCTTCTCCGGCATCGGCCGCATCGGGCCGCTGAGCAAGCCTTTCGTGCGCCCCGTAAGCAGGCAGGAAGAGCTTGCCCTCGAACGCTCGCTCCTGGAGCGCGGGGATCTCGTCAGCGTCGCAGTCGAAGGCTGGAAGGGCACGCACTTCGTCCTCGGCAGCGATGTCCCGCTGCTCGAAGAGGTCGCGGGCGGCAAAGTCCCGGCGGCGTGGTCAGCGATAGAGACGACCAGCGAGCAGGAGGTGAGCTTCCTTTCGCCGCTGGACCCCGTCAGTGCTCGCGGCCGCGCAAAGCCGCTGTTCGATTTCGACTACGTCTGGGAGATCTACAAGCCCGCCCACCAGATGGTCTTCGGCCGCTATACCATGCCGATCCTCTGGGGTGACGAACTGGTTGGACGTCTGGATGCGAAGTTAGACCGCAAGGCGAACGCCCTCGTAGTCAATGGAGTCTGGCTCGAAGCCGCCGCGACCGGGAAGAGCGCCGAGT
>JBDSJC010000202.1:0-3019 GCA_039917655.1 Tepidiformaceae bacterium
CCATCCGGACTGCCGGGCCGAGCTCCGGCGCGAGGCGCACGAATGGTTCAACTACTAGTGTTCGCCGTCCACTAGAATCGCCATCACGATGGATAGCCCGGAACGGTTCGCGAAGGCGATTGCCCTGATCGACGCGGCGAACGCAGCCGACCCAACGGTCATGAGGTACGGCGGCGCCGACCACCCGAAGGAGCTTTTGCACGCCGAGCTGCTGACGCGTTGGGTGGAGACGCTGCGCCCTGAGGCTCCGGAAGCGCTGCGGCTGGCGGCCCGCGGCCAGCACATCCGCCGTTGGGAGCACCCCCGCGCGACGTATCCCGAGGGCCGCACCGGCTACCTCCGCTGGCGCACCGGGCTGTACACGTTCCACGCCAGACAGACGGCCGATCTGCTGCGCGAAGCCGACTACGACGACGAGACGGTCGCCCGCGTGACCCAGATCATCGGCAAGCAAGGATTGGGCCGCGACCCCGATGTGCAGGCGATCGAAGACGGCCTCTTCCTCGTCTTCCTGGAAACCCAGCTGGACGAACTGGCGGGCAAGCTGGAGCGCGAAAAGATGGTTACCATCCTGCGCAAGACCTGGAAGAAGATGAGTGGACCGGCCCGAGAACTCGCCCTGGCACTGACTTTCGAGCCGGACGAACGCGCGCTCATTGCGGAGGCGCTGGAAGCGGAGCCGAAGTAGTTACATGCTGGCCAGGCGGCGGGCGGCTTCGGCGAGCGTCTCTTCGGACTTCGAGAAGGTGAACCGGACGAAGTGGTTGCCTTCGCCCGAGCGGTAGAAGCTAGAACCGGGCACAGGCGCAACGCCGACGTTTTCGATCATGTGACGCGCGAACTGGGTGTCATTGCCGCTGAACTTCAGGTCCGTGAAATCGCCCATGATGTAGTAGGCGCCTTCGGGCGTATGGCAGCGGAAGCCCGATTCGCGCAGCGCGCTGAGCAGCAACTCGCGCTTCTTCGCGTACAGCCCCCGGAGTTCGCCGTAGTAGCTATCCGACATCTCGATGGCGACCGCGGCAGCCTCTTGCAGCGGAGCGGGCGCGCCGACGGTGAGAAAGTCGTGCACCTTGCGCATCGCGTCGGTGAGTCCGGGTTTGGCAAGGATGTAGCCCAGCCGCCAGCCGGTCACGCTGAAGGTTTTGGAAAGCCCGCTGATCGTGATCGTGCGGTCATACATCCCCGGCAACGTCGCCATCGAAACGTGCTCGCGGCCGTCGTAGAGGATGTGTTCGTAGATCTCGTCGGTGATGCAGAGGCAATCGAACTCCTGGCAGAGGGCCGCGATCTGGGCGAGTTCGGCGCGCGTGAAGACCTTGCCGCTGGGGTTGTTGGGAGTGTTCACGATGATCGCGCGGGTGCGCTCACTGAAAGCAGCGCGAAGCTCCGCGGGGTCGAACGTGAACTCGAGGCCATGGAGAGTGACGAAGACGAGGGTGGCGCCGCTCATCGCTGCGTCCGGCACGTAATTTTCGTAGAACGGCTCGAAGACGATCACCTCGTCGCCCGGTTCCACGACGGCGAGCATGGCGGCCATCATCGCCTCGGTCGCGCCGCAAGTGACGGTGATCTCGCGGTCCGGGTCCAGGTCCATGCCGGAGAAACGCAGGGTCTTGGCGGCGATCGCTTTGCGCAGGCGGGGGGAGCCCCAGGTGATCGCGGACTGGTTGATATCGGCGTTGATCGCGTCGATCGCGGCCTGCTTGATGAAATCTGGGGCTGGAAAGTCCGGGTAGCCCTGGGCGAGGTTTATCGCCCCGTGGAGCATCGCCAGGCGCGTCATCTCGCGGATCACGGACTCGTTGAAGACGGTGGTGCGCGCTGCTGTGTGGGTGGAACCATCTTTCATGGGCGAATCCTACCGGATGTCCTGGAGTGCCGGATTGGGGAGTACCGGAGTGTCGGAGTCGTGGGCAGTGACGGGGGGCTGAGGACATCTCCGATACTCCGTCACGCCGGTACTCCCGTCCCGCGTCGCGGTGCCCTACTCTTAGGCCGTGCCAACGCCGCTCGAGTCACTCTCCGAAGCTTATTCCGCCTGGTGGATCGATTTCCTTGGCGAGCACAACCACGTCGGCGGGATCGATGCGACACGCTGGTTGCTGGAACGCTCACGACTCGAACCGGGCGAACGGATGCTCGATTGCGGCGCGTTCGTTGGCGCGGCGGCGCGGCTCGTGGCCGAGCGCCTGGGGGTACGCGCGATCGCGTGCGACGTCGGGATCGATTTCCTCGACGTTGGCCGTCAGTTGGCCGGCGGCGCAGCAGCAGTGGGGTGGGTTGGCGCGGACACCCAGCGCTTGCCTTTCCGCGACGGAGCCTTCCAGAGCGTATGGGCGCTGGATACGTACATCTCGATTCGCGAGATGTCACGGGTGGCGGCGGCGCGGGCGACGATCTGCCTCTGCGCCGAGTCGCCGACGGATAGCCGGGGCGGGGGCGACTCGTTCATCCAGGAGTGGGAGGAGTATGGCTGGGCACTGGCCGCGCATCGCCAGATGAACAGCGAAGCCACCCAGGCATGGCGGGCCGCGGAATCGGAGATGGTGCGCAACCGGCAGCGCGTGGAGCAGCGCTACGGGACGCGCAATTACCTCGCTCAGCTCGACATGGTGGCGACCCTGGTGCAGTCATACGAGCGGGGCGAGCAGGGTCACGGGCTGTTCGTGTTCGCAAGGGGATAGGGACGGCGGCGTCTGACCCCGAGGACGCCCTACCATTTGACGGTTTCAGCCGACATGCTCCCCGCAGATGTAGCATTGTCGTATCGGGAGAGGTAAATGGACAAGCAGGGGGAGTTTGAACTCGCTCTTGGTTCGGCGGCGCTGCAGTACTCCGAATTGATGCTCTTGGTCCGTATGGCCATTCCGCCACACATCGACAAGTCGGACTTTTCGGTTGGGCGACTCGTAATGGAGGGCCTCACCGACGGTCGTATCATGGAACTGTGGGCCAGGTTAGCGGCGCACAGGAACCGCAATTCACCGGACGTGGCTAAGTCCGTCTCGGCTATGAA
>JBDSJC010000203.1:0-7197 GCA_039917655.1 Tepidiformaceae bacterium
GCCCTTAGGGTTGCCGGTGGACCCGGACGTGTACATGACGTAGGCGAGCGCCGACGGATCCGTCCGGTGGCCCGGGTTGGTGTTGGGCTGCCCGCGCTCTGGCGCCTGGTCCAGGCGAATGACTTCGCCACCGCAGGCAGCCTTTTCGGCCGTCGGGCCATCACCGAGGACGAGTCTGACGCTCGAGTCTTCGACCATGTATCGGACGCGGCTGGCCGGGTAGGCAGGGTCCATGGGGATGTACGCGCCGCCGGCCTTAAGTACAGCCAGTACCGCGACTACCATCGCCAGTGAGCGATCAAGGCAGATTCCCACGCGGCCGTCCGCGGCGACGCCTTTCGAAATCAGGAGGTGCGCAAGGCGATTCGCGCGCTCGTTTAGTTCGGAATAGGTGAGGCTCTCGTCTGCGAAGGTAACGGCCACTGAGTGCGGGGTTTTCACCACCTGCGCTTCGAAAAGTTCGTGCACGCAGACGCTCTTGTCGTAGGTGAGCGCGGTGTTGTTCAGGTCTCCGACGAGGAAGTTGCGCTGTTCCTGCGTCACGATCGCGAGGACGCCGATCGGAGTCGCCGGGTTGCTAGCCAACTGCCATGCTGCCTCCTCAATCTGGCCCAACACGCCGTCGATAGAGGATTGCTCGAAAAGTTCGGCGTCATACTCGGCCGAAAGGCCTGCACTTGATGCAGTCTCGAACAGTTGGACGACAAGGTCGCAGCCTGCGGCGGCGGTGCGCAGGGTCCGGCGGTCGTGCGTGATGTCTTCGGATATCAGCACCGACGACCCAGGTGCGGGAACGAGCATGACACGAAACGCCGGCGGCCCCGTAGGCGCCGGTGGTGCGAACTCGACGACCTTGGCATCGGCCAACTTGGCGACGGTCAACTGCAGGTCGGCGATGTACTGAGCGGCGGGGATCTCCTTCGCGGCACGCACTTGAATGTTGGCGACTCGAGTCCCGACTGCCGACGGGTCGCCAGCAGCCACGGTGCGAAGGGTGCCGACGGACAATTCACTCAGTCCTGTGGAGCGGGACGCGACCAATGCGGAGGCCGCGACCAGGAGGGTGAAGCGGTCAGCTCCGAGGTCGGCCGCCCGTTCACGCATAGCCGTCCATCTCTCCGGTTGCAGGTCTCGCCTCGAGTGCCCGCGGAAGTACGACGGTGCTGGGGGGCGAGGGTGATCGAGCGCGAGTTGCCACGCCGGGCCGCCTGCCTGCGAAGGTCTACCCTCAGTCACGTGGCTTGCTCGTCGGTGTCACGAGGTAGTCGCCGATCACCATGGCGTCCAATTGAGCAGCCAGCAGCGTATCGATTGCCTCGACCGGTGTGCATACGATCGGCTGTCCTTTCACGTTAAAAGAAGTGTTGAGCAGCACGGGAAGGCCCGTTTCTGATTCGAACGCTTGTATGACCTGGTAAAAGCGTTCGTTGGTCGCTCTCTCCACCGTCTGAACTCGCGCCGTCCCATCGACGTGCGTGACTGCTGGCAGCGCCGCCCGGTGTTCCGCGCGGACGGGGACGACGAAGAGCATGTGGGCGTAGGTCTCTTCGTCACCCGCGCTCAGTTCGAAGTACTCTGCCGCTCGATCGGCCAGGACTGCCGGAGCGAACGGGCGGAAGCCTTCTCGCTTCTTGATGAGCATGTTCACCCGCGTCCGCATGTCCTCTGGACGCGGGTCCGCGAGGATACTGCGGTTGCCCAACGCTCGCGGCCCGAATTCCATTGCGCCCTGGAACCATCCAAGAATCTGACCAGCGGCCAACCGCTTCGCGGCCTCGGCGGCCAGGTCGGGGAAGCAATCGAACAGCACCGCCTCCACATCCGGTCGGTCGGCGAGGGCCGCGGCGATGGCTGGACCTTCGTACGCGGGACCCCAGAGCGGGGCCGAGATTCGTTGGCTCGGGGTTTTCGGTTCGCGCTCGTGTTGAAGGTAGAGCGCTGCACCCAGCGCCGCGCCGTCGTCCCCGGCAGCGGGCTGAACAAACACGCGGTTGAAGAGGCGGCTGCGCAGCACTACGCCATTGTTCGTGCAATTGAGGGCAACTCCGCCGGCCATGCACAGGTCGTCGAGACCTGTTTGGACGGCGAAGTGACGCAACACGTGCAGTTGCACGGTCTGCAGCACTGATTGGATCGCCGCCGCCAGGTCTTTGAATCGCTCTTCCATCTCGCCATCTGGAGTGCGGGGTGGCCCGAACTTTTCGGTCAACGCCTGAATCGCGCCCGAGTGGGTCTCTTTCTCTTCCAGGGTGCCGTTTTCGCCGAAGAGCGGGATGGCGTACGTGCCGTCGTCCTTTAGCCGAACGAGATTCATTACCTGCGAAAAGTACTTGCGCCGGTCGCCGTAAGGCGCCAGACCCATCACCTTGTACTCGTCCATATTGAAGTCGAAGCCCAAGTAGAGCGTGAACACGCTGTAGAGCACACCGAGTGAGTGAAACGCCGGGACCTTCGCGAGCTCTTGGAACCCGTCCGGCGTCGCCGTGAACATGGTCATACTGTCCGTCTCGCCCATTCCATCGCTTACCATAACCAGAGCGTCTTCGAATCCGCTTTGGTAATAAGCACTTGCGGCGTGCGCCAGGTGGTGGGGGACGGAGACGAACCTGGTGGACCAATCGACGCCCGGAAACCGCGTGGTCAGACACCGGACCAGGAGTTGGGGATCGTAGACCTCAGCGAACTGGTCGCCATAAAAGGGCTCGGCTGCCAGAAGCTCCGCCGGCGGCTGATACCGGAAACAGTGCGCCACATAGTCAATGTCGCCGGGCTTCAGCCGGCTGTGATCCAGTCCCGCCTGAATGGACCTGAACGGGAACGCGCCAGTAGCCTTTTGACGAAGGAGGCGTTCTTCTGCGACAGCGAAGTCGACCTGGCCATCGCGCAGGAGTACGGCCGCCGAATCGAATCCCTGCGCGATCCGGTACGACCTGGGATCCAGGTTCGGAAATCGCGAGCGTTTGAATCCAACAGCGTTGTCGAACCCGCTCAGGCCAAAGATGTTCACTTGCGGCCTTGCCCCTCTCGCATACCGGAAGATGTGGCGTATCGCGCCGTGCCCCAGTCGGTCTACTGCGGGCGGCCGGTCGCTTGATGGTGTGGCTGCAGCGTTACGAAACGATCGAGCGGGGGTTGAGGGGGGCCGCTGCCGGACAGTCCTTAGACAGCCGCGCCACCCAGCAGGGGATGAGCTGGAGCTGAGGCAGTCAGGGCAGAGTACGTCGTAAGGGCCTGCGCCACTACCTGATCCATATTGTAGTACTTGTACGTGGCCAGGCGCCCAACGAAATGGACACCCGGAGTGGCGTCGGCGAGCGCCTTGTAGCGAGCGTAGACTTCAGCGTTTTGGGGACGCGGGATTGGGTAGTACGGGTCACCCTCAGCAGTCGGGTACTCGTAGCAGATTGTGGTGGACGAAGAGTCCTGGCCAGTTAAGTGCTTGAATTCCGTAATCCGCGTATAGTCGTGATCGTTCGGGTAGTTCACCGTCCCAGAGGTCTGGAAGGTCTCCACGGGCAGGTTGTCGAACCGAAAATCGATTGAACGATAGGGTAGCCTGCCGAAGCGATAGTCGAAGAACGAATCTACTGGCCCGGTGTAGATGAGTTCCGCGTAAGACAGCTGGTGGGCGCTCTGAAAGTCAGTCTCAAGCATAACTGTGATGTTTGGATGGGCAGTCATCGCTTCGAACATGGCTGTGTAGCCGTTCGTAGGCATCGCCTGAAAGGTATCCGTAAAGTATCGGTCGTCCCGGGAAGTGCGAGTTGGGATACGGCCGGCGACCGTCGAATCGAGCTCCGATGGGTCTAGCCCCCATTGCTTCCTAGTGTAACTGCGGAAGAATTTCTCGTACAGTTCGCGGCCAATCTTCGAGACGACGACATCTTCGGATGTGGCGATCCGTTCGCGTGGTTCGGCAACCGATGCAAGGAACTGTTCGCCCGTTTCAGGCGAGAACGGCTTGTTGTAGAGCTTTTCCAGAGTGGTCAGGTTGATCGGTATCGGCACGAGCATACCATCTACATACGCTTGAACGCGGTGTTCGTAGCTCCGCCATTCCGTGAATCGCGAAAGGTAAGCGAACACAGCTTCAGAGTTAGTGTGGAATATATGGGGACCGTACTTGTGGACGAGGATCCCGTTGTCGTCGAGATAGTCGTACGCGTTTCCGCCTATGTGGGAACGCTTGTCGATAATCGCAACGCGTTTGTCGGCACCCGCGGCAAGACGCTCACCAAGTACGCATCCGGCGAATCCTGCGCCAACGATCAAGTAGTCGTACATGTTCGGCTGGCAGTCTTACCGCGCCACGTAAAGGCGCTGGCGACGGTCGATGCTAAAGCGAAAACTGTTGCAGCTCCCGCGGATGAGTCCCGAAAGGTATGTGGTGGAGTGCCGGTGATGCCTGACGATCGGGAATAGAGCGGCCTTCGCTGCTTCACGTGCGACCCGGGTCAGTAGCATTCTGCCCGCCAACAGGTCTCCGCAGCGCAGGTGTTTCATGTAGAACGCACCATCTCCCACTCCGTAGGCGAGCGAAGTCTTTGACCACTCGCCGGGCGTGCGGTGCCCGAGGTGCGTCACGCGAACGTTGGGTGACAGTACCGACACGCCGGAGGCGCGGAAGAGCCGAAACTGGAAGTCATAGTCCTGCGATGAGCGGAGCGGGCCACCGCCGCCCAATACTTCATCAAAAAGACCAGCCGTGAGGAAGGCGCGCTTCCTCACGGCGAAGTTGGCGCCCATGCCTGCTACGAGGAATCCGTCCTGGGCGCTGAGCCGTCGACGCATCGGGAAGATCAGGGCCGGGACAACCCCGGGAAGCCTGCTCAGGTGTGGAGGCGCAACCACTTCGCCGTACACGAGGTCAACGTCAGCTTCCTCGGCGAATTCGCGGCGAATACAGGTCAGCCAGTCTCGTGGTGCGAGGCAATCATCGTCGGTGAAGGCAAAGAGTTCGCCCCTTCCCAACGCCACTCCAGAGTTGTACGCGGACGAGAGCCCCACGCGTGTGGTGTGAACGTACCGAAGCCTGGGGTCGTCGATGACCGGGGAGAGCGCCTCGCGAGTCGCGTTGGTGTCGCTCTGGTCGATCACGATCAGTTCGAAGTTGGTATCGCTATTGGCTAGCACGCTCTGCACGGCGCCGCCAATCAGGTCAGGCCGGTTTCGAGTGCAGATCACAGCGGAGATGGTTGGTTCGGGCATGGAACTATACTGCGCAATTTTCGTGGACGAGCGGTTGAACATCCGTTAGGTGACCGGCTTGGGGCCCCCCGCGAGGCGGGCGTGAGAAAGCAACTCCCTCAACGATGCGATTGACACGACGCGAAGCTGCACCGCGAGGGCTATGTAAATCATCGCCCCCAGCGGCACCACAATTGGGAATCCCACGATTGGAACTAACAGCCGCACCGCCACGCCCATCCCAGCGCACGCCACAAGTGACCGAGCACCGGCGAAGATTACGGCACGCCGGTCGAGACGTGCGCCCACCGCCCGCCAGATCCAGAGCCCCATGAAACATTCCGTTGCGAGGGTGCACACCGAGGACCCGATCGCTCCGTTCGACCAGAAGTGGACCGAGAGCGGGATGGCCACGGCATTCAGCAGGACGTTGAAGACCGCAGCGATCCATCCGACGATAACCATCACTTTCTGCCGATCCATCGCGAAGAGACTGGTACCCAAGATGGTGTGCGTGGCTGCCAGAGGGATGTGGAAGGCCAAGATTATGAGGAGCGGGGTGGAGGCGCCGAACGACTGTCCACCAATGCTGCGGGTGATTTCGGGGGCGAGAACCGCAATGCCCACTGCCATTGGCAGAGTGCAGACCAGCGTCGTTCGTGTGGCGAGGGTGAGGACGGTGCGGAACCAGCGAGCATCGTTGGCAGCCGATGTGGCAAGGGACGCAAAGACTGACGCGGTGATGATCGTGGCCACGAAGATCGGAATGCCAGCGATGCGGTACGCGAAAGAATACGCGCCGACGGTCCGTGAATCGGTGAGTGCGGCGAGCATGATGTAGTCACTGGCCCCATATATTTGCAGCGCGAGTTCCCACGCCAGGAATGGGACGCCACCTGCGACGACTAGTTTCCACGTAGTGCGTGAAAAGTGGATGGGACCCATCAGCCGCTGCCAGAAAATTGACGCTACTACTGCGCATCCGACGATCGAGAAGCAAAGCCCTGCAACGTAGAGAGCAAGGATGCCGCCGCCGCGGGCGAGCACCACGAGCGCCACAGTCTGCCCAAAGACCGCGAGAACAGCACCGAAAATCGCTGCCCGTCCCAGAGTCTGGTTTCCCTGGAGTGCCGCCATGAGCGTCCCTGAGACGAGCCCAAGCCCCGTGGAAAGGAGTGATACGACAACAAGACCGAGTAGGTACTGGTCCTGGAGAATGGTAATGGTGAAAACGACTGCGGCGGCGGTAAATGCGAGCCAGATCGCCAGCCGTACCACCACCACGTGGGCGACCAAATTCGCCGAGTTCGCGGGATCGCGTGCAACCTCTCTGACCAAATGATTCGTCGTCCCCAAGCCAGCTACAAGCGAAAGGAGGCCAGCCACGGTCGAGAGGGTGGCGAAGGTGCCAAGTCTATCCACGCCAAGCAAACGTGGGACGAGGAGAATGGTCGCGAGGCTGGTGAGCCAAGTAAGCCCTTGGACCGACAATAGCGCGCCCGCCGTCCGAAGCATCGGCCGCACGCGTGCGGCCACCACCTCGTGCTCAACCAGAGACTCAGCGACATCTCCGCCCGTGCTCGCGACATTCGGCCCGCCCACTGCCTCTTCCAACGGCGTCGTCGAAAGGCGGATCGGCTTCCACCTTCGTGGCGCCGCCGACGATCCATCTTCTGTCATCCTCGTCACCATCGCCGCTAGTCGTAGAGTGCCGGTCGAGGGCGAGTCCTCGGTGCGCTAGCGGTAGCCGTGAGCTGCCGGACCACCGTCACGGATACCCGTTCAGCCTGTGTGGGGACGCTCCTTGGATGTTTACCGCGCATCGCTTTCTGCGGTGCCTGCGTACTCGCTCGCCGTTGGTCAACCTGCGCGAGTGATTCGCCAACTCCCACGCCCCGCGTCAAATAGCTAAAGTCCCAGCTCCCGTACTCGTGCAATGACCCTGGTGCGTCCTGTGACTCCCAGCTTTGTGGAGACGGCCTGCAGGTGCGCCCGTACCGTGTTCGGCGA
>JBDSJC010000204.1:0-3777 GCA_039917655.1 Tepidiformaceae bacterium
GGGTCCAGTACGTCTCGCAGGGCGTCGCCCAGCATGTTCACGCCGAACACCGCGAGCATGATCGCCAGCCCCGGGAACAACGCGAGGTAGAGGTGACCTTCGGCAAGGTCACGCGTCCGCCCAGAGAGCATCTGTCCCCACGTCGGGAAGTTGGTGATGCCGATCCCCAGGTAGCTGATCGTGGCCTCCGCGAGGATCGCCGTCCCCAACTGCAGCGTCGCGAGCACGATCATCGTGGGCATGATGTTCGGCAGAATGTGCCGGGTGATGATCCGCCAGTGTGAAGCGCCGAGCACCACGCCGGCCTCGACGTACGGGTTGGCAACGGTCGCAAGCGTCGCGCTGCGGACGACGCGTGAGGCGCCGCCCGCGAGCACGACACCGAGTGCGAAGATCACAATCGTGGTCCGCGAAAAGGTGTACCAGAACCAGTCGCCATCGACGGGGTTCGGCCCGATCTCAGGCCCGCGGCCCAGACCGAAGAATCCTCGGCTGTTTGAAGTCCCGAGCACAGCCACGAGCGTGAGGATGAGGAAGATCGCCGGAAAACTTAGCCAGACATCGACCAGTCGCTGGAAGAAGAAATCGAACCGCCCGCCGAAGTAGCCGCTTGGCAGGCCGACGATCAGCGACAGCACCGTTACAAGGATCACCGTGCCAATGCCAACCATCGCCGTGATCTGGCAGCCGAACACGATGCGCGTAAAGATGTCGCGCCCATTCCAGTCGGTCCCAAACCAGTACGTGCGGCCGGGAGATGAGAGCTGATCGGAGAGATGGCTGGTGGTTGGGTCGCCAGCGATCAAGGGGGAAAACACGGCAACCGCGATCACCAGGATAAGAACAAGAGCGCCGAACGCGCCCAGCGGCTTGCGGCGGATGAAGGTGAACACGGTCGCCAGCGAGCGCACCAGGAATGGCCGCTCTGGCTTCAGGTAGAAGTCGCTGACCAGGATCGTTCGGTTGACAGTCATCTGCGGCTCCCTAAGTCAGCCGGACGCGAGGGTCCAGCACGGCGTATGTCACGTCCACGAACAGGTTTGTTACCACGATCACGACAGCGACGACCATGTTCACGGCGATCACGGCGGGGAAGTCGCGGTTCGAAATAGATTCGAAGAGATAACGTGCGACTCCCGGAATACCGAAGATCTGTTCCAGCACCAGCGAGCCACCGACGAGCACCGGCACTTGCAGGCCGATGACCGTGACGATCGGCATAAAGGCGTTACGCACTGCGTGGCGGACGATCACCGTCCCCCCGCCGAGGCCTTTAGCGCGCGCGGTGCGGATGTAGTCCTGGCGCAGCACTTCGAGCATCTGAGCGCGGGTTAGCCGCATAAGCGTCCCGGAAAGGCCGATGCCAAGGATGATCGCGGGCACCAGAACGAGCTCAAGGTTCGTCCTCGGGTCATCCCAGATCTCGGCGTATTTCACCGGGAAGGAGTAGTTCCAGTAGCGCGAAGCGACGGCGATGACGATCGTCGCGAGGAAGAATGAGGGGATCGCCAACATGGCGATCGCCGTGCTGCGCAGCCCGTAGTCCACCGCCCCATCCTGCTTTACCGCCGAGGCCACACCCAACGGCAGGGCGATGCCGACGGAGATCAGCATTCCCAGGATCCCGAGTTCGATGCTCACCGGGATGCGCCGCTTCAGTTCGTCCCCCACGGGGCGGGAGCCGATCAGCGAGACGCCGAGGTCGCCCCGTGCAGCATTGCTTACCCACGACCACCACTGCTCGAAATAGTTTTTGTCGAGCCCCAGGCGGAGGCGGATCGCATCCTTATACGCGTTGAGGGAGACCGTACTCTTGGCGGCGATCCGCTGGCCCTCTGTAGCCTTCTCGAGATCGACGCCATCTCTTTTCATCTGTGCGTTGATCACGACGTTTTCGGCGCGGGCGCGGTCGGTGATCGAGACTTTGGCCGGTTCTTTGCCATCGGACGTCAGTTGCTTATCGACGATCTCCTTGAAGGCTGCGCCCCCTCCCTGCACTTCCCCGCCGGCCACCAGGATATCGACGGCGTCAGCGGGCAGGAGGCGGAGAAGCGCGGTGACAACGAGCGACACCCCGAGCAAGGTCGGGATCATGAGCAGGACGCGGCGAGCAATGTAGTGGGCCATCAACCCCTCCCCAACAACGTGCGAGGGGCGGACGCCACCAGCGGCGCCCGCCCCCAGAGTCCAGGTGGACGGGTTAGCCCTTCTTCAGGCGCTCAGCGGTGAAGGAAGACTTCATCACGGCGTCCGGCATATAGGCGTAGCCAGCTTTGAAGAAGAAGTTCTTGAGCGTCGGCTGGGAGTACACCCAACCGCCGCTGGCGTGGTAAGGCACCGTCAGGAAGGACTCGGTGAACTTTACCTGCATGTCCTGGATAAACTTCAGACGCTCCTCCGGCTTGAGGATCGTGCGCTGCTTCACAATCAGCGCATCGATCTCCTTCTGCTCCGCGATCGGTGTGCCGCCCCAGTTGTGGCGGGCCGATTCGGACCAGTAGTTCTGAAACATGTTGTCCGGGTCACGAGGCGAACCGATCAGCGGTCCGCAGGCGCAGCCGCCTTCCGGCATCTTGCCCAGGTAGGTGGACTGGATGTACGAGCCGTACTCCTGGAACACCAACTCGGCTTCGAAGCCGGCGTCCTTGATGGTGGACGCGAACAGCTCCCAGGCCTGCTGCGCTTCTTGTCCGTAGCGATCCACGTTCGCGAACAGCTTGAACTTCAGCGTATCGGAGCCGGTCGCCGCCTTGAGCAGCGCCTTCGCTTCCGTGACGTTGCGCTTCCAGTACTTGCCCTGCGCGCCGAACTTGGCGTTCTCATCGCGCGGCGACATGTAGAACGGCGCCAGTCCTGGCAGGATGAAGGAGAAGTAGTTCCCCTTGCCCGTGCCATCCTGGACCTTCAGGTAGCCGTCGCGGTCGAGGGCCATAGACAGCGCCTGGCGCACGCGCAGGTCGTTCCAGGGCTTGTTGTCGAAGTTGAAGTAGAACGCCCCCTGCGAGAGGTTCTGGGTAAAGGTGTCGGTCCCCTTCGCGTCCAGTTTGGACTTCGATTCTTTGTAGATCGGACCGTTCAGGCCGCTGAAATCGTAGTCGCCGGCCTGGAGCGCGGCCACCAGGCGCTGCGGGTCATTGATCAGACCCATCTCCAGCTTGTCGAAGTTGGGAAGCGGAGCGTCGTAGTATGTCGGGTTCTTCTTCGCCGTGATGGCAACGCCCGATTCGAACTTGTCGAACGTGAACGGGCCGGTGCCAACCGGGTCCTTCTTTGCCTGGTCGTTGTCGATCGTCTCAACCGGGATGAACCACATCGCCTCGGCGGACGAGGCGTGCGTGATCAGGAACGGCGCGTAAGGCGCGTTCAGTTCGATCTTGATTGTCTTCTCGTCCGGCGCCGTCATCTTATTGACGACGGCCTTCCAGCCGGCCCCGTTCTGGGAGATCTTGGAGAACGCCTCGTAGGTCTTTACGAAATCGGCGGCGGTCGCGGCGCGGCCGTTCAGCGGCGCCTTGTCCTGCCACTTGACGTTCGGCTTCATCGTGAACGTGTAGGTCAAGTCGTCAGGCTGTTCCCATTTGGAGACGATGTCGCCTTCCATGGCGGTGTTGTCGTTGGGGTGGACTTTCTCGCCGTTGGCGCCGCGCAGCAGCCGGCTGTAGTAGGCGGCAGACGGCGTTTGCGCCAGGTACGTGAGGTTTTCGAACGGGAAGATCGTGGGCGGGTTGGCCGAGGATGCGCCTGAAAGCGGGAAGCGGAGGGTTCCGCCGCGGTTCA
>JBDSJC010000205.1:0-11700 GCA_039917655.1 Tepidiformaceae bacterium
CGTCCCGTCAGGGGACATCAATGCCTTCGAGCACCCGGTCGATCAGGTCGTCGGTGGTCAACTCCTGGGCCTCCGCCTCGTATGTCGTCACGATTCGGTGGCGCAGCACGTCGTGCGCCAACTCCTTCACATCCTCCGGCGTGGTGTAGGCGCGGCCGTTGAGGAACGCATGTGCTCGCGCCGCCTGGGCGAGCGCGATCGAAGCACGCGGCGACGCCCCGAACGCGATCAGCGAAGCAAGTTCGGGCATCCGGTAGGCGGCCGGCTTACGCGTGGCGTAGACCAGTTGGACGATGTAATCCTTCAGCGCTTCGTCCAGTGCGACCTCCGAGACGGCCAGTCGCGCCGCCGCCAATGCCGCCCGAGAGGCCACCGCGCGCACCGCCGGCAGCGAGCCGTTCAGGCTCATCTCCAGGATCTGGCGCTCTTCGGGGCGGGTAGGATAGTCGACTCGCACCTTCAGCAGAAAGCGGTCGAGCTGCGCCTCGGGTAGCGGATACGTGCCTTCCTGCTCGATCGGGTTCATGGTCGCCATCACGAGGAACGGCTCGTCCAGCGGAAACGTTTCTCCGCCGATGCTCACCTGCCGCTCTTGCATCGCCTCCAGGAGCGCGCTCTGCACCTTGGCAGGCGCGCGGTTCACTTCGTCGGCGAGCACAATGTTTGCGAACAGCGGTCCGCGCCGCACCGTGAACCGGCCATCCTGGGGACTGAAGATTTCGGTGCCGATGAGGTCCGCGGGCAGCAGGTCGGGCGTGAACTGGATGCGCACATGCTTCAAGTCCAGTGCCGCGCCGAGCGTCGATACGGTCAGCGTCTTTGCGAGCCCCGGCACGCCCTCCACCAGCACGTGGCCATGGCAGAGCATGCCCACCAACAGGCGGTCGATCAGCGTGTCCTGACCGACGATGACGCGGTGCACTTCGCCGCGGACTGAAGCGAGCACCTGGGCGGCATCCGCCGCGGCGGGTGAAAGCGTGAGGGCGCCAGAGGCCAAGCGGTGCTCCGCGTAAGAAAATTGCCGGAATCGCTCCGGCAGTAGGCCACATTCTACGCATCACGTGTAAAGGGGGGATGAACCACTCCCTCTCAGTCTTCGATCCCCACGCCCGGCGATCCGAACTTGTAGCTCGCCCGAGCGAAGGCCACCGCCCAGACCTCCCGGGCACCCGCCTCCTTCAGGACCGTCGCGCACTCCTGCACCGTCGCTCCGGTGGTCACCACGTCATCGACAATCGCTACTCGCATGCCGCGCAACTCCGGGCCGCGGTAGACGAACGCGCCAGCCACGTTGTTCCGCCGCTCGCCTTCGTGCATGCCCACCTGGCGGCTCGTCTTTTTGGTGCGAAGCAGCGCGCCCGGCGGCTCCACCCAGCCAGCCGCCCGCACCAACAACCCGGACTGGTTGAACCCGCGTTCCCGCTGCCGCGAACGATGTAGCGGCACGGCGAACACCGCATCGAATTCGCGCCCTTCAGAAGCCGCTCGCAGATGGGGCGCCATCACCACGGCCATCTGGCGTACGTACTGATACTTCAGGGCATGCACGATCTTGCGCCCCGCGCCGTTCATCTCCACCGCCGCCAGCACTCCAGAGATCGCCTGCAGGCCGAAGCAGCGCGGGCAGTTCCCGCTGCCCTCCCACCGGGCGCGGCAGTGCGGACAACGCCCGGGCCCCGAAGCGGGCTCCATCCCCTGGGCGCACGGCGCGCAGAGCAGCGTCCCGAACTCGCCACAGTTCACGCACCGCAGCGGGTAGAGCAGGTCCATCGCCGCCGAGCCAATCGTCGAGAGCATCGCGGCAGTCTACAGCCGCATCGCACCCTGCGGGGGATGCCTTCGTCTACAATGTACGCATGGAGATCACGGTGTTGCTCTTCGCTTCAGTGGCCGAACGCGCCGGGACGCGCAAGTTCACGTTGGACCTGGCCGAACCAGCGACCGTGGGGTCGGCCCGAGACGCCATCCTTGCCCGCTACCCGGCCCTTGAACCGTTCGTGCACAACCTGATGTACGCCCTGAACGAAGAGTACGCGCGCGAAAACGAGACAATCACGCCGCGCTCAACCCTCGCCCTCATCCCACCGGTCTCCGGAGGCTAGTCAATGCTGATTCGCGTCACCCCGGACATCCTCGTTCCAGCCGAGGCCATCGCCTCGGTGGCAAGCTCGCGAGCTGGCGCAATCAACATCTTCCTCGGCGTTGTGCGCGACAACAACCTCGGGCGGAGCGTGAACTATCTGGACTACGAGGCGTACCCAACAATGGCCGAGAAGGTGATGCGCGAAATCGCCGAAGAATCGGTCGTTCGTTTCGGATTCGAAGATGTCGCCGTCCTGCATCGCACGGGGCGACTGGAGATCGGCGAGACGAGCCTCCTCATCGCCGTCAGCAGCGGCCACCGCGCCGAATCATTCGAGGGCGGTCACTGGCTGGTGAACGAGATCAAAAAACGCGTACCCGTCTGGAAGAAAGAGGTCTGGGCCGACGGCGAGTCGTGGGTCGAAGGGCCGGAATCGCTGGGCATGCAGGCCCCATCGCACGGTTGAACGGTGTTAGAAACGCGGACCCGAATCGAAAATGAGTAAGCTTGTCTCATGAGCACGAGCCACCCCCACGCCTTCAGCCGCTACTGCATGCACTGCGGCCAGCGCCTTACCACCGCAGTCCCGGAAAACGACAGTAAGCGACGGCTCGTCTGCTTCGATTGCGGCTTCGTGCACTACATCAACCCCCGGCCGGTTGCGGGCACCATCCCGGTGCGCGAAGACGGTCACATCCTCCTCGTTCGCCGCGCAATCGAGCCGCGCATCGGCAGCTGGGTGTTCCCCGGCGGCTACATGGATATGGACGAAACAGCCGAAGAAGCCGCCACCCGCGAAACGCTCGAGGAAGCGAACCTGGAGGTCACCGACCTCTCGCTCGTTGGCGTTTTCACTCGTCCCGGCCCGGGGGTAGTGGTCATCGTTTACGAAGCGAAAGCCGTGGGCACGGCCTCAGCCGGGGACGAAACCAGCGAAGTGGCGTGGTTCGCGCCGGACGCCATCCCTTGGGACGAACTGGCGTTCGATAGCACAGAGTGGGCGCTGAAGGCGTGGGTTGCGCGCCGTCCCTAATTCCGGCCCAACACTAGCCAAGCCCGAAACGGTTAACCTGCACCGGACGCTGAGCCGCCTCGCCTGAGATTCCCGCTGCGCCCGGCCATCGCTCGCTGGAGCAAGCCAGATTCCTCTAGGCCGCTTCGCTCGACTTTTCCCGGCGCTGCCGCCAGAGGTGAATGAGCGCGGGGGCCGTCGAGGCAACCACCATCACGCCTACCAACCCGATGAAGAACAGATCAACGTACTGCGGCGGGATTGTCGCCCCGAAGAAGTACCCGAGGAACGTCATCGAAGGTACCCAAAGGACAGCCCCGGTGACGTTGTACGCAGCGAACTTTGCGTAAGGCATGTCCGCGGCGCCAGCAACGGTAGGCGCAAAGGTACGAATGAACGCCAGAAAACGCGCGGCGATAATCGTCTTTCCACCGTGCTTCTGGTAGAACGCTTCCGCTCTCTCCAGGTGCTTTCGGTGGAAAAGCTTCGAGTCTTCGCGGTTGAAGATGCGTTTCCCGGTGTGCTTGCCGATCTGGTAACCGACCGCATCGCCGGCGACCGCCGCCACGATCAGCAGCGGGATCAAGATCCAGAGAGAAAGGCCCACGTCGCCGCGTTGGATCAGCAGCCCGGCAGTAATCAGGAGTGTGTCGCCAGGGAGAAAAAAGCCGATCAGCAGGCCGGTTTCAGCGAAAATGATCGCGAAGAGTCCGATGTAGCCAACAGCTTTGATCAGTGCCTCAAGGTCAAATCCCACGTTGCGGCCTCATGAGCATCTAGCGTAGCGGGTGCTCAACGTATGGGCGTTAAGAGCCCCAGACCGAGGGGGTGCGTCTTACCCGTAGCGGGCCGCGAAATCCATCTCGGTGAGCGGGGCGCCGTGGCGCCGTTCACTGACTGCCAGTTCCATTCGCGTCAGCTGGGCGAGGCCCTTGCGCGTGTCGCTCGCAACCCGAGCCTTGTCCTGGCGCTTCAACCGTTGCTTGAACAGCCAGTAGGTGAAACTTTTCCACTCCGCCAGCACGATGTCGCCGCGCAGAAATGTCCCGGTCTCTTCGTAGTAGAGCGCGAACAGTTCGATGCGCGCCTTTCCGTAGACCCGTTCGAACATCGTCTCGTCCACACGCGGGTCCTGCCCCCACGGCCGGTTGCGGTTCTCTTTGTGGATCTCTTCCTCGATCGAGAGCTGCAGCGCTTCTTCCACCAGGACGCCGTACATGTAGTTCAGGTGGGCACTGTGCTTGGACTGCCCGATGCGCGCCGCGAACTGCGCGTCGTCCAGTTCCAGCGGCCAGCGGTTCTCGAAGATCAGCGCGTCGGTTTCGTGTGACGGGACCAGGTCCGGCATCTCATCGAGCAGGCGTTCGCCCAGCAGGAGCCAGTCAAACGCCTCGCCGAGTAGCAGGTACTGGTAGGTCCGGTCACCGACCATCTCCGAGGGCTGGCGCCACGCCTTCACGGCATCGAGCACCGCCTCGAACCAGTGCTGCCCACCCGCCACGGCCTGCCTCATGCGGAAGACAACCTCGTCCACCGCGGGGAGGTACGCCTCCTCTCGTGCAACCGGTTCAAGGACAACCGGCTCCGCGGATCCAGCCTGTGCAGACACCGCCATTGATAGTATCAGACGGCAGACCACACGCCCGAAAAGAGACCCGCCGCCAGGACAGCGGCCAGGCTTGGCGCCGGTTGCGGGACGGTTACCGGTTCGCGCGGCGCGTTCAGCGTGCTCGGCCAGCGCCCGATGATTGGCTCGTGGCGCAACCTTCCTGTAGCTGCTGTGACCGTGCAGTCGAGATCGTGGCCGAACTCCGCAGCAGGCCGCTGCGGCTGGCAAACGGCTGGGCCGAAGACGCTTCTCGCTTGCAGCGCACCGAGCGGCTCTGTGGACCGTGCGTCACATGGCTCGCGGCAATCGTTGGCGACGTGCGTAGCGGAGGCGGAGCCAACGGGCTGGCCGGTCAGCCCACGCCGGGCGCTCGCGCCCTGATGTTCGAAGATCAGTGCTCGCTCTGCCACACAATGCCGGGCGAGACCGGAAACATCGTCCAGTGCGTGGCGACCGCGCCAGGTCGCAGGTCATGGGCCCCGATGTTTGCCTGCCCGTCCTGCGATCTCTGGCTGGCTGGTCTCGCCCAGGACGGCCGTTCCGCGCGCGGCGAAGAGGCCCGCCTGATCGACGGCCCGTACGGCGATTGGCCGCACCCCAACCTGCGCGACCTTTCTGTCGCCCTGGTCGTGGCAGACGCCGCCGCACGGGCCGCCATCCTCGAGGCGACATCCGCGATGGGGGTGGACATCGTCACGCGCCCGGACGTTCAGACGCTCTTCTTCGTCGAGGCGGGAGCCAGGTTCGAAAAAGTTTCAGTGGACTCGGGCAACGGCGCGGCGAGACGCGTGCTGCTCGCTCCGCTCACGGCCCGCGACCAACTTCGCGCGCTGCTCGTGGGCGGGGCAGCCGCCTGGCTGACAATCCCCTTAACGCCCCAGCAAGTGACGGCGGCGCTCACGTTCGCCATGCGTCAGCGTGGCCTGCGCTTGCAATGGGACTTCGAAACTGCCCTGCCCGTCGCTGATCTCGACGGATCTGGCCGCGAGGCGGTGCTCTGCACGCCTGCTGGAACTACCGATCGGTTCGAACTGGCGTGGCTCCTTAAACGCTTTTCACGAGGCTACGACGACGTGGTGATGGCCAACGGCGAGATCCTGCTGCTTCCGCGAGCGAACGCCTCCAGCCTCGATTCTGTCATTGGACGGCTGGAGAAACTCCTCGACGGCCGCTGCCGGTTCGAATCGTTCGACACAGGTCTCCGCACCCGCCGCTTCGACGTCGCCGGATAGAAAATGAGGGAATTCCCGAGTGCCGGGCGCACTTGCCGGGCAGACACTGAGGACTCAGATCGCTCGCCGGACGGGCGCGGACGGGACCAACGTGTACATACTCCGCGATGACGCAGCCACACAAACCCTCAGGCTCGAGCTGACCGGCGAGGTGACCACGGCCGAAGCAGCGCGCGCGGTTTCGCAGGCGCTCGCCCTCGCCGAAGCTGGCGCACACTCACGGGTCGTCTGCGACCTGACCGCCGTGGAGTGCGGACCGGATGAGTTGGAAGCGGTCGCGGCCCTCCTCAAGTCGCGGGCTCTGGCGTTCCGGGTCGCGTTCGTTGGCCCTCAAGCACAACTGCGGGTGGCCGTGCGGCTGGTCGAACTCGCCGGCATTGAGCTTTCCTCCGGAGCCTTTTCGAACACCGCGGACGCGGACGCCTGGCTGGCGCGGCAAACGAGCGCTAACCCCGTGGCGGGCTCCGAGACCGTGCGCCGGCACCTCCAGCAGCAGCCCCCGGACGCTCAGCCCCGCGCCCGCGCCGCAAAGCGTGTCGAACCCGCCGCCTGATGCTCTTTCCCGGTGTCTCGCCCTCCCGCATGCTTTCGCCCATGGCAACCTACGATGAAATCCAGCTCGGCGATTCCGCCACCTTCACGAAAACGCTCAGCGAAACGGACATCTATCTGTTCGCCGGGATCACCGGCGACATGAACCCCGCCCACGTCGATGCAGTCTCCGCCGCCGACGGGATGTTCAAGCAGCGCATCGCCCATGGCATGCTCACCGCATCGTTCATTTCGACAGTTATCGCCATGAAGCTGCCAGGGCCAGGCACCATTTATGCTGGCCAAAACCTGCAGTTCCGCGCGCCGGTGTTCATCGGCGACACCGTCACCGCCCGCATCGAATGCTCCGAAAAGGTCGAAGCTCGCAAGTGGGTGAAGTTCAAGACCACGGTCACCAACCAGGACGGCAAGCTCGTGGTTGACGGCGAAGCAACAGTCATCCCGCCGAAGTAGCGGGCCTGGGCGTCTCGCGTACGATTTTGAGCATCTCATCTCCACGCCGCCACGGGAGGGCATATGCAGGTCCGGGGCTCGATAGTTCAACTCAACGTCTCGGGCGGCGGCGTCCCAAAGCTGCCTGTGCTCGAAGCCCAGGTTGGTGAACTGGGCCTTGCCAGAGACCAGCAGCACAACACTCGCCTCCACGGCGGGCCGGCGCGCGCAGTCTCCCTGTTCGCCATCGAGCGGATTGCCGCGCTGGCTGCCGAAGGCCACCCAATCGTACCCGGAGGCACGGGCGAGAACATCACCACGCGGGGCATCAATTGGGACGAAGTCCTGCCCGGAGTGCGCTTCCGGCTCGGCGAGCAGTGCGTGCTTGAAGTGACCTCCTTCGTTGCGCCCTGCGCGACCATCGAGGACAACTTCATCGGCGGCGATTTCAGCCGTATGAGCGAAAAAGCGTACCCCGGTTGGGCTCGTGTCTACGCCAGGGTGCTCGTACCCGGCCTTGTGCGAGCGGGCGACCGAATTGAGGTCCTTGCGGCGCTCGTCTCAGCCGAATAGATCAATCGGAATTCGTCCACCGCCACTAAGATAGAGCGGTGACGCTTGACTTGAGTCCGGGCAAAGCCGCCATCGGCAACGCGCAGCTCGTCCGCGCAATCGTTGCCGAGATGGACGGCGGCGCGATCAGCTTCCAGCGCTTCATGGAACTCGCGCTCTACCACCCAGAGCACGGCTACTACCGCAGGCCGGGGCGCGTCGGGAAGCAGGGCGACTTCCTCACCAGCCCGGCGATCCACCCGATGTTCGGCTGGATGGTGGCGGCCTGGTGCCAGGCGATGTGGGAGTCGCTCGGTCGGCCCAGCCCGTTCCACATCATCGAGCCCGGTGCGGGGGACGGCACGCTCGCAGCCTCGATTCTCGACTGGGCGGAAGGTCGCGACGACGGGTTCCGCGAGGCCATCCGCTACGTAGCCCTCGAACCCAACGCGCCGGGCGCCGACCCACGCGTCGATTGGCGACCCCCGCCGCTCGAACCCGTGGCCCACGGTGTGGTGCTCGCGAACGAACTGTTCGACGCATTTCCGGTGCGGCTGTTCGATGCCGGCGGCGGGCGCGGACCCGTCGAGGTGCTCGTCCGTTGGGACGGAGAGCAGTTCGCGGAGACGGCCGGAAGCGTGACGGTAGTCGACAACGCCCCGGCGGAGGGCCGCTTCGAGGTGAATCCCGGCGCCTACCCCACGATGCGCAGCCTCTGCACCCTGGTCGAACGCGGCGCGCTGCTGGTCTTCGATTACGGCTACCCTCAGCCCGAACTCTGGGCGCCGTGGCGCACATCCGGGACGCTGCTCTGCTTCTACCGCCACACGGCCCACGAGAATCCCTACATCCACGTGGGAGAGCAGGACATCACCACGCACGTCAACTTCTCGGAGCTTGTCGCGGCGGCAGAAGACGAAGGGCTGCGGACGTTTGGCCCCGTCAGCCAGGGGTCGTTCCTGCACGCCCTCGGCGCGCAATCGTTGGTAGAAGCGTCCCGCGCGGAGATGGCCGAGTATTTCACTCGCCGCCGCGCGCTCGAACAGCTCACCGATTCCGCGGGCCTGGGGCGGGTCCGGGTGCTTGCCGCCACGCGCAAGCTGGATATCACGCCGCCGGGATTCGAGGAGGCGCTGTGACGGACGATGCAGCCGAGGCCACGCTGTCAGCCGGCGACACCGCGCCAGACTTCACCCTGCCTGCAATCCTGGACGGCGGCGAGGAGATCGAAATCCACCTCTCCGCGCTTACTCCGGCTGGGCCGGTAATGCTGATCTTCTACCAGGACGACGGCATGCCGATCTGCACAAGCGAGCTGAAAGCGTTTGCCCAGGAGCATCAGTTGCTGGCTGACACCGGAGTGCAGGTGTTCGGCATCAACACCAATGGCCTCGGCTCGCACGCCAGGTTCCACGAACGCGACCACTACCCGTTCCCGCTCATTAGCGACTTTCACGGCGAGACCGTGAAGGCCTACGGGATGTGGGACGCCGATGAACGCAAGGCGAAGCGCGGCGTCGTGATCGTGGGCACGGACGGCAACGTGCGGTTCTGTCTGCCCCATTTCAATCCCGGCAACCTCTCCGCCTTCGAAGCGGTCTTCCGCGCGCTGGGGCTGGTCTAACCCCCGCCGCTCGGGAACTAATAACTCCGCCGAGAAAGACAGCGCTCATTCGGCGGCTGACAGAGGCGGCCTTCTCCCCTCTCCCTCCGCGGTGGGAGAGGGGTCGGGGGTGAGGGTTCACCGCCCGGCGAACGAACGCTCATTTTTTCAACTGAGTGCTAGCCTGACCAATCAGATCGCGCCCTCGGCGCGCAGCTTCGCCAGTTGCTCCGCCGTCTTGCCGAGCAACTCCCCGTACACCCGTGCGTTGTCCGCGCCGGGCGCCGTTGTGCCGCGCCAGATCTTCGTCGGGGTCTTCGAAAAGACTGGCACCGGGCGCGTCCCCTTGAGCGTGCCGACCTGCTCGTCTTCCCACTCCATGTGCACGCCACGGGCGCGGTAGTGGGCGTCCTCCGCCGCAAGGCTCGAACTCATGATCGGACAGCAGGGCACGCCAACGCTGTTCAGCTTGTCGATCAGTTCGTCCATCGGCCGCTCTTCCGCCCAGCCGCGCAGGATGGCGTCGAACTCAAGGCCCTGGATCTCGTTGATCTCCGTCCGCGCGCTGATCCAACGCTCGCTGAGCGGATCCAGGCCGAGGATGCCGGACAGCTTCGCGAAGATCGACGCCACGGGCGCGGCGATCACCACCGAGCCATCCTTCGCCCGATAGACGTCGTACGGTTGGAAGGCGGGCGACTTGTTGCCGCTGCGTTCGCGCACTACGCCCAGTTGGAAGTATTCGACCATGGTGCCGGCAAGCAGCGCGTGCACCGCTTCGAACTGCGCGAGGTCGATCGACTGACCTTCACCGGTTTCCTTCGCATGGACGAACGCCGCAAGCGACGACGACAGGCAGTACAGCGCCGTGACGTAGTCACCGACCCACGGAGCGGCGCGTACCGGCGGCTCGGGGTCCGGGAAGCCGGTCTGGTACATAGACCCGCCGAACGCCTGGCCGATCATGTCGTAGCTGGCGCGACCAAGATACGAAGGGTCCCCGGACTGCCCGTAGCCGGAGACGTGGCAAATGACGAGCTTCGGGTTGCGGGCGAGGACGGTCGCGTCGTCCAGCCCCCAGCGGTCGTAGGCGCCAGGCTTGGAGCTCTCCATCCAGATATCAGCCCGCTCCGCCAGCGAGAGGAAGATCTCCTTGCCTCCAGGCTGGCCCATATCGAGCGTGACATTGAATTCGTTGCGCCGTTCGGCGAGGAAGCTGGTACTCACCTCTTTGCTGGCGTTGTTGGTTGGCAGCTTGAGCCCCAAACCGCGCCACATGTCTTCCACGTTTGGGTTCTCCACCTGGATCACCTCGGCGCCCATCTGGGCGGCCAGCGCGGCGGCAAATGGCTGGGCGATGACCGACCCGGTGGATAGCACGCGCACCCCCTGTAGTGGTCCGAACTTCTCTGGAACGAGCGTCTCTTGCGTCATCGTCTAGCCTCCCAAATTTGAAGCGCACAATACGATCCGTGGCCATCCGCCGTCCAGGCCAGCCGGAAGATGGGTTGACTCGGCCCGGCCCCGTCAGCGCAGAATGGTTCCATGGCAGCCTACGGCACCCTCGTCATTGAGCACTTTGAACACCCCCGGAACGCCGGTGAGATGCCCTCACCGGACGGCGAAGCGACCGTATCGAACCCGGTCTGCGGCGACCGCATGCGCGTCATGATTCGTGTAAATGGTGACCGCGTGGCCGAGGTCCGATGGCTCACGCGTGGCTGCCCGCCAGCCATCGCGACGAGTTCGTTCGCAAGCGAACTGGTGGCCGGCTGGACGCTTACAGAAGTCGAGGCGCTCTCTCGTGAGGCTATTGCCGAGGGCATCGGCGGCCTCCCCAGCGACAAGGTGCACTGCAGCGTGCTCGCCGCCGACGCCTTACGCGGCGCAATCCGGGACTATCGTTCGCGCATCGCGTAGCCCCCTCTCGCCACTTCGGCTTAACCCTCCCGCGAATTGGTCCCTGCCCCTTCACTGGCCGTTCACCGGTTGTCCGGCGGGCGCTGCCGATCACAAACACAGGCCCCGCACGACACTTGCGGCCTCGGGTGGTTTGGATGGCAACGAGACGGCGCGGTGGAACAGTCGCACTCGCGATCGCGGTGCTCGGGTCGGTGCTGCTCGCACTGGGGGCGTTGGCGCAACAGGGTGGAAAAGTCCACGCACTAGCCAACTGCGCGGCGGGCGACGCTGGGATCGACGGCGAAGAGCAGGCGTTCTTGGGCCTGATCAACGGGTACCGGGCGACTAACGGGCTCGGCAGCCTCTCGATTTCGCCAGCGCTCAGCACTGCCGCGGCGTGGATGAGCAGGGACCTTGGCGTGAACGCCTACTTCTCGCACACCGACTCGCTGGGCCGCTCGCCCTCGGGCCGGGCAGCGGATTGTGGTTACCCATCGGGAGCGGGCGAAAACATCGCCGGCGGCACCGCATGGAGCAGCGCCCAGTCCGTGTTCGACGGCTGGAAGGCATCGCCTGGCCACAACTCCAACATGCTCAACGGCTCGTACCGGGTAATCGGCATCGGCCGCGTGAACGTCCCAGGCTCACCCTATGGCTGGTACTGGACGACGCCATTCGGCATGTTCGACGACAGCGGCGCCCCGCCACCAACAAACACGCCCG
>JBDSJC010000206.1:0-6622 GCA_039917655.1 Tepidiformaceae bacterium
GGCGCTCGCGGCCCGCTGTTCGCCGTGCTGGATAAGGCCGGGATGGATCGTTGGCGTTTTCGCGCGCCTCAAGCTCATGTGTCGAGTTCTCCTTCAGCGGATGCCGCATTCTAGGCCAGTCTGCTGAGCGAGCTCGGCGGTCTGCGAGGAAGTGCGCTGGCCAGAAGGTCAGCCGCTCGGTGGGCTCGTTCGTCCCCTTGGCCGCGGCGACCGACCTCTGCCTTGGCCGCATTCCCGAAGAGCCCGCCAGGCACGCGCCGGACACGGCGCAGTCGACCGCGGGGATCACCGCCGGACCGACCGAGCCTGCTGACACTATTCGGTCATCGTCTCGCGTGTTCTGCCAACGAAGGACAAGGTAAGATCGTCTCTGTGCAGCAACTCACTTGGGCTGTGGCCGCCTGGCATGAGCGCCTTAGCCGAGGAGTTAGCGTTCGAACGCGAGGCAGCTAGCTGGTCGCCTTCGGCGTGGACCGATGTCGATGCTGCGATAACCGCCCGGCTCCAAATGTTGGCGGCGGTGCCGTCGCGGTCAGTCACCACGCCGCCGGATTCGGCGACGAGGAGGAGGCCGGCGGCGACGTCCCAGGGCTGAAAGTCCACTGGACGTAGGCATCGAAGCGGCCCGCAGCGACGAATGCGAAGCCGAGCGCGACACTACCCGGCGGTGGTGACGGCGAGGTGCATCAGGTCGGCAATGAGCAGATAGGCCCCACTGTTACTGCCCCCTGGCCGTTCGTTTAGCGGATACCCGTGTCGAACAGCAGCGCGACGTGGAGGAACGAACCGGATACGACAGTCACAGTCTCTGGCTTCAAGGAAGCTGGCTTACCGGGCGTCAAAAGCACTTCGCTGATGATGTACTTCCCGGGCGGAAGAGGCATTCGGAAACTCCCGTCGCTGCCCGAAGTGATGCGCGCAATCTCTCTTCCGAACACATCCTTTACGGCGACCGTCGCCACGATCGGTTTGGCAGGGCAGTTCGCCGTCGGCGAAACCACGGGACATTGAGGATCGGCCAGCATGATGCCTTCGACGCCGGAGCTCCCGCTGGGATTCGGAGTAGAAGCAGGCGGAGGCGTAGCTGTCGACTCGGAAGAGGTAGGCGAAGGTAGGGCGCCCGAGGTCGTGGCCGGCGACGGCTTCGCCTGGGCAGACGCCAAGGCCGAAGCGCTGGGGCTACTCGTCGCTGTCGAACTGGCGGTGACCGAGCGTTCCGAGGGCCAGCTGCTCGAAGGGGAAGGCCCGACCGTCCCTGGCTGCGCCGGGTCGTCTCCTGAGCCGGCGTCGATGCAGGCTGCGGTCAGTAAAACCGCGATCAGAAGCACCATCGCCGTCGTCCCTCGTATGACCATCTCACCAAGTTACAACGAAATGGGGCCCCGGAAAGTTCCGGGGCCCCGGTCGAATCCATGATTCCGCGTCGGGCGTTTACTTCACCTTGAACGGAGCTTGGTGGTTCCCAGGGTCGCCGGTCGCCGTAAAGTTGAGGTTGTAGTTCCCGGGCGGGAATGTCTTCACGATGAGGTTGTAGATGTACCCTCCGCCTGGTGCGATCGTCGCGTCAAAGCGGAAGTTGTTGCCCGGATTCGAGTTGCTGGAGGGCGCTCCCGGGACCGAGGGCGAGACGCTGACGGCATGCAGCGTGATCGACGCAGACGACAGGTTGACATCGTTGTAATCGCAGATCTCCAGTTTGATTGGCGCCTGGTTGTTCCGCGCAAACGGCTGGGTCGGGTCGTACAGCAGGCAGACCTTATAGGTCACGTAGTACGTCACGGTCAGCGTGGAGGCGTTCCCGACGTTGTCCGAGGCGTTCACGGTGAACGTCTTGGTGCCCACCGACGAGGTGTTAATGTTGCTCCCATTCGCGACTGTCCCTACGCACGTGTCAACGCCCGACCCGCCGTCCGTACAACCGAAGTTGGCGGCGACCGGCTGGTTGATGATGTAGGTGCCGTTGTTGACCGGCGTCGTGATCGTTATAACCGGCGGCTTCCGATCGACCATTATCGGACCGAGCGGGCCTACAGTCGTAGACCGGTCGGCCCGATCCAGGACGGCGTAGCTGTTGGTGAATGCCGTCGCCGTCTCGGTACCAGCTGGCACGCTGGTCGACAGGGAGAAGGAGGCATCCGCCGGATTCGCGAGGCCTGACGGTGTGTCGCTCGCGGTGCAGGCGATACTCACGTTTGACGCGTGCCACAGGCCGTCCGGCGACCCGCAATTCACGGTGGGATCGGTAAGGTCCAGACGCACGATAAGCGTGTGCGTTCCTTCCACGTTCCCCGCATTGTCGGTTGCGTGGTAGTGGATGGTCGTGATGCCCTCGGTGCCGATGAAGAGTGACGTCGAGCCTCCGCTGGTCGTCGTGGGGCCTGACGTCACCGCGCCAACCGAGTCCACGGTGACGTCCTTGACGCCCGAGCCGCACGGGCTGGGCCCGTCCGTTGCATTGAAGTTCACCGTGAATGGCGCCTTGTTCCACCCGTTGCCATTCGCCGGCGTTGTGAGGGACGGGACCGTCACGGGTGCCTGGTTATCCGGGTCGTAGGTGAAGGTGGCCGTTGACGAGCTCGTACCCACGGGCGTCGTGACAGTTACGTTTACCGAGCCGGCGGCCTGCGCCGGAGCGGTTGCCTGAAGTAGTTCAGGCGTCGAGACCGTGGAGCTAGCAACGACAGAGCCAAATTTTACCGTCGCACCAAGCTGGAAGTCGGTTCCCGTAATGGTGACGCTAGGCGCACAGGTCGCTGCAAGTTCTGGGGCGTGATTCGGAATGAGGCTGGAGATGACCGGCACAGATGCTGTGAAGCGCGCGATCTCGACCGCCCAGTTGTTGGTGCTGGCGGTGTTGTAGGTTGCGAACTCTTCGCTCAGCCAGACGTCCTTCGGGTTGTTCGGGTCTTGCGCAGCGCCGGAGTAGTCACCCCAGCGGTTGCGCGATGGGGTGGGCCCAGCGGGCGGAATGGCTGCGTTATAACAGTAAGTGCAGTTGTAGGAGCCGAGGCCGACTTTGTAGTCGAACCCTGGATTCGAGGCAGCGATCGTCCCACCCGCAAAGTAAGTCATGCCCGCGGTGCCGAACTGGCCACTGGACGAAACGCTGTGACCAGCGAACAGATTTCCAGCGCTATCGACCATGACCGAGGGGTAGAAGAGATGCGCGCCGTTCTGCCCGACCGAGGTGTCCGTCACGAGCGACCAGCTGCCGGTGTTCACTCGGTGGAAGCTGAGACACGCACGCACGACGGTGTCACCTGGGGGCGTGCACGCAGTGTTGCCGGCCGACCAGAGCGTGCCGCTCTGCCAGACGGCGGATTGCTCGCCGGCAGTTCCAGTGTCCAATTGACGAGGGTCTCCCGACTGATCCGCACTCGGGGGGTCGTTCACGGTCCCTACCGCGAAGTCATGGGTCGTGACGTTGGGGGAGCTGTTCGGCGTGCCCGTGAACTCGAATACGGTCAACGTCGAACCGCCGCGGTTAATGCTGGCAGCGTATTCCGTGCTGATGTTCCCAAGGGTGACCACGGGAATGACGTTGTAGTGGGTGCTGTCGGTCGCGAAGCTAAAGACTGAGACGGAGCCAGCGTGGGCTACGAGATCGCTCTTCTGGACCTCGACGAATTGGTAAGGCCCTGCGAAGCCGGTGATGTTCCAAGTGAGGACAGCCTTGTCGTTGCTAACGCCGAGCTTCGGCTGATCGAGAAGCTGGTTGCTGTAGTTCGTACCAACCGGATAGACGCTCCAGTTACCCGTGGGGTCGGACGACCAACTTACTGCCACGTCAATTTCGCTGTTGGACGCCGTTGCACAACTGTTGGTGCAACCGTCGAAAATCAGAATCGCTGCATACCAACGTCCGCTCTGCGCATCGTAGAGCACTCGAGGGTCGCTGTAGGAGGCGTTCGGGATGTTCGCTGGAACAACCGGCACCCCGAAAAAGGTGCTCAAATTGAACGTCGATACTTCCGTATGGGCGGTTGTTCGGTCGTAAATGTGGCCTTGCCCGTTGACGAATTGGACGACATGCGAAGGACCTACGCCAAAGCCGTTGTCGGGAGGGGTAGGGCCGTCGTAAAGAGCCCCATCAAACTGCTCGAGTTCGATGGATGCGCCGGCGCTCCCTCCCGTCAGGGCGGCGGTCGATGGTGCCGCGACTCCAGCGCTCGTAGTACCGCCGGGGGTCGATCGGGAAGATGTTCCGACGGGGACTTGCGGGCCAGCTGAGACAGGGGGAATGTCCTCGTCTTCCGAACCCTTCTTGGGCTTTTTGACGTGCTTCTGGGTCGTCGCTGGAGGAAGGGTGGCGACAGTAATCGTCGCCTTCTTTGTGTTGTGTTCGAGGCGTCCGGGAGCAGCGGCGCTGACGCTGCTAGTTGACAGCCCGCCGCCTCCAGCGGCTAGTACAATGAGAACCATTGCAAGGGCAGCGGCTATTGCCCCGATGGGAAGATGCGACGATTTAGGTCGGTTCAACACACTTGGGTACCTCTACGAACTGATTGGTCTGGATGGGAGGCGGCGAGGCGGAGCTAGACAGCTCTTCGCTCGGCAAACGCGGTGCGGACGTCTTTTATCGAAAACTTGTACCCCATAGCGAGGGCCGGCAGTTCGAGATCAAATGCCACGACGAGACAGTAGTCCATTCCTTCGGTTCGTTGCAACAGGGGCAAACATGGGCCCACATTTGATGATCGGTTCGTCTGCTTTGTCTGGCAAACCCTTGGAGAGAGCGGATCTGGGCCGCGCGCTGGCAGGGGTAAGAAGCTGTTGCACCATGACCAGTTAGTGTCGCTCTCAACCCCCAATCACATCGAAAGGGGGACGCGCACTCTCTGTCAACAACTCCGTTGACCGGTCGTCGATGGCATAGCAGAATGCGCGGGCTCAGAGCTTTAACGAATTCGGTCACCGAGCCTCCGGCAGCTTGGCCACCGCACCGGTCTAGCACTGCCCTAATCAACAATGCGGATTCCGATCGACAACGAGGAAAGACAACACATGAAATGGCAACGTCCAAAGTTCCTCGCCGCCCTGGTAGCGGTGGCGCTCGTCTCAGTCGTGGCGGTAGGGCTCCTATCGCGCGGCGAGGATGACTCTTTTGAGCACCGCCTCGAGTGGGCAAAGACCCATACCGGCGGCGCCGGGCTGGCGAGTATCGCCAAGGGCGGCGACCCTGACGGCGGCGACAACCAGCAGGCGCTGGTAGGCAGCAAGGGCGAGAAAGAGCGGACGCCCGTGAGCGCGGAGGAAGAGTCCTACGCGAATCGCGCCTACCCGGAGACCGAGATCCCGTTCTTCCTAACGCAGACAGCGCAGGCGGCGTTCAACGAAGTCAAGGGCCGGGCTGTTGGCCGACGAGTCACGGGCGAATGGTCGCTGCTCGGGCCGCAAAACGCCCAGATGCCAGGCGCACTGACCTTCCGGGGCGCCGATGAGGTGACCTCCGGACGCGTGACGGCGATGGTGATCGACACCACGTGCAAGCCGAACCAGTGCCGCCTCTGGGTCGCGGCCGCTGGCGGCGGCGTCTGGCGAACCGATAACGCCCTTTCCGGTTCGCCGACGTGGAAGTTCATCTCTGGAAGCTTCGCTACGAACGCCATCGGCACACTGACGCTTGCTAACGGCGTTCTCTACGCAGGCACCGGTGAGCCAAACGCTTCCGGCGACTCGGAAGCCGGGCTGGGGATCTACAAGTCTACGGACGGTGGCGACACATGGACGCACCTCGCGTCCGCTGTGACCGCCCTCACCACTCCGGGCAACGGCACCTACACAGGCGACGCGTTCGCTGGCCGCTCCATCAGCTCTATCGTCGTCGATCCGACGAACCCGAACGTGCTTTACGTCGGGTCGGCAAGAGGCGTGCGGGGAGTTTCGTCGGTCACCGGCGGAGCGACATCCAACCCCCCGCTCGCACGGCCTCCGTTTGGACTGTTCAAATCGACCGATGGTGGCGATACTTTCACGTTCGTCTGGGACGGCAATTCAAGCGTCCGCGGCGTCAACAAGGTTGAACTTGACCCGTCCAGTTCAAATACCGTTTACGCGGCAGCCTTTCAGCAAGGAATCTGGCGCTCGACAGACGGCGGAGCAACGTTCGCGCAGATCAAGACGGCGCTGGCCCCGACATTCAGCACGGACCGCGCCGAGTTCGCGGTCGCGAGACTATCCAACGGGAACACTCGTATGTATGTCGGCGAAGGGGCTACCGGTAGCCCCGCCAGCACCTTCTCTCGCAGCGATAACGTCGCGACCGGATCGCCTTCCTGGACAAACCTCACGGGGTACGCGACGTCCAACTACTGCACCGGGCAGTGCTGGTACGACAACGGCGTCTATACGCCTCCCGGCAAGCCGGATGAGGTCTACCTCTATGGCTCGTTCCAGTACACCGAGTACGGCGGCGTCTCCAATGGACGTGCTGTGCTTTACTCCACAAACGCGGGGGTCGCGTTTACGGACATGACCGCGGACGCATCCTCCGACACCACACCGCACAGCATCCACCCGGACCAGCATTCAATCGTGACCGTTCCCGGCGACTCGAAGACGTTCTTCAATGGGTCCGATGGTGGAGTTGTCCGCTCTAGCGGGGCGTTCAAGAACATCTCCT
>JBDSJC010000207.1:0-6332 GCA_039917655.1 Tepidiformaceae bacterium
TGGCGTAGCACTAATGTTCGCAAAGTCGCGGAGGTTGGATTGAGGGAGCAGGAGTCGATTGGACCGAACATCGCCCGGGCCAACCTTCGGGGGCGCTGTCGCGCCCTCATCGTCGTGAGCGCGCGACAGTGAAGCTCGTCCATTTCTCGGATCTGCACCTCGACGCCCATTTCGCCTGGCTTGGGGGGACCCCCCAACTCGCGCGCGAACGGCGCCAGGCCCTTCGAGAAGCACTCCTACGAATCGCGGACGTGGTGCGAGAAGTGGGCGCTGATGCTCTCCTCTGTGGGGGAGACCTGTTCGAACACGAGCGCGTCACTCCCGATACCGGAAAATTCCTGAAGGATACGTTCGCGGCGCTTGCCCCCGTCCCTGTCTTCATCGCGCCCGGAAACCACGATTGGCTAGGCCCCCAAAGCCTCTACAACCAGGTTACCTGGAGCGAAAACGTCCACATCTTTCGCTCCGCCGGATTGGAGGCGGTTGAACTGGGGCCGGGGATAACCCTGTGGGGCGCGGCACACTGCGCCCCCGCCAACACGGCCGGGTTTCTTGATTCGTTCCACGTCGATCGCGAGGGGTTGAACCTCGCGCTTTTTCACGGTTCCGAACGCGCCTGGTTTGTGGACCAGGAAAAGGAGAAAGCGCCGCACGCACCGTTTGACGCTGAACAGATCCCCGCCGCCGGACTGGATTTCGCTTTTCTCGGCCACTTTCATACTCCAAAGGACACGGCGCATCTTTGTTACCCCGGGAACCCTGAGCCGTTGGCGTTCGGCGAAACCGGCTACCGGGGAGTGGTGGTCGCCACCATCGGTGCTGGGGAGCCCGTTGCCCTTGAACGGCGGGATGTGGCCTCCACGCGCCTTAAAGACATCACCATCGACCTCACAGGTTGCGCTCACCAGCAAGACGTTCGCTACCGCGTCACCAGCGTCATCGGACAGCTGGACTCCTTTGCTCGCGCTACTCTGAAGGGGGAAATCGCTCCAGAAGTCGATATTGAGCTGTCCGACCTCCAGCAGCTCGCGGGCCCGAAGGCTCAGCTGCGAATAGGTAAAGTCACCTTCGCGTACAACTTAGCGGCCATCCGCGACGAGAATACAATTCGCGGGCAGTTCGTGCGCGATGTGGAAGCGGACGCGTCCCTCGTTGACGATACCCGGAGGCGAATCCTCGTGACCGGGCTTCGCGCCCTCGAAGGCCGTACCGACTTGAGGGTCCTTTAGCCATGCGTTTCAAGACCGTTACGGCCACCGCCTTTGGCTGTCTCAAGGACCGGACGCTGGACTTCGCCCCCGGCTTTACCGTCGTCTACGGACTGAACGAAGCCGGCAAGTCAACGTGGCACGCGGCCATGTACGCGGCGCTCTGCGGCGTGCGTCGCGGCTCCGGTCCGTCGGCGCCTGCGACAGCGTTTAGAGCGAAGTACTTCCCCTGGGCAGGCGCTCCATGGGAAGTGAGCAGCACGGTCGAACTTGATGGGGGCGGCGAAGTTCATCTTCACTTCGACCTGGACGGGAAAGTCAACTGTCAGGCCATCGACGGGATGGGTCATGACATCTCGTCGCGCTTGATGTTCGAAGGAATGGCCGATGGCTCCACGCTCCTTGGCCTCAACCGAAATTTGTATCCGCAGGTAGGCTGCATTCGGCAGGCTGACATGTTGGGGCTGCTTGTCGACCCTCACGGCCTGCAGGTGGCCCTCCAACAGGCTGTGGCTTCCCCCGGCGCCCGCGCAACGGTCGCTACCGCCTTAAAGAACCTGGACGGGTTCAAAGCGGCCAACGTGGGGCTTCAGAGGGTTAACAGCACCAAACCGTTGGCAGTCGCCGTTCGCACTTTGGAAGCGACCCAATCGCATCTGCGAGCGGCCGTGGAGGAACACGACAAGTACAACCGTCTCGTAAGCGACGAAGCCAGGCTCCGTGCGGAGGCGCAGGAAGCTGGAACTTACCGTGACCAGCTCGACGCGCATATCCTGCTCGCGGAGGCGAAGACGCTCGCGCAGAAATTGGCGCGCATGCGCCAACTTTCGGCGCTACACCCAGACGGTGCGCCGGCCACAGCGGCCGACGAGGATGACCTCGCCGCCGGTGTCGCAAATGCGCTTCGCGACTGGCAGTCGCGGCCGCCCGTCGCCGCTCTAACAGGCGAGAGTTCGGCTGAACTTCAGCAGCGGCTCGACGATTTGCCGCTTGCCCCCACCGAAGACACCGCGCCCCACTCTTCCGTCACTCACGCGGAACAAGAATGGCGCAGCGCGAAGGGAGGGTTGGATGGTCACTTCCCTTCCCCGCCAACTCCATCGAGCACCAGCGGTTCGGCACCGGATGCGGTCGAACTGCGAAAGTGGGCCGACGACCTCGACCTCTCGGTGCCGCCAATCCCTCAAGCGATTGAGGACGCGGTTGCGTTGGCACGCCAGCGCATAGTGAAGGCTTCCGCGCTAGGTCTGCGTCGGCGCTTATTGATTGGAGCTGGGGCGGTGCTCGCACTGTCCGGGGGGGCAGCCCTAGCGGTTGGCTTTCTTCCTGGACTGGGCGTCCTGCTTTTCGGCGTTGTCCTCGCCGTCGCCGGGGCAATGTCCCGAACCGCCACCCCCCCTCGCTTGGTCCAAGAGCTGGCTCAAGCGGAGGCGAGGCTCGCTGCGTGGCAGTTGGACGTCGGTCGGGTCGCCGAAGCAAAGGAGCGTGCCACCCGCGCGGCCGAGGAACGCGGACTACAGCCCACCGGTACGGCGCTGCTAGCCGCCGCACTGGTGATCGACGACTCCCTGCGTCAACGGGAGACCCTCGCCGTATGGGAGGCGAAGCGACAGACTCTCGAGCGAACGTTGGCGGCGCTGGGCAGTTCGCTTCAAGGCGCCCTGCGGGGTCGCGGCGCCACCCTGTCGTCCAGCGCCGAATCCTCATTCGAGGCATACAAAACAGCCTGCTCCGAGCGAAACCAACAACTAACCCTCGCCAACGGACGGCCAACGCTGGAAAAATTGCTGTTGGCTCGTCGGGATGCGGAGAAGGTCGCCGACAACAACCAGCAGGAAGCGGTGGTGGCGGGGGACTCGCTCCTTCAGACCGCTGGCGGCCTCTCGCTCGCCAACGAAACTGAGGAGAGCGCCGCCGCGTCGCTTCAGGCCTGGCAACAGAAGCGCAAGGCGCGCCAGGCTGTAGACGCGATCGCCCGAAGCGAATGGCAGGAACTTGAATTGCTGCGTGCAGACGATTCGGCGACAGCCCGACAGCAGAAGATTGACGACCGCCGCTCGAAGGCTGCGAAGCTTAATCCGTCGGGTATCGGGCCCGCCATTCCCTCCGGCTCCAATCCCGTCGTCCTTCTTGCGGCGGCCCGCAAGGTGGCCACGGACACCGGCAGCGACGCAATCGGGGCAGAGGGGAGGTGCTCGCAGTTCGCGAGCACCATCCCCTCCGTCAGCGAGGCCGAAGAGGCCCTCGAGTCGGCGAAGTCGGAGTTGCTTGAAGTACGGGAACTCGAATCCGTCCTCGATCGGACGGTGGCCTTCCTGCACTCCGCCCAGGTGCAGGTCCAGCGCAACATTGCGCCCGTCCTCAAAGAACTGGTGGAACCGCGGCTCGCCCGCGTGACAGGCGACCGCTACGCACGGATCACCGTCGACCCGGCCACGCTCGAAGTGAACGTGGTTGATTCGGTAGGCGCTCCGCGCGCAGCCTCGAGCCTTTCCCACGGGACGGCCGAACAGGTCTACCTGCTCCTCCGCGTAGCCCTCGCCGAGCACTTTGGAAAGTCCGGCGAATCGGCCCCGTTCCTAATGGATGATGTAACCGTGCAAAGTGACCGGGTCCGCAGCAAGGCGATTCTCCAGGTGCTCCACGACCTCAGCACCATCCATCAGATCGTGCTTTTCACGCAGGAAGACGACGTGCTCGAATGGGCGAAGGTCAACCTCCGAGGCCCGAACGACGAGTGGAAGATCCTCGTCTAAGGATCCGCGGCGGCTCCCTGGTTGCTCGCCGGGCACCAGCGCTTGTCCCGCTTAATGATACTTAGTATCATTCGTAAGGTGATGATACCCCGTATCAAGCCTCCAGGATCCATGCGCCGCAGCCTCATCCTTGGATTCGCGCTAGGTGCCCTGTTCACCGCCGCTTGCGGCGGGGGCAGCGAATCCACCAGCGGCTCCGGGATCAAGGTTGTCGCCACTACCACGCAGATCGGTGCGCTGACGAAGGCCGTGGCCGGCGACAAGGTCCAGCTTTCTATTCTCCTCCAGGCTGGGGCCAGCGCCCACGACTACGAACCAGATCCCTCGGCGTTGAAGAAGATCAATGCGGCGAAGGTGGTGCTGAAGAACGGCATTGGCCTCGACGACTGGCTGGACAAGTCGATATCGAGCGCGGGCGGCGCGGCGACCGTGGTGGTTGTGACAGAGGGCATTGCCACCTTCAGGGGCGCGGAAAGCGACCAACCCGACCCGCACGTCTGGCACGACCCGAAGAACGCCCGGATCATGGTCGGGAACATCGTCAAATCGCTGAGCGCCGCTGACCCCGCGAACGCTGCCACGTTCAAGACGAACGGTGAGGCGTACGACTTGAAGCTCGACGCGGCCGACAAGGAGGTGCGCGCGTTGATCGATTCGATCGCGCCGGCCAACCGCAAAATGGTGACGAACCACGATGCGTTCGGGTACTTCCTTCGCGCCTACGGTCTGACGTTCGTGGGCGCTGTGATCCCAAGCACGTCCTCCGAGGCCCAACCTTCGGCGAAGGACCTCGCGGCGTTACAGGACCTGATCAGGCGCGAAGGGGTGAAGGCGATTTTCGCTGAGGAGGAGATCGACCCTAAAGTGGCGCGGGAGATCAGCAAGGATACGGGAGTGCGGATTGTCGATAACCTGTACGCGGATTCTCTGGGGAAGCCGGGTTCGGGAGCCGAAACCGTGGATGGCATGATCGTGAGCAACGCCAGGAAGATCGCAGAGGCGTTGAGATAGACGCGCCGCCAGCGGGCATCCCACCCGCGGGGCCGGTCTCGTCCGGCGACGGGCTGCACCTGCGGGAGATCGAGGTGAGCTACGGCGCAAGTGTCGCTCTTCGCGGCGTCAGCGCGGATATCCCGCCGGGTACGATTGCGGGCGTCATCGGCCCCAACGGAAGCGGAAAGAGCACTCTCCTGAAGGCGATCGCCGGCGTGCTTTCGGTGTCTCGCGGTACGATTCGCCTTGGCCAAACGGACATTCGCGAGCGGGCGGCACAAGTCGCCTTCGTGCCCCAGCGCGAAGAGGTGAACTGGGACTTTCCGGTGACCGCGCGCGATGTGGTGTTGATGGGCCGGTACCGGGCCAAAGGCTGGCTGCGGCGTCCTGGCGCCGCTGACCGCAGGCTGGCCGATGCCGCGCTTGACCGCCTGGGGCTTTCGGGCATGGGCGAACGGCACATCAGCCAGTTCAGCGGCGGCCAGCAGCAGCGCATCTTCCTCGCCCGCGCAATGGTCCAGGAGCCGCTTCTCGTGCTGTTGGACGAGCCCTTCACCGGCGTCGATGTCACTAACCGGGCGATCTTTCACGACACGATCCGCGAGTTTGCGGCTCGCGGCATCATCGTCATGATCGCGACGCACGAGCTGGCCGAAGTGCAGCGGACGACTGACCTGCTGCTCTGCCTAAACCGCCGGATGGTGGCCTTCGGGCCGACGGCGACCACCTATACGCCGGAGAACCTGCGCGCCACGTTTGGTGGCCAGGTAGCGGTCTTCGAGGCAACGGCGTGAACTACATAACCGAACCGCTCTCCTACCCGTTTATGCAGCGAGCGCTCATCGAAGTGACGATCGTCGGTACCCTCTGCGGGCTCATCGGCTGCTTCGTTGTGCTTCGTGGGCTGGCGTTCATCGGCGATGCGCTGGCACATGCGGTTTTCCCGGGCGTGGTGCTTTCGTACATCGGCGGGCGAAGCATTCTCATCGGCGCGTTCGCCTTCGGGTTGATCACGGCGCTCGGCATCGGCATCCTCTCGCGCAGCCGCCGGGTGAGCGAAGATTCGGCCATCGGCGTCATCTTCGCAGCGTTCTTCGCGCTCGGTGTGGTCATCATTTCGCGCCAGGGCGGGTTTCGAAAAGACCTTGGCTCGCTGCTCTTCGGCAACATCCTGGGTGTCTCTTCTGGGGATGTCTGGGCGACGCTCATCGTGGCCGTCCTCGTTGTCGCGATCATGCTGGCGCTCCTCAAAGAGTTAACGCTCGTGGCGTTCGACCCGACAATGGCGCGCGCCGCGGGCTACCCGGTGTTTGCCCTGGACATCCTGCTGCTGCTGCTCGTCTCAGCGACCATCGTGGTCAGCCTACAGACGGTC
>JBDSJC010000208.1:0-7135 GCA_039917655.1 Tepidiformaceae bacterium
GGCGACAACGACTCCGGGACTACGGCGACCGCCGAGATCTACAACCCGGTCACGAACACGTGGACGCTCACGCCAAACGTCCACCGGGCACGGTTCTTCAGCATCGGAGACGGTGCGTTCACTCTCGCCGACGGGACTGTCCTCATCGCAACCTCCGACAACCTCGGAGACGGCGTTGCAACCAGCGAGGTCTACGACCCGATCTCGAATAGTTGGTCCACCCCGGTCGCCATGAACTCATTCCATTGCAGCGCCGCTACCACGAGGCTCCGGGACGGAAGACCTCTGGTCATCAGTGGCAACACCTGCACCAGCCCGACGGGGAATCTCACCGCTGAGTACTACGGCGCGACACCACTAGACACGACGCCCCCAACCATCACCGCCGCGGCCAAGAAGGCGGACAACACGGCATACGTCACGGGCACCTGGACGAACCAGACGGTCACAGTGCACTTCACGTGCGAGGACTCGCAGTCCGGAATGGCAACCTGTCCGGCAGACGCCGTTTACAGCGCCGACGGTACTTACACCGCCAGCGGCACAGCCGCAGACAACGCCGGAAACTCCGCCTCGGCAAGCTTCGGGCCAGTCAAGATCGACAACACCGGTGCGACCATCACACTGCACCTCGTCTCCCACACCGGCGGTGGTTTGGCCGGTGGAACTGCGAGCGCGTACTACTCCGGAAGCTGGCACGCCATTGCCGGCGCCACGGATACGAACGGTATCCTGGCCGCACCCGGGGTTCCGAAGGGCAGTGGCCTCTCAATCGCCGTGGTCTACAACGGTACCCGGCAGCAGTTCAACATGAGCCAGCTCACGGCAGGCAACTTCACCTTCCAGACTGTGGGCGTAACCGCTCAGCTCCAGGACCACACCACCGCCGCGCTCGACACTGGTTCGGCCTCTTACTACGCGGGGAGTTGGCGAATCATCGGAAATACGACCAGTGGGCAAGCTCCGTTGGTCGAGATGCTGCCTGGGAGCTACAGCTTCGCGATGGTCTACAACGGCACCCGCCAGCAACTGGACGGACAGAACATCGCGGCCAATCCGACCGTGACCTTCCAGACGAAGCTGGTGACAGTGGCACTGCAGGACCACCTCGGAATGCCACTCGACACTGGCTCGGCCTCTTACTACGCGGGGAGCTGGCGAACGATTGGCACGACGACCGGTGGGCAAATTCAAGTCGAGATGTTGCCGGGGAGCTATAGCTTCGCAATGGTCTACCTGGGGACCAGGCAGCAGCTGGACGGCCAGAACATTGGCGTGAATTCCACCGTCACATTCAAGACGGGACAGGTCCACTCCTCAAGCGGCACCGCGACCAGCTACTATGCCGGCTCCTGGAGGCCGTTCACCCAGGATATGGAGCTGCTCGCGGGTACGTTGACGTTCGGGTTCAGCGGTGGCCACTCCAACGTCAGTCAGGTCATCACTGGTGGAGTGTTGAACACGATTTACTAGCGGTTGGCTAGGCGCCTCGTGGCAACAGCTTCTCGATGTCGCACAGGCGATGGACGCAGGCCGCTGCCGCAACCTCTGGGTCTACGATCACTTCGTACCGCCGCTCGCGGGCGCGGATGAGGCCCTCGATTGCTTCGAGGGCTGGTCTTTGTTGGGCGGCCTTGCTGCTTCCACCGACCGAATCCGGCTGGGGAACCTCGTCACCGGTAACACCTACCGAAACCCGGCTCTGCTTGCTAAGGTGGCAGCAACGGTAGACCAGATGAGTGGGGGACGGCTTGAGTTCACCATCGGCGCCGGCTGGCACCAGCGGGAGCACGAGGCGTACGGCTGGGACTTCCCCTCGATGAAGGAGCGCTCCGACCGGCTCGAAGAGGCGTGCGCCATCATCAAGTCTCTTTTCACGAGCGATGGACCGGTGTCCTACACCGGACGCTACTACCGCTTGGTGAACGCTCCATTCGCGCCGAAATGCGCCCAGACGCCGCATGCCCCGATCATGGTCGGCGGCGGCGGTGAGAAGCGCACGCTGCGCACGCTCGCCCGCTACGGCGACGTGATGAACGTCTCAGGCTCTCCCGAGCAGGTCGCCCACAAGATAGAAGTGCTCGCGAAACACTGCGCCGACCAGGGCCGGAACACGGCCGAGATCACGAAGACGATCATGATCCCGGTGGCACTCGTCGATGACCCCGAGCGTGCTCGCCGCTTCCAAGAAGCCTACGGGGCGAACATGAGCGGCGAGGAGCGCGAGCAGAACCTCGCTGTCGGCTCGGCTGAGCAGATCCGAGGGGTGTTCGAACGCTACCGTGCGGTGGGTGTGCAAGGGGTCATCATGTCTGGCATCCCGATGAACCCGCGCCTCTACCGGCGGCTCAGCGATGAGGTCCTCGCGGCGTTCGACTGAACGCCGCGAGGCCTGGCCGACCTGAACCATTGCGGGGTTTCTACGCCAACCTTGCTGCCAGGGATGCCATCAGCATCTCCGCGTAGCGGGCGTTTCCGTGAACGCTGAGGTGCACATCATCCTCATGCCAAAAGGCACCGCCGCTGTCTGGAACGAGCCATTCAGTTGCGTCGCACCAAAGAAATCGATGGTCGTCAGCCGTTGGTCGGACCAGACCGTGCATCGCCCTCACGCGCTGCTCAAGGTTGGGCACGCGCAACCGGACGTTCGCGCCGAAAACCGCCTCCGCGAGTACAACGACCTCTGCTTGGAACGCGGACGACGGCGAGCGTTGCAGAGGTCGGGAGTGTCTACGCTGAGATCCTTCGACGGCTGGCGCGCCTCGAAGGTATCCAAGTGTCCGTCACCGGTTCGGCAGTTGGGCGCAACGACGGTACGTCGCTCTCGAAGGCGGCCTGGAAAAACGTGCTGGCCAAGGCCGCGGAAGCTGGCCAGCGATCAACAAGGCGGGGCGCCGATGGGCTCGACGCCTTGCGGAAACCACCGGGACTACACACGGATAGGCGTTAACGACAAGATGACGAGTTCGGGCTGTACCTCCTGCACCCGCGTGACGGCGTACTCGATAGCCCGTGCCCCGACCGGGAAGAGCGCAATCGACGAAACCGCCCAATCTTTTGCAACGGAGTCCTTCAGCAAGCCGCGGCGCGCGCGATTTCGATCGGTGATGGTGCATTTGGCCCGCAGCCGGTACCTTCCCCGAAGATCACCGAGGGGAAACAACCGCTGAGCAAGGTTCGGCTGGAAGCATTCAGCGACGGAGTTCTCGCCATCATCATCACGATCATGGTGCTTGAACTTCGCCCGCCTCATGAGGATAGCCTCCATGTGCTACGTGCTTTGTGGCCGGTTGGGCTCAGCTATGTTCTAAGCTTCATCTACCTCGGCGTCTATTGGAACAACCACCATCACCTGTTCCAAGCAGTGCGACACATCGACGGCGGCATCCTCTGGGCGAATCTCCATCTCCTGTTGTGGCTCTCGCTGGTGCCCTTCGGGACCGCCTGGATGGGCGAGACTGATTTCGCGGCGACGCCCGTCGCGGCCTACGGGACGGTGCTGCTGCTCTGTGCGGTGGCCTACACGGTCTTAGTGAGGGCACTCATCCGCGAACCGGCGAACGCTGGCGTGCAAGAGGCTATAGGACGAGATATGAAGGGATCGGCCTCGCTCGGGATCTACGTCGTCGCCCTCATGGTGGCGTTCGTACTTCCCTGGGCTGCCTGCGCCCTCTACTTGGTGGTGGCGATTCTTTGGATTATCCCGGACCGGCGCATTTCACGGACGCTCGCCCGTTCCCACTCGGCCTGATAGCAGAAGGGCCTGGCATGGCTCGGCGACCCCGAACGCGTTACTGGCGTGGCTTCAGGCCGAAGGTTGGATGTCATCAGCGTGGAACCATTCGCCCTCAGGGAGCCGGCTGCGATTCTGGCGCGTTCGAGTTCGTACCCGTCGCAGGCACCCTCTGGTTCTTCGCGGAAGGCTTCACAGGGAACGGTTGGGAGACCTACCTCTACTTGCTAAACGCAACCACCTCGCCGGCAAGCGTCTCGGTCACCCACTTCCAGGCGGCCGGAAGCCCGGTAGTGAAGAACAATTGTCATCCCGGCTCAGAGTCGCCGCACCGTGTTTGCAAATAACCTCGCCGAGGGACCGGGAACGGGGTTGGCATTCGGCGTCACGATCACCTCTGACCAACCAATCACGGCGCAGCAGTCGCTCATCGACACCGCCGGTCTCCTTGCCCACGGCAGCGTCGGCAACCAGGTGCTCTCCACCACGTGGTACTTCGCAGAAGGCTTCACGGGCAACGGCTGGCTTACGTTTATCTCGACGACCAACCCCGGGAACGCCTCCGCCAACGTCAACCTTACCTATCACCTCACCGACGGTAGCTCGGTGACCAAGAACGCAGTCGTTCCGGCTAAGTCACGGTTCACCTTCGCAGGTCATGACCTCTCTACCGGCGTTGGCCCCGGGAATTCCTTCGCCGTGAGCATTAGTTCGGACCAGCCGATCGTCTCGCAGGAAGTGCTCATCGACACGGTAGGACTCCTCGCCCACGGGACCCATCGGGTCACCGCTCCAGTGACGACCTGGTACTTCGCGGAGGGCTACACAGGAGACTTCTGGCTCACGTTCATCTCAATCGGCAACCTCACTGCCGGCGTCGCCCACGTGACGGCGACCTACAACGTCCTCGGACAGGCGCCAGTCATTCGGAACATTACTCTGGCGTCTGGTTCGAGGGGCACATTCGTTGGACACGATCCGACGAGCGGTGTCCGACCGGGGCAGTCCTTCGGTGTGACAATCGCCTCCGACGTACTGGTCGTCGCGCAAGAAGTGCTGATCGACCCTAAGCCAGGCGTCGCGCTGGCTCATGCTGTCATGGGTTCGGCGTCCCTCAACACGCAATTCACGTTCGGTGGCGGAACAAGCGAGGCGAACTGGATCACGTTCATCTCAGCGACGAACCCGAGCGCCTCAGCGGCGACCGTGACAGCGACCTACTATTTCGAGGGTGCCTTTATCCCGGCAGTGAGGACCGTGAATCTCGCAGCGAACAGCCGTACCACGTTCGCGAGCTTCGACGTTGCGACCGGTGTGCCGGCCGGACGCCGGTTCGGCGTCAAGATCACAGCCTCTGCACCAATCATCTCTCAAGAGGTCACGATCGACGTCTCGCGTTACCTGGCATATGGCGCGTCAGGAACGACCGGGCCCTAACGGTACTGGTATCGCGCATCGTCTTGGATAACGTGAACGCTCTTGGTGACGGATCCTTCTGGCGGGTGTGTATAATCCCCACATTGCGACGGCACCGCTATCCGAAGCTAATGGAGATAGGCCAGGCCAACGTCACGCTTTGCGAAGACCCTTGCTCCCCAGGCCGACCCGTTGCGCAAGCCGCAGAGCGCGGTGGCGAGGGACCTACCTCCACAACACCCGCTCCTTTATCTCCAGCGAACCATCGGTAATGCCGCTGTCTCACGCCTAGTTGGCCCTAGACGGGCTGACACCCCCCGTCCGGAAACCAGTCGCCTCCTCCAGCGCCAGAGTAGTCCAAAATTATTGAAGTCCCTCAAGTTTCGTAAGGCGTTGCAACAGTTTCACGACATAAATGATGCCACCTGTAACACGAGAGCAGCCCAAGTATTTAAGTTTCTAGCTGGCAGCCTTGAGTTTCGCGATAAAGAGAACACCGTAGGCTCCATCTATTTGGGATGGTTGCAAAATGACGGACCTGCCGATCATATAGCAGTGACAGTAGCATGGGACAATGGAACATATGTGGTAGATACTACCATTCAGCAATTCCCCGGATATAAGGGAAACGCAATATTCATCGGAACTGTTGCCGAGTGGCAGGCAGCTGTTGAGAATGCACTTGTTAGCGCGAAGAAGGGCGCGAGCGGATTCCAGCCGAAAGAAAAGGCTAACGGAGTTTTCGACGAAGACGAAATGGTGTCGCTCCAGCTCCGCGTCCGAGATGACAGGCCCCTCGAGGACAGCGGCGAATGGAATAGCGAAGGGCGTTGACAGATGCCTACCTACCTCGCAAGTCCCAGCCACCAAATGCGTCTGTACTGCGGACGAGAGTGACAACGATGGCGTTGGCCGAAATGCGCGATCCTATCTGTGAACTTGGTTCGTACCGGAGGGATGGGCGTTTTTTTTGAGGAACTCGCGAGCAATGTTCCGCTGTGGGGCGTGGTTCGGAGCATACGCCGACGCCTCGTGCTTCTTCATCCTCTTGCTAGAGGACCTTAGCGGCTACCGGTTTCGCCACGACGGGGAAGGCCGGGTTAGCCCGAAATGACAAAGTAACGCCCGGGCCGTCGCTTCTCAATGAAGGTCAATTACTCTAAGGCCACGCCTCGATGGGAGGGTGAACAAAGCGATGCGCAGACTGCCAGACATCAGCACCGTTTCTCTCAAAGCTCTTTGCGCCTCAAGCGGAGCCTCACCTTCAGATGTCGGCCGCGCCCTCCGCGATGCGATCCTGGCCTTCCCCAAGGGAGCGCGGGTCGCCGACATTTTGCCGACGAACTCATCGGCAGTTGCCATCAGCGGACGTCAGAGCGACGATGATTAGGCCGTGGTTTGAATCTGGATAGACACTGCAAGACCCCATGCGTCAGTGGTCGACAGGGCAGCGATGGGACTTTTAATCCATTGGTCGAGAGTTCGAATCTCTCCGGGCCTACCAAAACATTGACCGCCGAATCCCTAACACTTCGCGGTTCGGGCGCTTCATAGCCACCCCAGCGCCGGCGAGGTGAATATCAACCCCAACGTCCACGATCCGTGGCGAGTTGGAGCCTCTTCTTGCGCCCTCTGTCACTCGCCCAGATCAGACTTGCCTTGCTCAGCATCGAAGCTCCAATGCTGCTGACAAGTCACAGACGACGGAAAATCTGGGGTGCCGGCGCAAGAACGAAACAGGCACCGTCGGGGTCTCGGGGCCGGTTAGCGCCGCCGAGAGGACCCCGGCCTTCCCGGGGCCGTTGGCCAGGAGGATGACCTGCCGGGCCCGGAGTATGTCGTCCATGCCAAGAGTCATCCCAAGCTTGGGTTCGGGCTGCCAGTGGGGGGCGACCTGCGCCCGAGTTGTTTCCGCCAAGTGCACGACTCGGCACGGCGAGAGTTCCGTGCTTCCTGGTTCGTTGAAGGCGACGTGTCCGTTCGTAC
>JBDSJC010000209.1:0-19472 GCA_039917655.1 Tepidiformaceae bacterium
TAAACTCTGGGTCACCGAAGGGGGCAGCGGACGGCTACGGCTCTTCGCCCTTCCCTAGCCTTCGCAAACTTCGCTGGCGGTCTCTCTTGCTTCGTTCTGTTCGATTCTGGGCCAGCTTCGCGATCAGCGTCATCCTCATCGCCCTCTTCCTCCGCGCCACCCACCCGAGCGAGATTGCCGACGCCCTGGGCGAAGCGAACTACTGGTACCTGTTCCCCGCCGTCGCTGTCCTCCTCCTTGCGATCTCCGCCCGCTGCGTGCGCTGGTCGGTGCTCATGCGGCCGGTCGCCTCAATTAGCCCGGCCCGCCTCTTCCCCTACGCGATCATCGGCTACATGGCGAACAACCTCCTGCCGGCGCGCGCCGGTGAGGTCGTCCGCGCTTACGTCCTCGGCGACCGCGAAGATGTTTCGAAGATGGGCGCCTTCGGCACGATCGCCGTCGAGCGGCTGTTCGATGGCAGCGTGCTTGTCCTGATGCTGCTCATCTCTGGGAGTGTGGTTGGCTTCGAGGACAGCCGTCTGAAGGCGATCGCGATCGTCTCCTCCGCGCTGTTCGTGGCGGCGATCGTCGTCTTCTACTGGCTAACGCTCTCCGAGGAGCGCGCCAAGCGGGTGATGCACCGCGCGTTACGAGTCCTCCCGGACCGCTTCGAACCACAGGCCGAAGAGATGGCCGACGCGCTCGTCGGCAGCCTCCGCTCGGTCCACGACCCCCGTTCGCTCGGCCTCGTTGTCTTCTTCAGCGCCCTCGCCTGGGTGATCGAAGCTGGTGCCTACGCGGTCATCGGCCAAGGCTTCGACCTCGGCGTGGGTTTTGGCCAGTACTGCCTGCTGCTCTCGGCCGCCAACCTCGCGATCATCATCCCCACGTTTTTCGGCGGCACCGGGCCGTTCGAATGGGCGGCCAAACTTGTGCTCGTTGGCGCGGGGGTTAGCGACAATGTGGCGGGCGCTTACTCGATCATTGCCCACGCCGTCATCCTCGTCCCGACGACCATCCTGGGGCTGATTCTGCTCTGGAGCTTCGGCATTTCGTTCCGCAAGATCACCCACGTGGAAGTCACCGAAGCGGGGAGCGTGTCGCCGTGAGGGTGGGCATCGTCGGCGCGGGCGTCGCGGGGTTGGCCGCCGCGAAAGTCCTGCGCGAGGCCGGCCACGAGGTCACGATCTTCGAAGGCAAGCCCGAGGTCGGCGGCCAGGTGGTCACCTTCCCCGTCGGCGGCGAGCCGCTGGAATGCTTCTACCACCACATTTTCACAAACGACACGACCGTCATCCGCTATATCGAGGAACTCGGTCTCGGCCCGCGGCTCAAGTGGATTGAGCCGAAGAACGGCCACTTCGTGAAGGGCCGCATCTGGGCCTTTGTCACCCCCCTGGACCTCCTCAAGTTCAGCGCTATCCCGATCACCAGCCGTGTCCGCCTTGGACTCGCGGCGGTCTGGCTTCGCCGCCAAAAAGAGGGCATCCGTAAGTACGAAGGGATCACCGCCCGCAAGTGGATGGAGCGCGCCGTCGGCCACAAGGCGTTCGCCGCCTTTTGGGGGCCGCTGCTCAAGGGTAAATTCGCGGGCCAGGCCGATAGCGTCGGCATGGTCTGGCTCTGGAACAAGATCTACCTCCGCTTCGCCTCACGTCGCGGCGCAGGGGCGAAGGAATCCCTGGGCTATCTCGAAGGCTCGTTCAAGGCCTACTACCAGGCCCTCGCCGATCAACTCGAAACGAACGGCGTCAGCATTCGCCTCAACATGCCGGTCGAAGCGGTGGAGATCGCCGAGGGCCGAGTCCACGGCATCCGCGCAGGAGGCGAGGTTCACGAATTCGACCAGGTGCTGCTCACCGTCCCGAATATCATCGCCCGAAAAATCGCCAACCCCTTGCCCGAAAAGTACGTGGAGGTGCTGGACCGCGTGCAGTACCAGTGGGCCACCTGCCTCGTGCTCTCGCTCGACCGCCAACTCTCGGATTTCTACTGGTTAAGCATCGGCGACGACCTGCCGTTCGTTGCCTGTGTCGAACACACCAACTTCATGCCGCCCCAACGCTACGGCAATAACCGCGTCGTCTACCTCTCGAACTACGTCCCGCCAGACCACCCGGTGTTAGCCATGGACGCCGAGCAGGTGCTCGAAAGCTACATCCCGGGCATCCGCGCCATCAACCCCGCGTTCGATCGATCGTGGGTGCGGGAGAAGTGGCTGTTCAAGGACCCGGGCGGTCAGCCGATCATCACCACCAACTACTCCGCCTCAATCCCCGAGATGCGCACGGGGGTGGAGGGTCTCTACCTTTCGAACACCACTCAGGTCTACCCCGAAGACCGTGGCCAGAACTACAGCCTGATCCTCGGCGAGAGGGCCGGTCGCCTGATGGACGCCGACTCCCGCTCGCCTGTGACACCCGCCAGCTAAGACTGCTTTCGCGCCTTCCACCAACGCCAAGCTATACTTGTCCTCGATTTCACAAGCGAGGTCCCCGTTCATGGCCGCTGAACCCACGGTGCAGGAGTTGCGCGCGCTGGTCGCTGAATTCCAGCCCGAAAAGGGCCATGTGATGCCCGCGCTGCACAAAGTCCAGGAGACCTACGGCTACATCTCGCGAGCGGCCATTGAGGCTGTTGCCCGCCAGCTGAACACCACGCCCGCCCTCGTCTACGGCACTGTCTCGTTCTATTCGGACTACCGCACACACAAGCCCGCGGCCACCGAGGTCAGCTGGTGCAGCGGCCCCGCCTGCCGCGTCCTGGGCGGCGATCGCATCCGCGAGGCTATTCAGCACACCCTTGAACTCCCCCTCGGCGGCCAAACGCCAGATCACGCGGTTGGCCTCCACATGGGCCAGTGCAACGGCACCTGTAGTGAAGCGCCGCAGGTTTGGGTCAACGGCGAGGTCGTCGGCAACCTCACTGTTTCCGCCGCCATCAAGCTCGCACGCGAGATAAAGGGGCAAGCATGAACGCCCGCCTCCTGGCCCTCACTTCCGATGCCAAAGCCGCCTGGGCGAGCGAACAGGCGAGCGGCCGCGTCCGCATCAACGTCTGCCTCGACACGTCATCGATCGCCCGCGGCGCGGAAGCGACGATCGCTGCCATGCGCGCCGCCATCAGCGCCAACAACCTCAATGCCGAGGTCGGGGTCATCGGCACCTGGGGTTTCTGCTGGATGGAGCCGACAGTCACCGTCCGCACCGCCGCCGGCACGCGCACCGTCCTCTACGCGAACGTCACCGCCGATCGCGTCGATGCCTTCCTTCAGAAGGTCGTCACCGAAGGCGTTGATGTGCCCGAACTCGCGCTCGGCGTGGTCGAAGGGCTTGCCAGCGCGGATATCCCGTTGCTCACTGACCATCCGTTCATGAAGGGTCAGATCCGCCGCGTGATGGAAAACTGCGGCCGCATCGACCCGGAGAATATCGACCACTACATCGCGAGCCACGGTTACGAAGGCTTCGGCAAGGCGCTTGAGATGGACGCCGAGGCGATCGTCAAAGAGATGCTCGATAGCGGCCTCGGCGGACGGGCCGGAGGTGGCTTCCCGGCAGGCCGCAAGTGGGACTTCTTGCGCAACGCCACCACCAGCCCGCGCTACCTCGTCTGCAACGCCGATGAAGGCGACCCCGGCGCCTGGGTCAACCGCGTCCTCATGGAAGGCGACCCGCACATCATCATCGAAGGGATGCTGATCGCCGCTCTCGCGGCCCACGCCGATGAGGGCTATATCTACATCCGCTACGAGTACCCGCTCGCCTTCGCCCGTATGCAGAAAGCGGTCGAGCAGGCGCGCGCCAGGGGCCTGATCGGCAAAGATATTCTCGGTAGCGGCCGGGACTTCGAAATGATCGTTTTCCTCGGCGCGGGCTCCTACGTCTGTGGCGAAGAGACGGGCCTGATCAACTCGATCGACGGCTACCGCGGCATGCCCAGGATCAAGCCGCCGTTCCCCGCCCAGGCTGGCCTCTGGAACAAGCCCACAAACGTCAACAACGTCGAGTCGTACGCCAACGCCCCGATGATCCTGCGCAACGGGGCTGCTTGGTGGAGCTCCGTGAGCACCGCCAAGGAGAAGGGCACCAAGATGTTCACTTTCTCCGGCAGCGTGAACTGGGCCGGCTGCGTTGAGATCCCCTTCGGCCCCACCGTCGGTGAGGCGCTCGAACGCTATTCGGGCGGCATGCGCGATGGCAAGGTGTACAAGGGCTTCCAGCCCGGCGGCCCGCTCTCCGGCGTCGTCAGCGGCGGCCTGGACCTCACCCTCACCCTCGACCCCTACCGCGAGAAGGGCATGTTCCTCGGCGGCGGTGGACTCGTTTTCTTCGACCAATCCGTCTGCGTGCTGGACATGTGCATGTTCTTCGTCGCCTTCTGTGAGGACGAAAGCTGCGGGCGCTGCACCACCTGCCACGGCGGCACCCAGCGCGCCGTCGAGATCCTCCGCCGCATCCAGGCGGGCGGTGGGCGCGATTCCGATATCGAGAACTTCAACAGCCTGGTCAAGACGCTCGTCTGGTCGAACTGCTTCCACGGCCAGTTCGCGATGACGACGATCAAGACCGCGCTCAAGGAGTTCGCCGCCGAGTTCGAAGAGCACATCGTCCAAAAGCGTTGCCGCGCCGGCGTCTGCCACGGCCTGATCGAATACAACGTCCGTTCCCAGGCCGACCCGGAACTCCCGGCAGCCGTCGCCATCTGCCCGACGAACGCGATCGAGCAGGAGCGGGGACAGTTCGCGGTCAACGACGGCCTCTGCATCCGCTGCGGCGCCTGCCGCGAAGTCGCCCCGAACGCGATGGAGGTGCGAGACCGCTTCGCCGGGCGGCAGGCTGCGGCCGCTGCGGCCGCTGCTGGGGGCTAAGACCCGCGGAATATCGCAACCCGTCCGGAAATCTGATTCCTGTTTTGGGCGAACGGCGCGCGTCGCCCCCGCTACAATAACGGGGTGCCCGACAACCGCCCCCTCAGCATTGGAGTGATCCTGCGTGACGCCCAACTCGGCGATCTTCGGACGCTCGGTGAAGCGCGCGAGCCCTACGACCTCTTCGGCGCCACGACCCGCCTCTTCGAACTGCTCGACGCCCGCGGCATCGCCTACGTGCTGGTCGGCGGCATCGCCATGCTGCAGTACGTCGATGGCCGCAACACGCGCGACATTGACCTGATCATGTCGCCCGCCGATTTGGCCCGGTTGCCGGAGTTCGAAATCACTTCACGGGACCGGGACTTCGCGCGCGCGAACTTCGAGGGGGTGCAGATCGACCTGCTGCTCACTACGAACGTCCTCTTCAACCTCGTTCGGGATGAGCATTCGGAGGAGCGTGAGTTCGCCGAGCGCCCAATCCGCTGTGCAACGGCGGAGGGCTTGATCCTGCTGAAATTGTTCGCATTACCGTCGCTTTACCGCCAGGGAGAGGGGGTCCGCGCTGCGATCTACGAGGCGGACATTCGAGGACTACTCACATTGAGAGAATTTGACACCGATGCGCTGCTCTCCGTGCTAGGAGGCGTGATGCTCGGGACAGACGTCGAGGAACTCAGACGCGTGGTCTCCGACATTCGTGCGGGCATGACGCGGTTCGAGTAGCAACGCGCACATTCGTTCGGATCCCGGTAGAATGCGCTATCCCCCGATACAGGAGCGTCGCGCCGCGTGTCCACGCCGATCCGGCTCCAGTATCTCGAACTCAAACAGCGCTATCCCGATACGATCCTCTTCTTCCGCCTCGGCGACTTCTACGAGACGTTCGATGATGACGCCAGGCTGATCGCCGCCGAGCTACAGATAACGCTCACCTCCAAGCCGATGGGCAAGCACCTCCGCGTACCGCTCGCGGGTGTGCCCTACCACAGCATCGACGGCCACGTCGCCAAGCTTGTGGCACGCGGCCACCGCGTCGCTATCTGCGAACAGATGGCCGACCCGGCCGACGTCAAAGGTATTGTCCCGCGGGATGTCGTCCGCGTGGTCACGGCCGGTACCGTCACCTCAGAAGCGTCGCTCGAATCGGGCGCCGCGAACTACCTCGCCGCCTACGCCGTCCGAAGTAGCGTCCCCGCGGTCGCACTCTCCGACATAACGACCGGTGAAATTCGCCTCGTCCAGGGTAGCGAAGCGCCCCTCGAACTGCTCCGCAGCGCGCCCTCAGAGCTGCTGGTCGAACCAGGCGAAGAGCTGCCGCCCGGCCTCAAAGCCGTAGTCACGGTGCGCCTTCCGCTGAGCGAATTCGCCGTCAGCGCCGAGCTTGCGCGCCAGTTTGGCGACCATGCGATCAGTACGCTCGTGGACGGTGCGGCCGAGGCCGCCGCGCTCGCCCACCTCATCGCCTATCTGCGCGAGACCTACGCTCCCGCCCTCGGCACCCTCCAACGCGTCCGCCACTTGGCTGCCGCAGGCATCCTCACGGTCGATGAACGCACCCTGCGGAACCTCGATGTGCTCCCGCAGCAAGGGCACAGTTCGTCACTGGTCGGCGTGCTCAACCGCTGCCGCTCGGCCATGGGTAGCCGCCTGCTGCGCGGCTGGCTCAGCCACCCTCTGCGCGACGCCCCTTTGCTGGAGGCGCGCTACGATGCCATCGCCTGGGCGCTGGCCCACCCGATCGAGCGCGAACAGTGCCAATCGGTGCTCCGTGGGATGCCGGACATTGGCCGCCTGGCGGGCAGGGTTGGCGCCCGCTCAGCAGGCCCGCGCGACCTCGCGGGCCTCCGCCTTGGCCTGCGCGCTGTCCTCGACCTCGGGGCGATCGTTTCGCGCTCGCACCCACCGCCGTTTGTTGCCCAGGCGCTCTCCGGCCTCGGCTCATCCGCCGAGCCGCTCCTCGCGCTCGACGCCGCGCTGGACGAAGACCCTCCGCCCGGTTTCGATGAAGGCGGCGTCATTCGCCCTGGCTTCAGCCCCGAGATCGACTCCTTGCGCGGCCTCACGCGTGACGCTCGCGGATTTCTCCTCGGACTCGAACGGCTGGAGCGCGAGCGCACCGGCATCCGCTCGCTGAAGGTCGGCCACAACCGGGTATTCGGCTACTACATCGAAATCTCGGCAGCAAACAGCATTGCTGTGCCAGAGCACTACCAGCGCCGCCAGACCCTGGTCGGCGCTGAACGCTACGTTACCGAGGAGCTCAAGGAGCACGAATCTCGCCTTGTCGGCGCTCGCGATCGACTGGTCGAATTGGAACGGTTGGCCTTCTCCCAACTGCTCGAAACATTGGCCGCCGGACTCGTCCAACTCCAGTCCGTGGCCGAAGCAGTCGCCCAGATCGACCTGATCCTCTGCCTCGCCGAGGTAGCCTCGGAGCGTGGCTACGTCCGGCCAACCATCGGTGCGGACAAGATCCGCATCGTGGGCGGCCGCCACCCGGTGGTGGAGGCCGCGATGGAGGCCGGCCGCTTCGTCCCAAACGACTGTCTGCTTGATGGCGAGTGCCAGGTAATGCTCCTCACGGGGCCTAACATGAGCGGTAAATCCACCTTCCTTCGCCAGGTTGCGCTCATCGCCCTGATGGCCCAGGCCGGCTCCTTCGTCCCTGCCGCTGAGGCTGAACTGCCGCTCTTCGACCGCATCTTCACCCGCATCGGCGCCCAGGATGACCTCGCCGCCGGGCAATCCACGTTCATGGTGGAGATGGTGGAGACCGCCCAGATCCTCCACCAGGCGACCCCGGCTTCGCTGATCATCCTCGACGAAGTGGGCCGCGGTACCAGCACTTTCGATGGAATGGCGCTCGCCCGCGCCGTCGTCGAGTTCATTCACAACCGCAGCGAGGTCGCCGCCCGCACGCTCTTCGCCACCCACTACCACGAACTGACGACGCTCGCCGATGTGCTTCCGCGCGTGCAGAACGCGCACGTGGCCGTCCGCGAGGAAGGCGGCGACGTCGTTTTCGAACACCGCATTGTCCCCGGTCCAAGTGATCGCTCGTACGGTATCCACGTCGCCCGCCTTGCCGGGCTTCCGAGCGCTGTTGTCTCGCGCGCCGAGCACCTTCTCAGCGAGCTTGAGTCGGGCCCCGGCGGACTTCAGACGCGGGGTGGCTCCAGCAACGGCCACGTCCGGCAGCCGGCGCTTTTTGGCGGCCCCTCCCCTGCCGATGAAGCGCTCGCGAAGCTCGACGTGGACAGCCTCACCCCTATCGAGGCGATCCAGAAGCTCTACGAGCTTCGTGCCCTCGCCCGCTCAGTCACCGCCGCACCATGAGCCCGCAGCCTCCGGTCCAGGGGCTACGCTCGATCCGCGTCCTGCCGCCCGAGGTCGCCGCGCGCATCGCCGCTGGCGAGGTTATCGAGCGGCCCGCGTCCGTCGTCCGTGAGCTGCTGGACAACGCAATAGACGCCGGCAGCGAGCGTATCTCGCTCGAAATCGAAGAGGGCGGAATAAAGCTGATCCGCGTTGTCGATGACGGCCGTGGCATCCCGCCAGAACAGATCGAACTCGCTTTCGAACGCCATGCGACCAGCAAGATCAACGGCGTCGATGACCTCGGACACGTCCACACGCTCGGCTTTAGGGGCGAAGCGCTGCCATCGATCGCTGCCGCCGCCGATGTCGAGATCACCAGCCGCGCAGCCTCCGAGCCGGTCGGCGTGGTCGCCGTCCTCGTCGATTCGCGCGTTGTTCGCCGCTCTGGCCGCCCGGCCCCCATCGGTACCAGCTTCGCCGTCCGGGACCTCTTCGGCCGCCTTCCGGCGCGCCTCAAGTTCCTCGGTTCTGTGGCCGGCGAGTCGCGCCAGATCACCGTGCTTGCCTCTCACTACGCGCTCGCCTACCCCGGCATCGCCTTCCAGCTTTCCTCAAACGGCCGCCGGGTACTGACCACCAGCGGCGATGGCGGCCTGCGCCACGCCTTCGCCGCGGTCTATGGCGCGGATGCCGCCCAGCAGATGCTCGAAGTCAACCACGAAGAGGAGGGCATCCGCGTCTCAGGGCTCGCCGGGCCACCGTCCCTGCACCGCGGCAACCGCGCCGCCATTTCGATCTTCGTCAACGGCCGCTGGGTCCAGAGCCGTCCCCTCACCTTCGCCGTGGTCGATGCCTACCAGTCGCAGCTCCCTGTCGGCCGTCACCCGATCGCCGCGCTGGCGATCTCTGTGGGCGACGACGATGTCGATGTGAACGTTCACCCCGCCAAGGCCGAAGTGCGTTTCCGCGATGAACGGCTCGTCGGGCGCGTTGTCCGCCACGCCGTCGGCGGCGCGCTGGAAGGCTCCCGGGTGGTCGCATGGTTTGCCCCTGGCGAAAACCGCTCAACTCCGGGCGCCCACCAGCCGTCTGCTCATGCCGGCGGCCTCGGAGCGCCAGCCGGCGAACGCCTCAGCCTCCGTCTCGCCCCGCAGCCAACGCAAGCGCGCATGGAATTGACTCGCAGCTCTGCTGGCTTGCACGCCGATGTGCCACCCACCGGCCGCACACAGCGCGAGACGCTCCCCCTCCTCCGCGTCGTGGGGCAGATGGGCGGGACGTACGTGGTCGCCGAGGGGCCGGACGGGATGTACCTGATCGACCAGCACGCCGCCCACGAACGCGTCGTCTATGACCGCCTCGTCCGGCGGCGCGAAGCCGAAGCTGCGACGCGCCCCTCGCAGCCGCTCCTCGAACCGCTGGTCGCCGAACTCGACACGATGCAGGCGGCGACACTCGACGAACACCTTGAAAGCCTTGCCATCCTCGGCCTCGAGGCAGAATCCTTTGGCGAAAGCGCGTTCCTCATCCGCGCCATCCCGGCCGGTCTCGGCGGCACCGATATCTCCGCCGCGCTCCGCCAGGTGCTGGACCAGCTCGCCGGAGAAAAGCGTGTCAACGATCCCTTCCAGCGGGCTGCCGCCACGGTCGCCTGTCACAGCAGCGTCCGCGCCGGCACGGCCCTCGCGTTGGACGAAATGCGCCGCCTCGTCGAAGACCTCGAACAAACCGCCGCGCCGCGTACCTGCCCGCACGGCCGTCCGACTCTGGTGCATGTGGGGACGGAGCTGATCGAGCGCCAGTTTGGGCGGCGTTAGCTTCCCTGGCGCCGCTGCCACTCCCGCAAGTTCGCCAGTGCCTGGCCCGCCCGCGCGATGCTCGGGTAGGTGGCGAGGCCGTTCTTCCAGCACAGCTCCTGGAAATCGCTCGACTGCTGGAATGCTTCGCCGGTGACCGATGGCCGGATCGCCACCACCACCGGCGTGCCGCTCTCCTCTTGCACCTTCCGGAGGGTCGCCACCTGGCGTTCCATCCGCCCGCGAACATCCACCTGGCGGGAGATCGGCCCACCCCCGAAGCTCGTGTGATAGAGCAGCACGTCGATGTTCGCGGCTTTCGCACAGGGCATCAGGGTGGCTTCGAAGCCGGTGTCCTCCCACAGGCTGGTCGTGTCGATTGGGTTTCGCACGCTCGTCCCCGCTTCATGCGTGACCTTCGCCAGCTCTTCCTGCGTCTCGGGCAACAGCGCCGGCACTTCGAGGCCAACGGCGGCAAGGTCGTCCGCCGCCAGCACGCTCGCGCCGCCTCCGCCGCCAACCACCACTACATTCGGCCCGCCAAGGCGCTTCACGAACCGGAACGTCACCGCGATGTCTACGAGTTCTTCTAGGCTCTCGACGCGCAGCGCTCCGGCCTGCCGGCAGAGCCCGTCGAAGACCTGGAGCGAGCCCGCAAGCGATGCCGTGTGCGAACTCGCCGCTCGCGATCCCGCTTCCGTGCGCCCACTCTTCAGGATCGCCAGCGGCTTCGCTTTGCCGGCCTTCCGGATCGCCTTCGCCAGACGTGGGCCATCCTGAATGCCCTCCAGGTAGGCCACGATGACCTCCGTCTCCGGGTCATCCGCCAGATAGTCGAGGAAGTCTGCCGCTTTCAGGTCCGCCCCGTTGCCGAAGCTGATCACTTTCGAGCAGCGGATGCCGCGAGGGATCGCGTACCGCACGAACTCGCCAGCATTCATGCCGGACTGCGAAACCATGCCCACCGGGCCGGCCTCGGCGATCTGCCCGTTCATCATCGACAGCCGCGCGTTGGGCACGTAAAGTCCCATGCAGTTCGGCCCGATCATGCGGATCCCGGCCTCGCGCGCCCGCGCCACTACGTCCTGCTCCATCTTCGCCCGCTCAACGTCGCCCGTTTCCCCGAAGCCCGCAGTGAACAGGTGCAACACCCGCACGCCCTTGGCAATCGCGTCCTCCAGCAGCTGCGGCACGTACCTCGCATTCACGGACGAAATCAGGTAATCGACTTCGTCCGGGATGTCGCGCAACGACGGATAGCACTTCAGCCCCCGGATCGCCGGCGCCGTTGGGTGGATCAGGTAGATTGGCCCGCGAAAGCCGATCTCCTGGAGCGACGAAACGAAGCCGCCGCCCCCAAAGGCCTGCGTCTCCTTCGCGGAAACACCGGCGATGGCGATCGACCTTGGGTGAAAGATGAAGTCGAGTGTGGGCGCAACGCCCTCCTGAACGGTCACGTTCGTATCTCCAAACTGTGCGTCATACTTGCAAGCGAAAGGCCGGACGTGAGCCCGGCCAAGTACCCCGAGCTTACCAGACACGGGCCGCCGCCACGAACCGCGCTGATTGACCCCTGCGCTCGCCCGGTGAACCATGCTGATCGGGCAAGGAGGACGGCAGAGACCGCCAATGGCACTCCTCTCCAAACTGAGCGCCGTCGCGTTCATCATCGCCATCCCGGTTTTCCTCATGACTTCGAACGTCCGCTTCTTCGCCAGCGAGACGCGCTTCTACGAGCGCGGATTCCGCCAGAACAACTCGGCCGCAATCACCGGCGTCTCGCTCCCCGAACTGGACCGCGCCGCGACTGAACTCGCCAACTACTTCGAAAACGACGCCCCGCTCCTCAGCACCACGGTGCAGATCGACGGCGCGGAAGCGCCGCTCTACAACGACCGCGAAATCGCTCACATGAAGGACGTGAAGACGCTGATGCGCTTCGTTTACCGGCTGAACGAGTTCTCGCTGGCGGTCGTCATCACCTATATCACCTGCGTCTACCTCTGGGCGCGCGAAAAGTCGCTGCGGACGCTGGCAGCTCAGGCATTGGCCGGGGTTGGTGTGGGCTTTGCTGCCCTCGGCTTCGTCGGAGTGTTCGCGATCACCGGCTTCGATGCCGCCTGGACGAAGTTCCACAAGCTCGTCTTCAACAACGACCTCTGGATCCTCGACCCATCGCGCGACCATCTGATCCAAATGTTCCCCGAGCCGTTCTGGCAGGAGTCCACGTACATCATCGGTGCGCTGACGCTTATTGAAGTCGCGCTCATCGTCGGCGTCGCGCTGGCCTACCTGGTGGGCACACGACAACGCCAAGGCAGCGCCCTCTTAGGTTCGCCGCAAATGCGCGCCGCAGGGGACGAATCAACCGCGGGTTAGCCTCAGTTCGAGCAGGCGCAGCCGCCGACTCCGCCGCAGCAACCCCCACCGCCCTCAGGCATCGCAAAATCTTCACCCGCCCCGGTGCGCGCCATCGCAAACGCCGAGACCGTTCGGTCGGCCTGGTGGCCGCGCGCGCACTCCGTTGCGGTAGCTGCCTGGGACATGGGCTTGCGCTCTTCGAACTTCTCGCGGCAGGTGGGACAGTAGTACTCGTAAATCGCCATGTGCCGAGTATAGCGAACCGTTACGCTGCGCGGCGGCCGCGCTTCTTGCGAGTGCGTGTCGCGGGCGCTTCGCGCTGCTCTTCGGCCGCGGGCGCTTCGAGAGCCTTATCCGCCACATCCGTGCTCACTGGCGCATCAGCTTGAGCTGGCCGTGGGTCGTAGTCCGCCGTTTGAGTCGCTTCGGTGGCTTCGAACTGAAGCGCGGGCAGGGCCCCTACGTCGCCCGAGAGGATCGCACGCGTGATCTCGTTTCCGGGCTCCACCCAGCCGTCGCCCTGGCCTCCGCCGCTGAACGAGAGCGTGTGCAGGAATGACTGCCACCAGCGGAGAAGAAATGCCATAAGGGGTAGACGATAACCCGGCACTTCACTCGATGGCAACTTTTCCTTCAGGCATTCGCCGGGCCAGCAGAAGAGAGAAACTCCCGCACGACTGCGTTCCACTCGTCCGCGCGCTCGAAGTAGGCGGAATGCCCCGCGCCCTTGATCTCGTAGAATGCCGCCCCCGGGATCAGCCCATGCGCTTCGCGGATCATCGTCGGCGACGTGATCAGGTCGTACTCCCCCACCAGGAAGAGCACTGGCACGCCGAGTGCCCCGATGCCTTCGTGCATGCTCCCCCGGTACGTCGCGGGTGGCCGGCCCAGAAAGCCCTTCGGCCGCCCAGGGTTGAGCGCGTTGATCTGGCGGTAGAGCAAGGCGAACGCCGGGTTCGCAGCTTCGAACGGCTTGGCCAACGCGTGTTCACGCAGCCCGCCATCACCACGTTCCTCTTTCAGTTCGTCCTGTAATTCCCGCACGCGTTCGTTCGTGCAGCCGGCCGTCGTGCCGCAGAGCACGAGCGAACTCACTCGCTGAGGCGCCAGCCGGGTCAACCCCGCCACTGCGCGTCCGCCCATCGATTGGGCGACCACGTGTGCCCGCTCGATCCCGAGGTGTTCCATCAAAGCCACCAGATCCGTCCCGAGCGAAAAGCGCCCGACCGCCATTTCGCCGCGCGAGAGCCCCCACCCTCGGGCGTCGTACACAGTGACGCGGTAGTTCGCGGAAAAGGCGCTCACCTGCTGCCACCACGAAAGGTGGTTGCCGCCCGCCCCGTGCAGCAGGATCAGGGCTTCCCCCGCGCCGTACTGCTCGTAGTAGATCTGGGCAGCGTTCACGTTTGCGTATGGCATGGCGGGAGTCTAGCGGCGAGCCCGCTGCCCCGCCACCCATTGCTGCAACGGGGGTTTGGAAAACGTGGGGTGAATTCGGCCGTCGGCGTCGCAATATCACGGTGACCAGGGCTAGGCCGCTGGGGTTGCGGCAAGCGACTCAATCATCAACCACGCACCAGCCGAGCAGAACCTCACTCGGACCATCCACGTCACGAAGTACGTTGGCTCCGCGCTGGCGACCTCCGGTAGTTTCGGCTTCGCCACGAACAATGGAGCCGCTGGCACCATGACGCTAAACTCGGGAAATTCGTTCGCCGGGTCTGTCTCGGTCGCGAATGCCGGCTCCTTCACGCTCAGCGAAACCGGCATCAACGGCACCTGCGACGCTGGCGACACTTATCGTCTGCTCGGCTACAGCACGGGCTCAACCCTCGCCCTGGCAGCCGCCGACGCCTCGCTGGACGCCTCGCTCAGCTTGGTGAACGTCACCTCCGACGCCTACGTGGTTGTCCGCAACGAAGCCTGCGGCGCGGTCGCGGGCACCGGCCAAATCACCGTCCGGAAGATCTGGAACGGGAACAACAACACCCACACCGGCCCGAACGCGTCGTTCACGGGGTACACCTTTAAAAAGCGCGCCTAGTAACTAACTTAAACAAGTTCGCGGAGGGCCTAACAGCCCGGCGAACGAACGCTCACTTTCTCAACTGAGTACTAGCACGACGCTCGCACACGCAACAAGAAGGGCCCCCAATTGGGGCCTCTTTTTGTTGCCCGGCGAAGTACGTGCTGAGCGGCTTACCTCCGGGTAGTTGCCGTGCCGCAGCGCCACTCGTACGGTGCCGCTCATGCAGGACCACGCGGTAGGTGCGTTGGTTCGCGACTGGCGGGTGGGCCGTCGCCGCAGCCAGATAGGCCTCGCGCTGGATGTCGGCGTGTCTCCACCGAGCGGGTGTGCAAACCACCAAGCACTGAGCGCGGCGCGGCCTATGTGCGGCCGCGCTGCATCGCCGCCAGCGCGGCCGGCAGTTCCACGCCGGCATCGCTGAACGCCTTGCCGATGGCCGCCGCGTTCGGCCCGAAGATCGTCGCGCGGTGGTCGGCGACGTATTTCTGGCTGTCGTTGATGCGGTCGAACTGCCCCTGGAAGCGCGGGGCCACGTAGCGCGCCCAGAGTTCGAAGCTGTGCTTCGTCTTCTCCCAGGTGGTCCATTCGTGGGCGAGGCCAAGCAGAGCGCCGAACCCGCCCGACATATCGAGCACGCGCTCGATCGCCTCGATCGCATCGTCAGGGGTGCCCACGATCGCGCCGCCGCGCTTGACGACAGACTCGATGTCGCTCGGGGCGTTGGGGTCTACCGGGCGGCCAAGAGTACCCTCGAAGTAGTCCTCGTTGAAGGCCCGGCTGCCATCGGCGACGTCGCGCATCGCCTCTTCGCGGGTGTCGGCGAGGTGGAAGGGGAGGACGAGGCGCCAGTCCTCGCGGCTCGCCACCTGACCGTTCTTCGCGGCCGCATCCTCAACCATCGCCCACGTCTTCGCGAGCGAAATCAGCCCGCCCGGCTGCGAAGCGGCGACCGAGAGGACGCCCACGCCGTGCTTGCCAGCGGTTGTCGGCCCGGCTGGCGAGAACGTGCTTGCGACCGCCACCGGCATGTGAGGATAAGTGTAGGGCGCAAGCTGGAGCCGTGCCTCGCGCAGTTCGAACCAGTCCGTCTTCATCGTCACCGTTTCGCCCCGGAAGAGCGCCAGGATAGCGCCGAGCGATTGGTCCATCCGCTCGCGCTGTGTGAGGGAATCGATGCCCAGCATGTAGGCGTCCGAGGTGAGAGCCCCTGGGCCGACGCCGAACATCGCCCGCCCGCGGGTCATGTGGTCCAACTGCACCATGCGATCGGCGAGGATGAACGGGTGGTGGTAGGGGAGGCTGCTGACGCCCGTGCCCAGCTTGATGCTGCGCGTGCGCTGCGCGGCGGCGGCGATCATCAGCTCGGGCGAGGCGATTAGTTCCCAGCCCGCGCTGTGATGCTCGCCGATCCAGGCCTCATCGAAGTTCAGCTTGTCGAGGTGTTCGATCAGTTCGAGGTCGCGGTCCAGGGCAACCGTAGGGTTCTCACCGACGCGATGGAACGGCGCCATGAACACGCCGAACTTCATGCGGTTGGGTCGAAAGGTGGCCATTGCATACTCCTGCCCGGTGAGGGCTGATTCTTAGCGTGGGGCGAATCTTAGCGGTTGGAGAGCGAGCGCACACGACGGGCTGAGGCCCGAGGCTGGGCGGCGAGGCCGGGCGGCCACGCAGCCGATGTGGCATGTGTGTTCCTGGTGAGGGCAGCTTACGAGTGCTGAGTGCTGAGTGCTGAGTGGGCCGAGCGGCGGGCCCTTATCCCCGGCCCTTCTCCCACTGCGGAGGGAGAAGGGAGATTGCGACGCTCCGGGTTGTGAAGGCGAACCTGTGGCCACGGAGGGCCACGGCTACACGTTGCGCTGGGCGAGGGTCCGTGCGCGAGGTGGTGTGACATCGGTAAGGCGCGCGCGAGTGTGGAGGGGCGGCCCGAAGGGCAAACGGGGTAGGGCCCCCGTTTAGCCTCCGGTGCAGCGGCGTGGCCGGCGGCGTGGGGTGAGGTTCGAACAAGACCGAAGTGCTGAGCGCTTGGTGCTGAGCCCCGGTCCGCCCGGCGAGTGCCGTCCGATCGCCTCCCGCCCTACTTCGCGCAACCGGCGTAGCATCGCTGCCACACCACCTTGGAGACCCGCCATGCGCCTGCGCCAGATCGCCCTTGTTGCCGACCACCTTCAGCCCGTTGTCGATGACCTCTGCGGCGTCCTCGGCATTCGCGTCTCGTTCAACGATCCCGGCGTCGGCGCCTACGGCCTCGAGAACGCCGTCATGCCGATTGGCGACACCTTCCTCGAAGTGGTCGCGCCGGTGCGGCCGGACACCACCGCCGGCCGCTATCTCGAACGGCGCGGTGGCAACGGCGGGTACATGGTCATCCTTCAGTCCGAGGATCTGGACGTCGACCGCGCACGGTTCGTGGAGCTGGGCGTCCGGATCGTGGCGCAGTTGGACCGGCCACATGCTCGCGGGACGCATCTGCACCCGCGCGATGTCGGCGGGGCGATCCTCTCGGTCGATGACATGGACCCGCCCGAATCGTGGGAGTGGGCTGGCCCAAACTGGCGGGAGGCGGTGGACACCTCGCTGGTGAGCGGCATCACCGGCGTCGCAATCCAGGGGCACGATGCGGGCGCGCTCGCCGACCGCTGGGCCGAGGTGCTGGGCCGCGAAGTAGAGACGGACGGCGCAGCTCGCGACATCAACCTTGAGGAGGGCGGGATCCGCTTCGTCCAGGCTCTCGATGAGCGCGGCGAAGGCGTCAGTACCGTCCGCCTGTCCACCACCGATCCAGACGAAGTGATGCGCCGCGCGGAGGCCCGCGGATTGCTTGACGCCGACGGCCGGGTGGTTATCTGCGGCACGGTGTTCGACCTGGACGGCTGAGCCAGTGCTGTACTTCCGCAGCCGCCCTTCGTATAACTTCAGAGCGACCTTTCGCACCGGACAACCTGATGTCTGACACCGCACCCACGGGCCCAATCCCTTACGTCACACGCAGCCGTGCTTACTACTTGACGCAGGGCTACGACAATCCGTACCGCTGGGCGCAGTTCGAAGACGTGCCGTTTACGCCGCTCGGCAAGCCGCTCTCGGAATCGCGCGTTGCCCTTGTGACCACCGCGGCCGAGTTCCAGCCCGAAGTGGGCGACCAGGGGCCGCGGGCGCCGTACAACGCCGCCGCGAAGTTCGACCACGTCTACTCCCGGCCAATCGATAGCACCCCGGACCTGCGCATCTCGCACATCGGCTACGACCGCAAGCACACGGTCGCCGACGACATCAATGCCTACTTCCCGCTCGAACGCATGAAAGAAGCCGTGACCGCGGGGCGCATCGGCGAACTGACGCCGCGCTTCTATGCCGCCCCGACGACCCGCAGCCAGCGCGCGACGATCGAAAAAGACGCGCCCGAGATTCTCCGTCAGCTGCGCGAAGACGGCGCCGAGGCCGCTGTCCTGGTGCCTGTCTGACCGGTTTGCCACCAGACCGTGAGTCTGGTTGCCCGGCACCTCGAGGCGAACGGCATCCCGACGGTCGTCATCGGCTCAGCGAGGGACATCGTTGAAACCTGCGGCGTCGCGCGCTTCGTCTTCAACGACTTCCCGCTCGGCAACTCCGTCGGCAAGCCCCATGACGTGGCCATGCAGCGCGCCATCATCGAAACCGCGCTCTCGTTGCTCGAATCCGCCGCCGCGCCGCGCACCACCGTCCAGACGCCCTACGAATGGAGTGCCGACCACTCCTGGAAGCGCGATTTCTGGAACGTTGACCTCACGCCCGAGCAACTCGCCGCCCAGAAAGCAGCCTTCGACCGGGACAAGGAGATTGCGCGGGCGAAGCGGGAGGCGGAGCGAGTTTAGGGCTGGGCTTGCCGGCGAAGTCGAACTCGTTCGCCTGGCTGCCGGTGGACGAGGTCTTCTTGCCGTAGACGTCGTAGGTGTAGCCGTTCACCACCGTGCCCGTTGCGTCCACCGTCTTCATCGTGCTGCCGAGTCGTCCATCGGAGAGATAGTAGTACGTGTTGGCGCCGGAAGTCTGGGAGATGAGCCCGGCCGTGCGGCTGTTACGAAGGCCGTTGCCGCGATAGGCGACAGTCCCGAGTGGGTTCATCTGCGAACCTTTCGCCAAAGACTCCTCGTGGCGTTCGTCAGCGCAGCGGCAACAACGGACCCAACGATCGCCCCAAGGATCGACGTCATCAAACTCACTGTCCCGAGCGACGCTGTGTCGCCGAATGCCGCTAAGGAAACCAGGAAGAACAGAAGCGAGAAGAGTGCGACGGAGGCGACCTCTACCCGCCAGTCGACGTTTTGATCTCGAATCCACCTCACGCCCCTCGCGAGGATCCGAAGTAGCGGCACGCTCGACGACTCCTTGCTGGCTACCAATCGTTTATCTCCGCGAGCCCGAAGCCGAGTCCCTTACCGATGCAGTTGCCGAGGGCAACTATCAATGCGCCTCTTGGGCCGCCCTTCGTGATGAAGCCGGAGATCGCACCAGTCAGCGCACCCGACGCGCACTGTTCCATTGCACCTGCTAAGACAGTCTTGCCGCGACACGCGCCCGGGAAAGCCATTTCGGGCAGCGGCCCGAACCTGCACGTGGGGCTTGCTGCGGCCACCTCCCAAGGACGCTGGAAGGGCATGCGGCCTGGAGCAAAGACGGGACCGGATGCAGTTGGCCCGAACGTCGCGGCTGCCGCCTCAGGAAGGAATGACACGATACCGGACGACGGTACGGTTGTGCACAGGCAATCCGAGTTCGCGGCCGGTGAAGGAGCAGGCTCAAAGACGGGGCCTTGGAACACGTACGGTGCGGCCGCGGACCAGCCGCCAGCGTCACTCCAGGTCGCTCCCGAGCCGATATCTTGCCACCCCTGGGTCGCGGAGTTCCAGAAGATGCCGGGTTGAGCGTCGTCCTCGGTGCGTTGAGTGGCTTCGTTCCAGAAGGGCGCCAGGCCGCTTGGGTCACTCGCGTTCACCGGGTTGCCGGAGGCGTAGGCGTAGCTGTTTCCTCCCCACCCCGGGCTGGCGGCCATGGGGTCGCGGCTGAGGAACGTGCCGGTGACCGGGTCGTAGTAGCGGGCGCGGAGGTACTGGAGGCCCGTCGCGTCGGTCTG
>JBDSJC010000210.1:0-5017 GCA_039917655.1 Tepidiformaceae bacterium
GCGTTTCGCAGGGTCGTGACAATGTGGTCCTGCCCAACAACTTCTTCGAAGCCCTTGGGACGCCACTTACCGTAAAGCACCAGCGCCTCGGCGGATTGGGATGCGACAAGTATAGAACAGATGTACCGGGGAGGGCATGAAGCCGGGGCAAAAGTCAGGCCTCCGGAACGTGCTGCTGGGGAGAGGTTCGCCCCGACGTGTACCGGGGACACCAATTTCAATTCGATGCCTATGCGACTCATTTCGGAGGTTGACAACGCTAAGCCCCACCATGTAGGCGCGACTCGCGTTGCGAGATACTCACGATCGGGTATAGGCGGCGCCGTTTGGGTTCGCCATTGGACGGGATCAGCGGATTCATGCCCGAGCGTTGGTGAGTAACGCGCACGACCTTGAGGTATTGGCCGATGCGGTTCTGTAGTGCGGATCATTCACGGCAGCACGCCGCCCACATCACCATTCTTGTTTCACGATTCTTGACACCCGACTTGTTTAGCCGGTATTCTGAGTGAGTCACAGGGGAGTAACTAACGCCACCTCAGCTAAGCAGGTGGCGACGCTGGGCCGCCATCACGCGCGATAAGCGCCGGCCCAGCGAACGAGAGCACACCTCTCGTCCGGTGAGACCTGCGCTACATCCGAACAGGATGCGGCTCGGGGTGTCCATCACCGGGCCGCGCAGGAGGTGCTCAATGTTGGACGAACTTTTCGATCTGGACAGAGACGGTGGGCGCAGAGACGCCAACCCCCAGGTTCGGCGAGGCGGAATCCGCGGGCTGTTCGACCGGCTTCTCGGGGCCGTCGGCGACGGTGACGAGGATGACGACGCCAGACGCCGAAACGGCGATCCGCGGTACAACGACACTGACGACGAGTACCCGCACCGGCAGGAAGGCGGGCGACGGCGACGCCGCGAGGACCGCGACGGCTTGGACTTCGGCGACGACTAGTCCGAAACCCTCACCCGGGCTGGAAAAGCTGGGCCGCGACATCTGCGGCCCAGCTTTTTCTCGCCTGAGAACAAACTGAAGCAGGACCCGATACATGTTCATGGATCTTCTCCCGTGGGCGCTATTTTTAGCGATGGTTGGTGGGGTGCTCGCGCTCGACCTTGGTGTCTTCCACAAGAACGCGCACGAAATCACGAGGAGGGAGGCACTCGCCTGGAGCGCCGTCTGGATCGGCCTTTCGATCGCCTTCAATGTGGGCGTCTACGTGCTGATGGGCAGTTCGGCGGGCCTTGAGTGGACGACCGGCTACCTTATCGAGAAGTCACTGTCCGTCGACAACGTGTTCGTCTTCCTGCTGCTCTTCTCGGCGTTCGCGGTGCCCGCCGCCTACCAGCACCGGGTGCTGTTCTGGGGGATCGTTGGCGCGCTCATCATGCGCGCGGTCCTGATCGCGGGCGCCGGAGTGCTGCTGGGGACGCTGCACTGGGTGATCTACGTGTTCGGTGCGTTCCTGATCTTCACGGGATTCAAGTTCCTGCGAAGCAGCGACCATATCCCGGATCTGGAGAAGAACCGGCTCGTGCGGATCGCCAAACGGTTCATGCCGGTCACCGAAGGATACGAAGGGCAGCGGTTTTTTACGCGTAGAAATGGCGTGCTCTACATGACTCCGTTGTTCCTGGTGCTACTGCTCATCGAGAGCACCGACCTCGTGTTTGCAGTGGATTCCGTCCCAGCGATCTACGCGGTGACCGATGACCCGTTCATCGTCTTTACCTCGAACATCATGGCCGTGCTCGGCCTGCGAGCGCTCTTCTTCGTGCTTCACGGCTACCTGAAAAACTTCAGCTACTTGAAGCCCGCGCTGGCAGCGATACTCGTGTTCGTCGGGGTCAAGATGCTGCTGGTAGACGTCTACAAGCTTCATTCGCTCGTCAGCCTGGGGGTCATCTTGGGCATCCTCGGAGTCGCCATCGTCGCCTCGGTCGTCAAGGCCAGGCGGCAACCTCCGACGGCCAAACCGGACGACCCCGAAACACCGCTCCAATCGGAATCCGCCGGCGGCTAACGGGCGATTCGCGATCTTGTTTAGCAGCGGATAATCAGCCGCATGCAGCCAACTCCTTACGAAGAGGTCAACCGCGTAGCCGCTGAGCTGCTTGCGCGGGTGACGGGCGTCCTCGGCCCCGGTTTTGGCGGGTTGTATCTTTTCGGGTCGGCAGCGGCGGGCGCGTTCGAAGGAGGAGTGAGCGATGTCGATATGTTGGTCGTGACGCTGGAATCGCTAAGCGACACGGCGTTCGCGGCGCTTGAGGCCATGCAGGGCGGCCTGGCGCGCGACCTTCAGGAGTGGGACGACCGGATCGAAGTGCTGTACGTCTCCGCCGAGGGTCTGAAGGCGTTTCGGACATGTGCGCCGCGGGTGGCGGCTATCAGCCCCGGCGAGCCGTTCCATTGGCGAGACGGCGAACCGGGACGCTTGATGAATTGGTATGACGTACAACAGAACGGTGTTGTGCTGTACGGCCCGCCCATCCGAAGCTTCCTCGAACCGATCTCTGGCGACGAGTTCGTCGCCTCGGTGCGGCACGACCTGGAGCGGTGGCCGGGCTGGATTGAGGGATTGCCGCGGCGCACGGGCCCACAGTCCTACGTGGTTTTGACGATGTGCCGGGCGCTCTACGCCTGCCAGTTTGGGAAGCAACTGTCCAAGACAGAGGCGGGCGTTTGGGCAGCGCGGGAGCGGCCGGAGTGGGCGGCCCTGATTGAGACCGCGCTAATCTGGAGGCGGGCGGGTTTGGGACGGGTGCAGGGTGACGCCGACGAGGCCACCCTCTCGAGGATCCGGGAGTTCATCGATTTCGCGCGACGGGTCGCAAACGGAGTCTAGCGCGGCTCAGGAATGCAACCGTTCAGCTGATCCCTTGCTGTGCCAGGAAATCCAAAATGTCCTGGATGGTATGGATGTTCTCGGCGTCTTCGTCCCGAATTTCGAACTCGGCATCACCCTGGAATGCCTCTTCGATGGCAATCGTCAGGTCAACGATATCGAGCGAGTCGGCGCGCAGGTCATCGACGAGGTTCGCCTCGGGCTTCACTTCGTCGGCCTTGACTTTGAGCTGGGCGACGACAACATCCCGGACGCGTTCAAACGTGGTGGCCAATGTGGATCTCCTGACGAAATAGGCGCGCTGTCACCCACCCGGGCGAGCGCAGCAGTTGCGTGACCGATGCTACGTTAGGGCTGGTACTTGCGGAAGATCACCGAGCCATTCTGCCCACCGAAGCCGAAGCCGTTGGCCGCTGCCGCTCGCACGGTCATCTTGCGAGCTTTGTTGGGGACGTAATCGAGGTCGCACTGCGGGTCGGGCGTGTTGAGGTTGATGGTCGGCGGCACAAGATCGTTGTAGATCGCGAGCACGGCGGCCGCGGCGCCCACCGCGCCCGCCGCGCCGAGCAGATGGCCGACCATCGACTTCTGCGAACTGATCGCGAGCTTTCGGGCATGCTCTCCAAAGGCGAGCTTGATGGCGAGCGTCTCCGCGGCGTCGTTCAGGGGAGTGCCGGTACCGTGGGCGGCGATGTAGTCGATGTCCGTTGGCTGCATGCCAGCGGCGGCGAGCGCCTCGGCCATCGCCTCCTGGGCTCCCGTCCCGTCCTCACGCGGGGCGGTGATGTGAAACGCGTCGCAACTGAGGCCTCCACCCATCAGTTCGGCGTAGACGCGTGCCCCGCGGGCTTTGGCGTGTTCTTCAGACTCAATGACCAGCACCACCGCGCCCTCGCCAAAAACGAAGCCGTCGCGGTTCAAATCGAACGGGCGGCTCGCGCCTTGTGGGTCATCGTTGTTGCGGCTGAGCGCTTTCATGTTCGCCAGGGCGGCGATGGGCAGCGGGTGCAACGCCGCCTCGGTGCCGCCCGCCAGCACGATGTCGCACCGGCCGCTGTCCAAGAGCTGCTTCGCTTCGATGAACGAGTAGAGGCCGCTCGCGCAGGCCGCGACGCTGGCCAACGCCGGGCCCCGAAGCCCAAGGTTGATCGAAACCTGGCAGGCGGCCATGTTCGGCGCCATGACCGGGATATAGAAAGGGCTGACGCGGTTGGGGCCGCGCTCTTTCAGTACCATCATCTCTTCCATCGTATCGATGGCGCCGCCCGAGCCCGTTGCGATGCTGGAGGCGGCACGGCTGCGTTCGTTGTCTCCGATCACGAGCTGAGCATCATCGGCTGCCAGCCTGGCAGCAGCCACGGCGAGTTGCGAAAAGCGCGACATTCGCCGAGCGCCCTTCGAGTCCATGTACCTGCCCGGTTCGAAATCCTTCACCTCTGCCGCGATCTGGACCGGGAGGTCGCTCGCATCGAAGCGAGTGATCCGCGTCACGCCGGAAACGCCCGCTGTGAGGTTCTGCCAGAAGTCATGAACCGTGAGCCCGATGGGGGTGATTGCGCCCACACCGGTCACCAATGCTCGAGTCAAAAGTTGCTCCGCAGGGTTAAGTTGCCTCTCGGAAGATGAGGCACGAGTTGTGGCCACCAAGGCCAACCGAGGTGGATACCGAGACTTTCACTCGCCGCTGGCGCGCAACATTGGGCACGTAGTCCAGGTCGCATTCCGGGTCTGGAGTGGTGTAGTTAATGGTGGGCGGGACGCGCTGGTCCCGGATCGCCATGATGCAGGCCAGGGCTTCAACCGAGCCCGAGGCGCCCATGCAGTGTCCGGTAATCGGCTTCACGGAACTGATCGTCGTCTTGTACGCGGCCGCTCCCATGATCTCCTTGAAGACCATCGTCTCGACGGCATCGTTTGAAGGCGTGGCGCTGCCGTGCGGGTTTATGTAGTCGATCTCCGCGGGGTCGATTCCGGCCTTCTTGATCGCCGCCTTCATCGCCCGCTTCAGTCCGCGGCCCGTCTCATGCAGGGAGATCATGTCGTAGGCGTCGTTCGAAGTACCGTAGCCGATGATTTCGCAGTAGATCTTTGCGCCGCGCGCCTTCGCGTGGTCGTAGTCTTCGACGATCATCGCGGCGCCGCCTTCACCGGCGATAAAGCCATCGCGGTTGAGGTC
>JBDSJC010000211.1:0-17172 GCA_039917655.1 Tepidiformaceae bacterium
GATCTGTTGCAGCTTCTCCTGCTTCGTGGAGTGCGAAATCTCGATGCCGTCGTAGCCCGCGTCGGCAGCGTACTGGGCGAACGCGGCGCCGTCTGCGAAGCGCTCCTGCTGGGCGTACATCGTTGAGAGCGCAAGTGGTTTCATTTCGTCTGGTGTTCCTGCGTGGCGTTGGTTGCGGTGGTTGTCCCCTGTAGGCTTAAGCGTCGAAGAACGAGCAAGAGGGACGGTACAGCAACGGCAGCGACCATACTCATCCAGATTCCAGATCCGCCGTTCGCCCCAAGTACGGGCACCGCGATGCCGGAGACGACCGCCGCAAGGAGGCAGAGCGGCAGGCTCGCCAGCCCGGCTTCGCCCTTTGTGGCGACCGACAGGACGAGCCACGGGAGGAACCCGCATAGCAGCCAGGCAACGACGAAGATGCTCACGAAGATCGTTTCGAACAGCACAGGCGCGGCCTAGGTCACAAGCCGGGCGATGTCGAAGTAGGTGACCACGAGTACACCAGCCATGAGCAGAGCAAATCCTGTGAGGTGGACCAACGCTTCCTTCTCCGGCGCGACGCGACGCCCGCCGCGCAGAATCTCGACGAACACGAAGAAGATGCGGCCGCCGTCCAACATCGGCAGCGGCAGTACGTTAAAGATTGCAAGATTCAGGCTAAGCAGCGCCGCGAATTCGATCAGCGGGCGCCATCCTTCCTGTTCGATGAGGTCGCCGGTAGTTGTCGCGATGCCCACCGGCCCAGTGAACGTGGGTTGGTCTTCGCCCCCCGGCGAGCCGCTATTACCGCCGATCCGCGATTGAATCTCGTTTTTTGTGAGGATGACCGTATCCCAAAGCGAACCCACTGCTTTGGGGAATGCCTCCCACGGGTAGTACGAAACTGACTCCGAGAAGGGGAAGACCAGTTCCGCCTTCGTGCACTTCCCCGCGTCGTCGAACTCGATGCAACGCGAGGGCGCGGAGATGCGGATGCCGGTCGCTCCCTGGCCAGCCGGAGGATGCCAGCGTGCGTAGACCTCGGCGTTAAGCGTGGAGCCTGCCCGTGAGATTACCCACTTCTGAGTTTCGCCCAAGTTCAGGCGGTTCGCGTAGATCAGTTCGTTCGTGTTCTTCACTTCGCGGCCCTGCACATCAAGCACGCGGTCGCCTGGCTGGAGCCCTTGTACTGGGGCTGAACCGTCGCGCATTTCGCCGCTGATCTTTGCTTCCGAAGCAGGCGAACCGGCGACCACCTCGCCCACCTGCGCCCCGGCCAACGAGCGTTCGCGAGGGACCATAAACCCGACAGCGAGCAAGAGAATAGCGAGGATCAGGTTCATGAAGACACCGGCGAACATCACCGTCAGCCGTTTCCAGCGGGGCGCCGCGGCCAGTGAGCGCGGGTCGGTAGGGTCTTCCTCGCCGAGGAGCCGGACGAAGCCGCCGATCGGCAGCCAGTTCAGCGTGTATTCGGTATCGCCCTTGCGGAAATAGGTTAGGGCCTTCGGCGGGAAACCGATTCCGAACTCCAGCACCTTGATTCCGAACGCCTTAGCGGCGAGGAAGTGTCCAAATTCGTGCAACACGACCAGCACGAGCAGCAAGCCGAGGAACGGCCCAGCCGCTCGCAAGATCGCAACAGGGTCAAATGCGAGGAAGATCAAACGACTGCTCCGATGGGTGTGCCGAGCGCATTGCAGCGGCCTTCGGCATCGGCCGCGAGGACTGCTTCGAGGTCCGGGTCCGAGACGGAGTTGTGCCTTGCGAGTGCCGACTCGATGAGGCCGGGGATGTCGAGGAAGCCGATTTCGCCGCCAAGGAAGCGCCCAACCGCAATTTCGTCGGCAGCGGCCATCACCGCCGGGTACGTGCCGCCAAGCCGTCCCGCTTCCATGGCAAGGCGAAGGCAGGGGAATCGCTGCATGTCCGGCCGCCCGAAATTGAGCGACCCGATGGCTGCCAGATCAAGTGCGGGGGCTGGCGGCGTAGGCATGCGATCCGGGTAGGCGAGCGCCAATTGGATAGGGAGGCGCATGTCCGGCACGCCGAGCTGGGCCTTCACGCTGCCGTCGCTGAACTCCACCAGTGAATGGACGATCGATTCGCGGTGCAGGACGACTTCCACCTTTTCCATCGGGACGTCGAACAGCCACGTGGCTTCAATCGTCTCCATCCCTTTGTTCATCAGGGAAGCGCTATCGACGGTTATCTTGCGACCCATCTTCCATGTGGGGTGGTTAAGTGCCTGTTCAGTGGTGACTGCGGAGAGTTGAGCCTGGTCGAAGTCCCGGAATGCGCCGCCGCTGGCCGTAAGCAGAATCCGCCGGATGGTGTGGCCCTCCTCACCCCAGAGGCATTGCCAGATGGCCGAATGCTCGCTGTCCACCGGCAACAACTGTCCGCCGCCACGGGCCATCGCCGCGCGGACGAGATTGCCGGCCATCACCAGCACTTCTTTGTTGGCGATGGCGACCGGGCGCCCGAACTCCAGGGCGCGCAGCGTGGGAGTCAGACCGGCGGCGCCAGCGGTGCTGACCAGCAGCAGGCCGGTCTCCTCAGCGACAGCCATCTCATCCATCGAAACGAAAGCAGCGCCCACGTGGGCGACGGCCTGGTCAAGCGTGGCGGAACGGGCTTCGGCGCAAACGTAGCGAGGGCGGAACTCCAGCACCTGGCGTGCGAGCTCATCGCAGTTATGTCCAGCAGCGAGGCCGACGACGCGAAACCTATCGGGGGCGTTGCGGATCACATCCAACGATTGCTGGCCAACCGAACCAGTGGAACCGAGCACGGCGATGCCGCGAGGTGAGTCAGTCACACAGGCATCGTATCCCCTGAACTGTGCCCAAGACAGTGAGCATCCTCCCTCATCCCCGGTTATCGACGCCCTGTGTTTGCTTTGTGCCTCCGGACTTACCGGTTCGGGCGCTTTCGTTCGAGACGGGAGTAGGACAACATGCAGCGATGCTCCTGGTCGCCGACGGAAACAACCTTGCCTGGGCAGGCTTTCACGCGCTGCGCCGGGCCATGGGCGCCGAAACGCCGGAGGAGAACGTGCGGGCTACGCTCCTCGGTCTCACCCAGAGCGTCCTCGGCTTCGCCAGCCGCAACGGTGAGCCGCCCGTACCAGGGCGTCCAGCGCCAACGGCACAGGCGGGGTTCGCCTTCGAATCCGGCACCCAAACCTCGCGGTTGGTGGTCTGCTTCGATGAAGGCCGGCCTCTTCGACGGCGCGAGATCTACGCCCCGTACCAGACCGGTCGCGAAGGCAACCCCAGCTTCATGGAGAACGAACCGTTCGTCCTGGAAGGGATCGCCCAATTCATTCAGGCCGCCAGCAAGTTGCCCATCGAAATTGTGCGCGGGGTAAACACGGAGGCGGACGACCTGATAGCGGCGGTGGTGACACAGGCCACCGAAGCAAACGTGCGCATCGCATCCACCGATCGGGACTTCCTTCAGCTCGTGGATGGGCGCGTCTCCGTCTATTCGCCGGTGAAGCGGATTGTCATCAGCGAAGCGAATTTCACAGAGGTGACCGCCCCGCGTGGCTCGGACGACATCCCAATCGCCTTCCCACGCGAACGCTACCTGGATTACCGCGCGGCCAGCGGCGATGCCAGCGACGATCTGCCTGGAATCCCCGGGGTCGGCGCCCTGACCGCCGCCCGATTGCTCGTCCACGCGGAACTCGATGCGTACTTCGTATCGCCCGCGTTAGCGGGAGAGGTGCTGGGAAGGCGAAATGCGAAGCTGGAGGCTGCGCTTCAAGGGACCGCGGCTGGCGAAGCCGTTGAGCGCAATCGCGCCCTCATGGACCTGCGACTCGCGGCCGCTCGCTATCCTGATCTGTCGCCCTACAGGCGGCGCGGGACGTGGGACGAGGAAGCGTTCCGCGCGTGGGTCGCCGAACAACGCATCGCGGCGCTCGACCTGGAGGCGGCCTGCGTCACAATGCGACGGCTGAAGTGACTGAGTGGAGTGGACTGGTGGGCGATGAGGGGCTCGAACCCCCGGCCTTCTCGGTGTAAACGAGACGCTCTAACCAACTGAGCTAATCGCCCTCGGGACAGATTGATGGTGAGCCAAAGCGGCGAACGGGGCCACCCTGCAACGCTGCCTCTTTTCAGTTGAGGAAGATGGTGACGTAGACCCACATCTTGCCGCTCTGCACGGCCGCCACGCCCACGCTGCTGAAGCGAACCTCAAGGATGTTCGCGCGGTGGCCAGGGCTCGCCATCAGCCCATCGAAAGCTGCGTCCACGGTACGCGATTCGGCATAGTTGTTGCGGGCCAGGTTTTCACCGGCAAGCCGGTACCGGATGCCGCGGGCAGCTAGCTCCGTGAACGCGCTCTCGCCGTCCGGGGCGTAGTGCTCGAAGTAGCCATTGGCGACCAGGTTTCGCGCCCGCGCCAGCGCAACCTCTGCCAGCGAGTCATCGACCTCCAGCGCGGCGCCGCCCACTCGCACTCGCGCCCCGTTCATCCGATCAACCAGGGCAGCTGATTTCTCGCGAGACGTTTGTAGATTTGCGGTCTGGACGACTCCAGTGGCCGGCAGCGATGACACTTGTGACGCGTCTCCCGCCGGTTCGAGCGCCGGTGCCGGGAGTGTCGCACTCGGTGTTGGAGTGGCCGCGACGAGGCCCGCCACGGCTGCATCTGGCCTACTTGGCGACGGTGGCTCTTTGGTGACAACCGTTGGAACGGCGTGTGAGCCACCAGCGGAGACGGCCGGGAGTGCCGATGTTTGACTCACAGGTCCGGACGCAACCGCGCGGTCTGCCATGCGGCTGACGGCGAGTCCTCCCAGGGAGCAACAGATCCCAACGAGGACGATCCAGGCGAAGGGCCAGCGATGGGGCATATCCAGACTGTCGGCCGGTGAACGGTTGGTGGACATCGGGGAAATGCCCAGATCGTGAGAAGAGGGACGATGCACGCGCCTACCCCCGAACGCCCGTTCACCGGCCTCCCGCCGCTCGTCGGCATGCAGGTTGCGGTCATCGCCGCCGAACTGGACCGCTCGCACGACCGCGCCCGCGGTCTTGAGGAGTTCGGCTATCGAGTCACAGCGATCGGCGACCCGGCAGCGGCGGCGGCGAGGCTATCTAATTCGAGCGCTGAGGCGATCATCGTTGACCTCGGGCGCGACCTCTCCTTCCCGGCGGATGTTGTCACCCGGGTGCGAGCAGTCTCACAGTCGCCGATGTTGGTCGTGGGCTGCGCCGGCACTGCCGTCGAAATGTTGCGTTCTTTCGAAGCGGGCGCAGACGACTATTGCCGGCCACGTTGTAGTACCGAAGAGATCGACCTGCGGCTCCGTGCGCTCTTCCGGCGAATCGCCAACGGTGGAGCGTCCCCCGCCGCCCATGCGCCAGCGAGCGTGCGTGTCGGCGAAATCGAAATCAACCCGGCCAGTCAGACGGTACGCAAGGCAGGAGTCTCGGTACCCCTCTCGCCCACGGAGTTCCGGTTGCTCTCCACGCTAGCGGAGCATCCCGGAGAGGTCATCCCTTCGAAAGCGCTGATCGCGCGCGTTTGGGGAAATCAGTACGCCGGTGAGACGCACTATCTGCGGCTTTACGTGCGATACCTCCGGCAGAAGCTCGAAGTGGACCCCAGCCACCCGCACTACATCGTCAACCGCTGGGGGTCGGGCTACGCGCTCGAGGATGGCTCGCACGCCGCCCGTGAACTGGCCTCCTAGACTGCGCCCCGGCGGCCCGTAGAATCGGTTCCATACAGACTCAGGAGCCGACCATGACCCCGCACGCCATCCTTCGCAGCAGCCTCACATCCATGCACCAACTCCTCGACAAGGCCGTCGATGGGATGACCGCTGAGCACTTCAATTTCCGCCCACAGGAAGGCGGCGTAAGCGCCTTCTTCAGCCTTTGGCACTACGTCCGCACGGAAGACAACATCGTCAACTTCGTGACGCAGGGCAAACCGACGGTCTGGCTCAACGGCGGCTACAACGAAATCTTCGAACTCCCGCGCAACAGCCAGGGGACGGGCATGACCGGGGACGAGGCAAACGCCGTCCAGGTCCACGATGTCGCGAAGTGGCACGAGTACCAGCAGGGAGTCTGGGCCGCGACGGACAGCTACCTGGCAAGCATGTCGCCGGAGGAGTTCGAGCAGCGCAAGGTGACGATTAAGCCGCTGGGCGAGATGTCGCTCTGGGACGGCATCTACGGGGTCTGCCTGAGCCACGGCTACCGGCACGTGGGTGAGATCGAATACGTCCGCGGCGTCCAGGGCCTTGGCGGGCTGACGATCTAGTCACCAGGCGGGAGGCTCGCTCTTACCCAACACGATATAGTCGCCAACCCGGCGGAACCCCATCCTGAGATAGACCGGCAGGCCGATCTCCGTGGCCTCCAGGCAGGCAGCGCGGGCTCCAGCCTCGCGGCCGGCCATGATCGCGCCCGCTGTCACAGCGGCGCCAAAGCCGCGCTTCCGTAGCGACGGTGGCACGTAGACGTTGTGAATACCTACCATCTCGCCCGTGGTGTTCGCCATCGAGCGGGCGACCGGTACGCCTTCCGAGATGCCGAGCAACAGCTGACAGCCGGGCATGCCAATCGCCGTCTTCGCCATCGATGCCTGGAACGCATGGTCATCGTGCTCTTCGGAATCGAGCCGGCTATAAGCCGCGGCATCGGACGGGGTGCGTAGCAACCTGGTTTCGAACCCCGCAGGGTAGCCGAAGCGCTCTGGAATCGAATCGAGCAAGAGGGCAGGCTCGGTCCACCAATGGTGGTAACCGGACCGCGCGGCGGCGGCGATGAGCTCGGCGTCCGCCCAGCTGCGGAGGTCGAAGCGGGAGTTCACTCCGCGTCCATCGAACCACCGCTGCGCCCTTTTCAATGCCGCAGCGGCTGTCCCCTGGGTTTCGCCAACGAGCACGGCAATGTTGAACGAGGACTCCCCGAGCCCGGCGTCGATGCAGAGCCACGGGCCAACGCGTTCAGAGTGAGCGGCCACGCCCAGCCTGGCGATGCGGCCAAGCGAAAACACGTAGTTTTCGAACATCAATTCCCGCCAGTGCGCGTCCATCGCCCAATGGTACGAGCGCTGCCTGGATTTCGTCGCCGAAAGCGGGGATGCCGTCCATCGGCGATACTGACCAAGAACCTTCGCAGGAGAACGCTCGTGGAAGACCCCAAGCCAGAATCCGTCAAGAAGATGTGGAACTACGCAGAGAAGTTCGCCGAAAAATCCGGCACGCATCTGCATCCAGACCGCTACATCACCGAAGGCGTCGTCCTCGGACTGGCGGCGAATATCGACAAGTACGGCCGCCCGCTCTGTCCCTGCAATTTCTACCCCGTGAAAGACGAAAACGGAAACTGGCCTACCGATGGCTACCTCCCGCGCGAAGAGGAAGTGAAACGCCGCGATTGGATCTGCGCCTGCGATGAGATGCAGAAGTTCAAGTACTGCCACTGCCTGCTCTTCGTCACCGAAGAGGGCCTGCCGATCACCGAATACCTGCCGGCGGACCACGAGGGGCGCGATATCTACGGCGTGGTGGAGGACCCCACCCCTGATAAGGGCCGCGCGCTGGCCAAGGCACTGGAGAAGCAGCGGCTCGCCGCCGAAGAGAAGTAGCCAGCCAGCGGCACGGTTGAGCGGCCTGGGCGAGAGCGCTCCAACCTAGCAGTCACCGATTCGCCGCTCTGGACGGGCCCACCGGCTCGCCCAGGCCCGAGGCAGATTCAGGAGCCAAGGCCTTCAGGCTAAGCGCTTTTCCGGCCAAACGGCCAGAATCGGCGACCGCCACCAGGAGCCTTCTTCGGCTCTCCGGGGCCATCGAAGCCCCGGCCGCAACTCTGGCAGTAGGCGTAGACGTTCAGATTCATGTGGTGGCACCACGGACATTCCCGCATCGCTTCTCCCTCCCTCTCTGGGCTTCAAGTCTGGGCTTCAAGTTTACTGCGGCGAGGCGACTATGGCGGCTACCGGTACTTCCGTGCTGCAAGAATTGGCCAGTCTTCAATTGGCGTCCCGCCGCGATGGACGTGATAGACGTCGTGCAGGTTGAGCGTGGTATCGCCGTGGCTGGGGACCACCTCCAGCCGGTCGCCCGGTTTCAGCCGCGCAACCCCCTCGCCAGTGAGCGTGCCATGCTCCTCAGAGAGCCGCGCGACCTTCACTGTGCCGTCGACTGACATCGGCGGTCCGAAATCGTTGCTGAGCGACTTGACGCCCGCATCGCAGACCGCATACCGCTCCGAGACCGAGATCACGGTTGTCAGCAACGTCAGCGCCTGCTGAAACGTGTTGGGGACGAACTTTTCGGCGGTGCCGTCCATGAAGACGTAGGTGCCCGCCTGTAGTTCGGTCACTCCCGCGCGTTGCGCGGCGAGCGCCACGCTGGCGGTGCCGCTGGTCGAGACGATCTGCGGGGCGAGGCCCGCTTCCGCCAGCGCTTCGCTGTGGGCCTGCACACGGTCGAGGGCTGTTTGAATGACCCCCGCGCGTTCTGCTTCCTCCGGAAAGCCGTACATGTGGCCTTCGTAGCCCATGATCCCGAGGTACCTGATCCCCGAGTCCACGAGGAGCTGCGCAAGGCGCACGGTTGCGGCAGGGTCCGAGGTGCCGCAGCGATGCATGCCGGCGTCCACTTCGATGATTGCCGCCGGCTTCTGTCCACTGCGCCGCATGCCTTCGACCAGCTCCGCAACGTTGAACTCGGACTCGACGGCGACGGTGATGTCCACGCCACGGGCGAGGAGCGCCATCAGACGGTCTATCTTGATGCGCCCAACGACCTGGTTGGCCATGAGAATCGGACCGAGCCCGGCGTCGGCCAGCACTTCGGCTTCGCCGAGCTTGGCGACGGTGATGCCAATCGCGCCCGCCTCAAGCTGTAATTTCGCCACCTGTGGGCATTTCGGCGTCTTGAAGTGGGGCCGCAGGCTGACTCCGGTGCCCGCCAGCGTGCTCATCATCGTCGCGATATTCGCCTCCACGCGGTCCAGGTCAAGCAGGAGGCAGGGCGTATCGAAGTTGTCGTAAGGCATGCGGTAGTTAACACCGGGTGGCGCGCTGTTGCATAGCGGGCTGCCCCGGCGAGTTAGCCGAGCGCCACAGCCTCGTACGCGCCCGAGCGCAGGGCTGCGAGCAGCGACGCAGCGTCAGTCACGTTCGTTGCGAACCGCGTCGCGGCGCGGCCAACCTCAGCTGCCGAATGCGCGTCCGAGCCGCCAATGCCCGGGAGACGAAAGCCGCGGGCGAGTCCCGCGGCGGCCATGTTCTGGAGTCGCGTGTCGCTGCCGTTGACCGCTTCGACGGATTCGAAGAACTCCACCGTCTGACGGGTCATTCGCAAGTGACCATCGCGCGCCGGGTGGGCGAGGAAGAGCAGCGCACCCTCGCGTTGGGCGGCGGCGAAGACAGAGGCGGCGGTGGCAAACGTACTCGACCCTTCGGAGAGCCCATAGGCCAGAACGTGACCCATGTCGGTCGTGAATTCGATTCCGTCAAGGACGAGGAAGCCGGTCTTCGCCCGAAGCTCCGCCAGTTGCTCTTCGGGCCAAAAGGCATCGTGCTCGACGAGACAGATGCCATCCAGTCCACGCGCTCGTGAGAGCTCGATCAGTTCGTCGGGTTGGAGTCCGCTGCATTGCGAACGCGGAAGCGTGTGGCAGTGCAGGTCGATCAGCATGGAGACGCTTCCGCTGCTATCGGGGGAGCTTCTGGCCGTAAATTTCGCCCAACAGATCGAGGAAAGCAGCCATCGGCCCGGACTGCGGCTTGCTCCGCCGATACATGACGGCGATCTCGCGTTCCACCGGGGCGGCAGACTCAATGTGCACTTTATGTAGCGTCCCCAGCCGGATCTCACGCTCCACCGAAACCTCAGGCAGCAAAGCGATGCCCAGGTTGGCTTCCACCATCTTCTTCGTCGCCTCAATGCTGTCCAACTGCATTTGCTGCTGCGGCACCACGCCGAGGTCACGGAATAGCCCGACGATCATCCCGTAGTAACCCGAATCACGGTCGAAGAGGATCAGCGAATCCTCTGACAGGTCATCGACCTTTACGGACCCGCGTTTCGCGTAACGGTGCTGCGATGAAACCACGAGGACGAGCTCATCGCGGTAGAGCGTGACCGTGCGCACGTCAGGATGGTTGATCGGGCGGCCGAAGCCAACCTGGACATCGTCGTCCAGGACCATCTGCAGCACTTCGTCCGAGTGCCCCGTACGGACCAGCACATCGACTCCCTCATGGTTGTCGCAGAACGCCTTGAGGAGGCGTGGGAGGACGTAGGTCCCGACGGCGGGCGCAGTGCCGATCATCAGCCGCCCGGAGGTGCCGTCGCGGGTCCCTTCGAGCACCATCAATCCGTCGTTCAAGGTGCGCAGCACGCGCTGGGCGTAAGGCAGAAACGAGCGGCCGGCGTCGGTCAACTTCACGCCTCGTCCCATCCGTTCGAACAGGGACTGGCCCACTTCGCGTTCGAGGGATTGGATCCTGTTGCTCAACGAAGGCTGGGCGACGCTCAACAGCTCGGCCGCGCGGCTAAAACTGCCGCAGTCCGCGGCGGCGATGAAGGCGTCTAGCTGTGCCAGTTCCAAGGATGGCTTACCCGCGAGCTATAGAGTGAGGCTATTGGCCGCACTCTACCGCAACGCCGAGCCATAGGCCAGAGCCATGCATCGGGTGGGGCACATCGATACCGGGAGAAACGCCAGGGCCAAGACGACAAATGAGGGGGGTTATCCGAAGTACTCGCCGAGGGCCGAGAAATTAGTGCAGCGGCGAAGGGACGAGCAGCCGAAGAGGGCTAACCGAAATACTTGCCCAGCACCCAGGCCATCACATCGCGCACCGTGACGATGCCGATCAGTTCGTCCTCGCGAGTTACCGGGATGTGGCGAAACCCGCCGACCGCCATCTTGTTCAAGGCATGGGTCATCGGATCATTATGACGGAGCGTGACGGGGTCCTTCGTCATGTAGTCGGCGACTGGCGCCGCCATGTGACCGTCGAGGTCGGCGATGCGCTTCAGGACGTCGCGTTCTGTGAGGATTCCTGCGACCCGATCGCCATCCATGATGACGACCGCACCGGTCAACCCGATGCGCATCGCGTTGACCGCGTCACGCACGGTTGCGGAGGGCGAGACTGTCTGCGGCTTCTCGAAACGAATCGACGAGACAGGCAGCGCGAGGTCGCTCTCCGAAGCTGTCTGCGTGCTATCTGGCACGTCCACGCTTCTGAGATCCGCCATGCAGTGCTCGCAAGAGTCGGCGCCCTCGATGTTTTCAGTCCCACAACTGGGGCAGATGACAATGTTGCGCGGGTCGTTCGCCATTGCGATCCTCCGGTGGAATGCGGCGAGGGCCGCTCGAGATTCGAGAGACCCCCACGATAGCAGATTGCTGGACCGCTTCGACGGCCTATTCCACTTCCCAGGTCTCGCCGCTGTGCAACAGTTGTTCGAACTGCGGGGGGTTCTTCGCCACCGCATCGTCCACCTGCTGCTGCACCAATTCGTCGTACGACGGACGTTGGACGCTGCGGAAGACGCCCACCGGCACAGGAAACGCCGGGTAGTCCATGCCCACGAGGATGTTCGCGAGGGTTGGATTTTCCGAATCTGTCTGGTGGACAAGCAGGCCGCTATCGCCGGTGGCGTTCTCGATAACTTCAGGGGTGAAGCCATTGAGGCGGACGCCGTGCTGCATTTCGGCCCCGAATCGCAGCGGCTTGCCGTCCTCCAGGTAGATCATGCGCTCCTGGCGGACTTCCTTATCGGTGAAAGCGGCGAACGCGCCGTCATTGAAGATGTTGCAGTTCTGATAGACCTCAACAAACGACATGCCCTTGTGCTGAGTCGCCTGGTAGAGCGTCTCCCCAAGGTGCTTAATATCGCGGTCGACTGACCGGGCAACGAAAGTTGCGCCAGCGGCAAGCGCGATGCGGATCGGGTTGAGCGGCGCTTCGACTGTGCCGTAGGGAGAGGACTTCGTCACTTTGCCGAACTCAGAGGTGGGCGAAAATTGTCCCTTCGTCAGGCCGTAAATGCGGTTGTTGAAGAGGATCACGTTGAGGTCCACGTTACGGCGCATGGCGTGGAGAAGGTGGTTGCCGCCGATGCTGAGCCCGTCACCGTCACCAGTGATGACGAACACCGTAAGCTCTGGCCGGGCGGTTTTCAGGCCGGTAGCGAGCGTCAGGGCGCGCCCATGGATGCTGTGAAAGCCGTAGGTCTCAACGTAGTAGGGGAACCGGCTGGAGCAGCCGATACCGCTGACAAAGACGATGTTCTCTCGCGGAATCTTGAGTTCCGGGAGCATCTTCTGCATCTGGGCGAGGATGGAGTAATCGCCGCACCCCGGGCACCAGCGCACCTCCTGGTCCGAGACGAAGTCCTTGCGCGAAAGCACCGGGAGTTCGCCGTTGAGCAGGGCGTTAGCGGGGATCGTTGGTGATGTCATTCGTTAGCCTCCGAGGGTCGCGCTCTGACCAAAGTCGAACGTGTAGGGCCCGGCCAGTCCGAGCATTTCGTCGATCTTGCCTTCGAGTTCCGCAATCTTGAACGGCTGTCCCGAGATCTTGTTGAAACCAACCGCGTCCACGAGAAACTTGCCGCGAATGAGCAGCGAGAGCTGTCCGTTGTTGAGTTCAGGGATCATGACCTTCTTGAAGCCCGAAAGCACGTCCCCCAGGTTCGAGGGGAACGGATTGAGGTAACGAATGTGCGCGGACGAGACGCTGAGCCCACGTTTGCGGGCAGATTCCGCGGCCGTTGTGATCGCCCCGTAGGTGCCGCCCCAACCGAGCAGCAGAAGCTCACCCGTGGCGGGGCCGCTGATCTCCATCTGGGGGATGTCGCCAGCGATGCGCGCCACGCGCTCGGCGCGGACGAGGGTCATTTCGTGGTGATTTTGGGGGTCGTAGCTAATGTCACCCGTCGCGGCGGACTTCTCGATGCCGCCGATACGGTGTTCGAGGCCCTTCTGGCCGGGGACAGCCCAAGGGCGCGCGAGTGTCTCCGGATCGCGCTTGTACGGGGAAAATTCGCCGTCCAGTGGGGCGTAGTGATACTCAACCTTCGGCAACTCAGACATCAGGGGGATACGCCACGGCTCGGAACCGTTGCCCAGGTAGCCATCGCTCATGAAAATGACCGGGACCATGTACTTGAGAGCGATGCGGAAGGCCTCAATCGCCATGAAGAAGCACTCCGACGGCGTGGCCGGGGCGATGATCACCACGGGTGAATCACCGTTACGGCCGTACATCGCCTGTAGCAGGTCAGACTGCTCGGTCTTGGTCGGCATGCCGGTGGAGGGGCCTGCCCGCTGCACGTCTATGACGACGATCGGGAGCTCGGTCATCACGGCCAGGTTCAAGGCTTCGCTCTTCAAGGCAAGGCCCGGACCGCTGGTGCCGGTGAGCGCCAGGTGGCCTGCGTAGGACGCGCCGATTGCCGCGCCGATCGCGGCAATCTCGTCTTCCGCCTGGAACGTCTTAATCCCGAAGTTCTTGTGCTTCGAAAGTTCGTGCAATACGTCGGAGGCCGGGGTGATCGGGTAGCTGCCGTAAAACAGCGGGAGCCCGCTCTGCACCGAGGCGGCGATGAACCCTAGCGCGGTCGCCTCGTTGCCGCTGATGTGGCGGTACTTGCCCGGCGGCACCTGGGCGGGCGGCACTTCGTAGCGGACGCGGAACAGTTCGGTCGTCTCGCCGAAGTTGTAGCCCGCGCGGAGCGCTCTGAGGTTCGCGTCCAGCACTTCGGGGCGCCGCTTGAACTGCTCGGTCGCCCAGCGGACTGTCGTGTCCATAGACCGGTCGTAGAGCCAGAGGATAAGGCCCAGGGCGTAAAAGTTGCGCGAGCGGAACTTGTCTTTGGAGCTCAGGCTGGAGCCTTCGAGGGCGAGCTCGTTCTGGCGCGTGATGTCGATCGGGACAAGCTGAAACTTCGCCAGCGATCCGTCTTCCAGCGGGTTGACGGCGTAAGCCGCCTTCTTCAGGTTCGTGGCGTTGAATTCGTCCTTATCGACGATGAGCAGTCCACCGGTACGGAGGTCGCCGACGTTCGTCTTCAGCGCAGCCGGGTTCATCGCCACGAGCACGTCTGGCTGGTCACCGGGGGTGCGGATGTCACTGCTCGAAAATGACAGTTGAAATCCCGAAACGCCCGGCAAGGAGCCGGTAGGGGCGCGGATCTCTGCTGGATAATCTGGCAGTGTCGCCAGATCGTTGCCAAAGACTGCGGTCGTCTTGGTGAACTGCGTGCCCGTGAGCTGCATTCCGTCGCCGGAGTCCCCGGCAAAACGGATCGTCACACGGTCAAGTTCTTCAACGGCGTGTTCGGTTGGTAGTCGCGTTTCAGTTGTCATGAGCCTGTGCTATCCACCCTCTGGTCTTTCCATCACCTGGTGAGGGCGAGGAGGCAAATTCAGGATGTCCTCCGGATAGGCTTCAGCGAGGTGCGTCAGTAGGTCACCCATGCGGATGAGCCCCACAACTCTTTCGCCATCAACCACCGGGAGTGTTCGGTAGTGGTGCTGTTGCATGGTTGCGAGCGCTTCGGCCACCGTGGCCCCCACGACGATCGTCCGCGGCGACCGGGTCAGGACCGAGGCCTCGAGTGGTTGTTCCCAATCGAAGCCCTCACCCATACACTTCGTCAGCACATCGCGTTCGGTGAAGATGCCGGCGAGTTCGTTGCCTGACATGGCCAGCACGCAGGAGCGGGATCCCTCACGCATCAGCGCCAGGGCCGCGCGCACAGATTGGGACGGCTCGACGGTTGTGGCCTCCTCCAGAGGAAGCTCAAGCAGAGTCTGGTTGATAAAGCGGTTCAGGCGTGTGCGATCCATACCCACCTGTCGTTGCGAAATGTTGATTCGTCGCCGCAAACGAATGCGACCCAAACAATCCCTAGTGTACGCCAGCCAGACGTGGTTGACCAACGGTGGGGTCGGCCATCCATAACATTCGAGGTGATCTGGTGTATGCGGCATAGTTAGAACGCATAGGTCGTCTGGCTCCTTACGACTCTTCCTGATTAATGTCTCCAGTTACCGATTGTTCCCTATAGCGCCGCCTCAACCGGGCCGATATTCCCCGTAGCGGTCCACCTGCCGCGGAGAGCAGACGCATGGCTTCAAAGGCACTGATCCAGACCGTCAAGGCAGACTTCCTCGATTCCACGCTCTACGACGACCCTGGGCTTTCCGGGATCCCGAAGCTCAGCCGCGGCACAGTGCTGGTCGCCTTGAGCCGGGCGTTCGACCTCGCCGAGGGGCGGCGGTCGGGACACGCCCAGCGTGTCGCTTACGTTGGGGTCTACCTTGCGGGCGAGTTGAAGCTCGAATCAGCGCAGGTGGAGGACGTCTTCTTCGGCTGTCTGCTCCACGATGTCGGGATGGCCGGCGCGGCGACCGGAGCGCGCGTGGAAACGGCTCGCGGTTCGAAGCTGATCTCCGGCAGCACCGACACCGCCGATGTCCTTTCGAGCGTGCCCCCTGGTGGCTGGACGGACGTGATCAAGGCGCTGGCGGCGCACTGCGAACTGGGAGCATCAATCGTGCGCAAGATGGGCCTCGGCGAGGTGGTCGCTCGCGCGGTCGCCAGCCACCACGATTGTTGGGACGGCAGTGGACTTCCCGGTTCAGTTGCCGGCGAGGGCGTGCCGATGGTCGCTCGGATTGTCGCCGTTGCAGACCGCGTGGAATCGATGATCGATGCCGAAGGCTCGCCTCTGCTGGTCCGCCGCCGTGGCCCCTCCCTGGTGCGCGAAATGGCGGGCAGCGAACTTGACCCGGTGCTTGCCGAGCGGATGGCCGAGATCGCCAGCCGCGATGAGTTCTGGCTCGGCTTCTACGACAACGACCTCTCGACGGCGCTGATGTCGCTGAACTACGGCGGAACGATGGGTCGCGACGAACTTTTCGATTTCATCGCCGTCCTCAGTGACGTGGTCGATGTCCGCAACGGCCGAGAGACCGGCACCGGGCGGCGCGTGGGCGACCTTGCCCGTCGCGTTGCGCTTTCCTGCGACATGACCGACAGGCGCGCCGACCTTGTAAAAGTGGCCGCCCTGCTCCAGGACGTGGGCACGCTCGGGGTGCCGGCCCACTTCCTCAGCAAGCCCGACATTCTCAGCATCGAGGAGATGTCGGCGGTCCAGATGCACCCGACGTACGCGCGGGACATCCTCAGCGAGATCCCAGGGCTGAGCGCGGCGGCGTGGTGGGTCGGCTGCCACCACGAGCGGATCGATGGCAAGGGCTATCCGGGCATGCTCGAAGGCGACGAAGTGCCTATCGAGGCCCAGATCATCGGCATGTGCGAGGCGTTCGATGCCCTCACGAGCGATCGGCCGTACCGCCGCGCCATGCCTGCGGTGGATGCCTTCGAAGTGATGCGCGGCCTTGGGGGCACGCGCTTCGACCCGTACCTGCTCGAACGGTTCGAGAGCGTCGCGGGTCCTTTTCAGGCGTAGGTCGAAGTAGTAAGTCTTGAGTCTCCTCCTCGCTCGAACGGCCCCGGCCTGACGGACGCGAGGCACCACGCTCCAACCGCCGCTGTCACGAACCCGCGACGACCAGTTCCACCTGATGATCACGTTTCATCGCAGGGTTGGATTACAATCCGGGCAACTCGCGCCCGGAAGGTCCTTCATGAATACTCGAAACGTCTCCATAGCCCGCCAGGTGGGCACCTCCGGGGAGGAGATCGCCCAGGCTGTGGCGCTCCGCCTCGGATTTCGCTATATCGACTACCAGGTGATCCAGGATGCCGCCGCAGAAGCGGGCGTCTCGACGGAAACGGTGAGCGAGGCCGAACACACGCCTTCGCTCATGACGCGCATCCTTGAGGCGCTGGCGCGCAACCCGGCCATGCCCGCCGCAGCCTGGGCAGACCCTATCCCAGTGACTACCAACCCGGTCTTCACCTCCGGCGACTACCGCAAGTTCCTTGAGCATGTGATCCGCGATGTCGCCGACCGCGGCGACTCCGTCATCGTGGGCCACGCAGCGCAGGTGATCCTTCGCAACAGACTGGATACTGTGAAGGTGCTTATCACGGGCTCTCCGGATTTTCGCGCCCGCCGCATCATGGCCGGCATGGGAGTCGATGAAAAAACCGCGTTGAAGACCGTGGAGCGCACAGACCACGAACGCATCGAGTATTTCGAGCGCGTTTACG
>JBDSJC010000212.1:0-9423 GCA_039917655.1 Tepidiformaceae bacterium
GAGTACCGGCACACGGTTCTTTCTCAACCGGGCCTGAAAGCGGTAGCCCAGCACCGCCTGAAGCGTGGGCGACATAATAACCGCAGCCGTGCGCACGCCAGGCTCACCGAACCGCCGTCGCACAAACTCAATGTTGTGCCAGGCGGCGCCCACGCGGATGTCCTCGCGGACGTTTTCGAACACGGGCTGACGCTAGGCCACCCGGGGAGAAAGCGCAACGTTCAGGAGCGCCGATTGATGATGTAGTTAGCGATGGACTGGAAACGCGCAGATTCACCGGGGGTCAGTTCCAGCTGATCGAGCAGACGACCGGCATCGCGGTTCAGGTCGGCCGCTTTCGAGCGGCAGGCCTCGGGCGCGCCGGCGGATTCGAGCGCGCCCACGACCCGGAGCACGTCGCGATGGGCAATCTCCGGCTGGGCGTAGACATCACGGATCACGCTGGCGGCAGCACCGTCTTGAAGTGCGTGGATCACGGGAAGGGTTTTCTTGCGGCGGCTGATGTCGCTGGTGTTGGACTTCCCGGTTTGGTTGGGGTCGCCCCAGATGCCGAGAAAGTCATCCTGCACCTGGAAGGCGAGGCCCACGGCGCGTCCCCATTCGCCGACGAGCGCCGCCTGGGCATCCGGGACTCCGGTGAGGATTGCACCGAGTTCCAGCGGCGCGCCGAGCAGCGCACCGGTTTTGCCGGCGATCATGGCGATGTATTCATCCGTGCTGACCGACTCGCGTTGTTCGAAGGCGATGTCCCGCCACTGGCCTTCGATCATGCGCCCGATCGCTTCGTGCAGGACCGACAGCGCACGGAGGAGGCGCGCGGGATCACCAGGGGCGTCGGTCAGGGCGCGGACGGCTCGGGTGTAAAGAAAGTCGCCGACGTTGATGGCCTGGCCCTCGCCGAGCCTCGCCCAGGTGGTGGGGCGATGGTGGCGCTCAAAGTCATGGTCCTGGACCTCGTCGTGGACGAGGGAGAAGTTGTGGACGAGTTCAATTGCGACCGCGCCAGGCATTGCCTCGAGGGGGCGGCTACTGAGCGTCTCGGCGGCGAAGAGACAGAGGGCGGGACGGATGCGCTTTCCCCCAGCGGCGACAGAGCGGCCTTCGGCGTCCTCCCACCCCATTGCATAACGGGCGGCGGCAACGAGGGCACTGGGGGTGCTGCCAACAGCTTCCTGGAGCGCTAACTCTAATTCGGGGAGGTACGCAGCGAGCATCGGCGGAGCTGCGGGGCCGGAGTCTCCGGCGTCAGGCTGAAGCGAGGGCGCCATGAGCCGGACCATCTGCCACGAGTGAAGGCGCGGCGCCCAACGCCAGGCGGGTGCGTTCGGCGATGCCTGCGGCGTCCAGTTGCCAGAGCTTCCTGAATGTAGTTTGCGGGCCGTGATCGAGGATGACGTCGGGCATTGTCAGTCCGAGGAGCCAGCGATCGGCGAGGTTGTTATCGGCGAGCAGGTCGAGGACGGCCTCGCCGAAGCCGCCGGCGCGGACGTTCTCCTCCACGGTGACCACGCCGCCCGTTGTGCGGGCCTGGGCGAGGATGAGCTGGGCATCGAGCGGCTTGGCGAAGCGGGCATTGACGACGGCTGCGGAGATGCCCGCCTCGTCGAGGATATCTGCCGCCTTCAGGCATTCGTTCACGCAGACACCGAAGCCGATAAGTGTGACATCCGTACCTTCACGCAGCAGTTCGCCCTGGCCGACCGGGATGAGCTCCATGGGCTCGGAAGTGGAGGCGCCTGGGCCTGTGCCGCGCGGGAAACGAAGAGCGAAAGGAGAATCGTGCATGACCCCGGTGTAGAGCAGGTCGCGCAGTTCTTTTTCGTCTTTCGGGGCGCTAACCACCATGTTGGGGAGGCAGCGAAGAAAACTGATATCAATGAATCCCTGGTGGGTCTTGCCGTCGTCACCGACAAAGCCTGCGCGGTCCATGGCGAAGACGACCGGGATGTTCTGCACGCAGACATCGTGGACGATCGAATCGAAGCCGCGCTGGAGAAACGTTGAGTAAATGGCGGCGATTGGGCGGATGCCTTCGGTGGCGAGGCCAGCGGCGAAGGTGACAGCGTGCTGTTCGGCGATGCCGACATCGAAAACGCGGTCTGGGTGGAGCGCGTGGACCGGGGCAAGGCCTGTCCCTTCGAGCATTGCCGCAGTGACGGCGACGACGCGCGGGTCGGACTCGATCAACTCCTGGGTCGCTTCGGCGAAGACCTGGCTATAGGTCGGCGGTGGCGCACCGGCGCCAGGCCGGGACTGCTTGAGCCAATAGGTGCCGCTGTGGCTCTTGATCGGGTCGGCGGCTGCCTCTGGGACGCCGTGCCCCTTCTCGGTGAGGACGTGGAGGAGTACCGGCTTGGAGCGGACTTTCTTTATCTGGGCGAGGGTAGCTTCGAGTTCGTGGATGTTGTGTCCATCCACCGGCCCATAGTATTCGAAGCCGAACTGCTCCCAGAAGCCCGCTGGGACGAGGAGGTCGCGCATGCTGGCCTTCAGGCGTTTGGCGCCCTGCCAGACCTGACGGCCGAGCGGCAGATGCTCGACAATGCCGCCGATTTCGCGCTTGGCGTTGCGGTAGTGGGGATCCACGCGAATCTTGTTGACGTTGCGGCTAAGCGCACCGACGTTCGGCGAGATCGACATCGCGTTGTCGTTGAGGATAACGATCAGGTCCTGGTTGAGGTGGCCGGCGTGGTTCATTGCTTCAAGGGCCATCCCGGCGGTCATCGCGCCGTCGCCGATGACCGCGACGACCTTGAAGTCTTCGCCTTTGAGGTCCCGCGCGACGGCCATGCCGACGGCTGCGGAGATCGACGTGCCGGCATGACCGGCGCCAAACGCGTCATGAGGGCTTTCGGAGCGGTCCGCAAAGCCGGAGAGGCCCTTGTACTGGCGGATGGTGTTCATCTGCGCCTTGCGGCCGGTGAGAATCTTGTGGACGTAGACCTGGTGGCTGACATCCCAGACGATTTTGTCGCGGGGGGTGTCGAACAGCCGGTGGAGGACGATCGAAAGTTCGACAACTCCGAGATTCGAAGCGAGGTGGCCGCCGTCGCCGATGCCGTGGACGCAATCGACCAAGAACTCTCGCACTTCGGCGGCGAGCTGTTCCAACTGGGGGTAGGTCAGACCACGCAGGTCTGCCGGGGATTCGACCCGGTCGAGTAGTCGCGTCACAGGGGCTCCTTGCCGGCTCCGCTCCAGTAGGCCACAGAAGTGAGGAGGTTCGCGGTGCGATCGCTTACCAGGCTGGCGCCTGGCGTCGAAAGGTCACCGTACGGGGCGGTTTTTCGAGGGTCAAGACGTGTCTCGGGCGGGCTGGCCCGAGATGGTGCGCTCGGGGATGGCGCGCTCGCCTGGGTCCGGTTCCTGAGGTTCGCCGCGTGGCACCGTGATCGTAAACGTCGTGCCTGCGCCAAGTTGAGACCTGACCGAGACTGTGCCGCCGAGGCTGCGGACAACTTCCTGGACGATCGCCAGCCCGAGGCCACTGCCGCCTTCGCGCCGGCTACGGCCGCGGTCCACGCGGTAGAACCGGTCAAAGATGCGCTGGACATCGGCTTCGGGGATGCCACCGCCGTTGTCGCTCACTTCGAAGTCGATGGTCAGGGCGCCGACGGTTGGCCGGATGAGCACGTGGCTACCTTCGCCGGCGTACTTGATGGCGTTATCGACGAGGTTCGAGAGGGAGCGATAGAGCAGGTCTGCATTGATGTCGATTTCGAGGCCGGCGACCGGGACTGCTTCGAGCGTGACGTTTCGGGAAGCAGCGAGGGACGCCAGCTGGCGGACGACTTCCCGCGTGATGGCATCGACGGCCACTGGCTCGTGGTCCGGTGATTCGCCGTCCTCGCTGGAGAGGAAGAGGAGGTCTTCGCTGAGGCGTGTGAGGCGTTCGGTCTGGCTTTTTACCGTTTCAAGTAGGGTTCGATACTCCTCGGGCGTGGCGTCGGGGTCCATCTCCGCGACTTCGATGTTGGTTCGGATGGCGGCCAGCGGGGTGCGAAGTTCGTGGGATGCGTCCTGCACGAACTGGCGCTGGCGGGCGAAGGACGTCTGAATGCGGTCGATCATCGAATCGAACGTCTGCGCGAGCGCCCAGAGCTCATCCCGCGGTCCCTGGTGGTTGATGCGCCGGCTCAGGTTCGTGGCGCTGATCTCGGAAGCGACCTTCGTGATATCGCGGACGGGCCGAAGCATCATGCCGGAGAAGACATAACCGCCCACACCCGAGGCGAGCGCCAGGCCAACCACGGCGAGCAGCGACCAGTTACGCAGCCGGATCAGATTGTCCGAATAGATCTGGTCTTCAGCCTGCTGAAGGATGAGCCGGGGGGTGACGACGGGCGTGAAGCCGCTGATCGCCTGCCCTGGACCGTTGCGCACGGGCTGCCATTCGATCTCGTTGATGCTCTGGTAGGTGACCACGTTAGGCTGGTCAAGGCGCACGGCGATATTCAGAGCGACCACGAAAGCCACCCCGAAGACGAGCAGAAGGCTTGAATACCAGACCGTGAGGCGAAACCGCACGGTCTTTGTGAACTGCGGCATGTGCACCCTAGAGGACGTAACCCTTCCCACGGATCGTCTCAATCAACTGTTCTTCGAAGCCCTCATTCAGTTTGCGGCGCAGATTATTCATGTGCACCTTCACGGTTTGGGTGAAGGGGTTGGCGTGCTCGTCCCAGATATGCTCGAGGAGTTCTTCCTGCGGGATCGCGCGGCCTTCGTGACGAGCGAGGTAGTAGACGAGGGCGAACTCTTTGGGCGTCAGGTGGATATCCCGGCCGTCACGCTTGGCGCGGTTGGTGTTGGGGTCAAGTTCGAGGCCGCGGGTGTTCAGTACGGGCTCGCGCACACCACCCTCGCGCCGGGTGACGGCGCGGATGCGGGCCTTCAATTCGCTGAACGCGAAAGGCTTGACGAGATAATCATCTGCGCCATGGTCGAGGCCTTCGATCCGCTCCTTGATCGAGCTTCGAGCGGTCAACATAATGATTCCGCCAGCAAAACGATCCTCTCGCAGCCGACGGCAGACCTCGAGACCATCGACTTTGGGCAGGTTCAGATCGAGGCAAACGACATCATAATTATTGATGCTCGCCTTCTCGATCGCTTCTTGGCCATCGACCGCCTTATCGACGGCGTAGCCCTCTTTCAGGAGGCCGCGCTCGATGGCGCTGGCGATGGCCTCTTCGTCTTCAACTACAAGCACTCTCATGCCGGCACTCTCCTTTTGTGATCCCACCGTAGTCCCTGAGTATCGAAGCGGAGGTAAAGACTTTTCGAATCTCAGGCGCGGACGGCGAGCGTTGGCGGCTCGACCTCGACAGGTTTATGGGTGACGTAACGAAGCGTGATTTCGCGGGTATCGTTAGCCTTGAGCTGCCGAATGAGGAACTCGAACTTCGATTCGAGCGCCCCACCGAGGACGGCACGGCAGTCCGCGGGCAAGTCCCAGGTCTGCTGCTTGTAGGGCCCCCAGACCTTCTTCCGCGTCTTGTAGAAGAACTGGGAGTCGGTTTCGCCCGCTTTCCGTTCGTCGGCCAGGTCGCGGTCGGCGTAGGAACGCATTTCGGCAAGGAGGTCCGATGGGAATACCGAGTGGTCCAGCATGATGTTCTGGAAGCCGGTGGCGAGGTGGATCTCGGCGGTATCGACGGTAGGGAAGCGATGGAAGAGCTCGTCCGGGAGCGTGCTGGCGCCGTGCTGCACTGCGCCAGCCATGCCGTAACGGTCGCGTGACACCTGGGAAAGCTCGCGCAGGGTTTCGAAGTCGATTGCGACGGAGGCGATGGTGCCGTCCGGCAACGGAATCCCGCCGTGGCTCGTGCCTGTCTGGACGCTGACTTTGGAGATGCCTTTAAAGTCCGGCCCAACCATGGCGCGGAAGCCATCCACGTAGCTGGTCAGCTCGTCCACCGTACTGTTGTTCTTGCCGACCTCGCCAATCTCACCGCCGATGGAGATGGTGACGCCTTGCGGCTCCAGTTCGCGTACGAGCTTGGCCAACCGAGCCGTGAGACTGGCGTTCGGATGCTGCTGGTCCGCGACCTTTTCGAAGCTAAGATCGACGAGGGTGGAGGCGTCGATATCGATGCAATAGAACTGAGCAGCGACGGCCTTGCGAATCAGATCTTCGAGCGCTTTGGTTTCGCCCTCCGGATCAGTCGAGAACTTCTTGGCGTTCGCCTGGAAGTGGTCGCCCTGGATGAAGACGGGCCCGACGTAGTCTTCGGCGATCGCCGCGCCGAGCACGACAGCCGCGAGTTCGGCGGGCTCCTGGAAGGTGTATCCCATCTCGGAGCGGGCGAGTTCGAACACGGTAGCCGCCGCCCCTGTTGACTTCATTGCGCGGAAGAGGGCGCGCGACATGTCGTACGCCATGCCGCGAATGTTGACCGCAGGGACGGTGAAGCCAGAAACCTCGCCACGTCCGCGGGCCGCGTAGAGGCCGGCGATGGAAGATGCTGGCGCGCCCAGTTCCGCGGCCGCCGCGTGGATCGCGTAGCGGGCCAGCGCCTGCTCTTCGGCAGTGCCGAAGACAGCGAGGCGCACAATGCTGTCGATCTGCTGCCGGACTGCCCGTGGGTCAAGGAGGGCGGGCCGGGCGCCAGAGAGGTTGAGGGCGGCGGAGAGGCTGTCATGCATAACGCCCATTCTACCATTCTGCCTTTCGGCGAGGGGCAAAATGGGCGTTGAGCAGGAGTGCGGGGGCTGGCCGGTGTTAAGCGGCTTCGGCTGCCCGGGCGAGTTCGCGGCGGCTTAGGCGGCGCTCCAACATGTAGCCGAAGCCACGGACGTTGATGATGTAGCTCGGCTCGGCGGGCTCCAGTTCAACCTTGCGCCGGATGCGCCGGATGTAGACTTTGACGATCTCCTGCGCTTCGCGGTCGGAATAGGTGTAGTCCTGGACGGCGCGCAGGATCTCGACTGGGCTGACAACCTTGCCGGCGTTCTTTGCGAGAAAGGCAAGGATCTTGAACTCGGTGGGGGTAAGGGGGATGGTCTCTCCTTCGCGTATCGCCTGACAGCGGTCGAAGTCGAGCGTCAGGTCGCGCACCGTGATACTGCTGGGGCCGTCGTCTGCCACTACGGGCGAGGTTGGGGTCTTGCGGCGGATGAGCGCGCTGAGCTGGGCGCTGAGGAGCTCCACGCCATCGGTGTCGCGCAGGCAGAGGTCGGCTCCGGCTTCGAGCGCCAGGCTAAGGCCGTGAGTGTGTGGGCCGGGGGCGAGTACCAGAAGCGCGGCCGAGCAAGCGCGGGAGACCGAACGGATCAGGGCGAGGTCTTCGTCCTGCCGGGGGTCAATGGCGAGCACCACGAGGTCCGGGTCGAACTGCGTGATGAGCCGTTCGGTCTCGCGGTCGTGGGGGCGTTCCGTGGTGGTGAAGCCGTGCCGGGCCAGCGCCGGCAACACATCGGAGGAGCGGTAGTCCCGCGTGTGCGTTACGAACGCCACGGAACTGCGGTAGCTGTCATCGTGTCGGTCTGCCATCTGTCCAATCCTCCGTCCCGGCGTTTGAGCGGTCCTCAATTCCGGGTGAACTCTCACGCTCGGTGCCGGGCGGCGCATTGCGGCAGCCGAACGGCGGTGGTGTTACCTAACTATGTTCGGCACGATTCAGCCCCCTAATAGGGTCGAAACTGTTCAGGTGGCAGAAAAGTGACGTTCACGAACGTCGATTGGCAGTCGCGGGGTAGAGGGAAGGGACGGAGCAGCAAAACGCCCGGCCGCTAGCGGCCGGGCGCAAACGTGCGGGAGTGGCGGGTAGACTCAGGCCACGTCTCGCAGGAGTGAGCGGCGGAGCCGTTTGACGGCCTGAGCGTGGAGTTGGCTGACGCGCGTTTCCGATACCGAGAGGACGTTGGCGATGTCCTTCATGGTGAGGTGCTCGACATAATACAGAGAGACGACGAGGCGCTCCCGTTCGGGAAGGCCCTGGACGGAGCGGGCGAGGTCTTCGTACAGCTCTTTTTCTTCGAAACTGCGGGTGAAATCGATGTCCTCGTCCGCGGTGGGCATCTCCGCGGCCGGGAACGAATCGCCGTCGCTGTCCTTTTCGAGCATGCGATCGAGCGAGACGGTTACCCAGCGGGAATTCGAGTGCGCATCGCGATACTGTTCGAGGGTGATGCCGAGGTGGGCCGCGGCCTCACGGTCGTTCGGCGAGCGGCCCAGGACGTTTTCGAGTTCACCCTGGGCGCGCTGCACGTCGCGCGCCTTCTGGCGCATGGTGCGACTGAGGCGGTCCATGCGGCGGAAGGCATCGATCATCGAACCGCGGATGCGTTGGATGGCGTAGGCGTGGAAGTTGGTGCCTTTCGAGGGGTCGTAGCGGCGGACGGCCTCAACGAGGCCGCAGGTGCCGTAGCCAACAGCGTCCTCGAATTCGAGGAGGCCAGGGATCTCAAGCGGCAACGAGCGCGCGACACGCCGCACGAGCGGCGCGTACTGCATAACGAGTTGTTGCTGCTCTTCGAGCGAGAGTCGTTGAGGCGTTACCGCCTCTTGTGGGTCGGTTTCTGTGGACGGCCATTGCATTTCTTCGCTGCTCCCCCGAACAAGCACCCTGACGGCAACCGGTCTGTCATGGTTGTCGATCTGGTGCGCTGATTGTTCAGGGTGGGGCGGTGACAGAACAACGTAACTGGCGTGACGGGTGGGTGATGGTTTGGTTGCGCGCCGGGGCGCGGCCGACGCGGAGCGTTGCCGATTTGTGACCTGGAAGCCGCTGCCACCACCCGGGCGGGGGCTTGAACCGTGCTGCACACCATAACTAATATAGTGCGAAGGTGACCCGCGAGTTCGGCCGATGGTCCGGGGCAGGCTGCTATCGTCCGCCCTGTGTAAGGTTTGGGGCGAGAGCGACGGGGGCAGCAGCGTGGTGGATCAGATTCTGGTGACATCCGGCAGCGGCGCGGTTTCGCTGCTCACGCAGCGGGAGGGCGACGGATGGCAGGCTGAAGCTGTACGGAGCGAGGGCGCGTGGCCATGCTGGCGGCCAGGGTATGCGGAGATCGCCGTTTCGGTGACCAGGGAGCCACAGGGCAGTGCGGTGGAGGTGGTCGAACTCCAGCCGGGCGGCTTTCGCACCAACGCCAGCTTCGCCATCTCCGGCGAGCCCAACGCAATTGCCCCACGCGTCCCGCACTACGTGATGTGGTCGCCTGATGGCTCGATGCTCTCCGTTGTGAGCAAGGCCGGGGAGACTCTGGGACTCACCTGTTTTCCGGCCCACGGTGGCACCTTCGGGACTGACGTGACTGGCGCCCCAATTTTCAGCACGTGGACCTGCGATTCGACTCGGCTCGTCGTCCACGCCGGGCCGCGGGTGCTCGTTGTTGAGCCGAGCTCTGGCGAGATCCTGCGGACGATCAGCGACGGGGCAGTGGGATTTCGGGCGCCTGCGATTTCTGGCTCTG
>JBDSJC010000213.1:0-7968 GCA_039917655.1 Tepidiformaceae bacterium
CCGGCGAACTGCGCGGCCGCCAACTCGCCTCGGTTCTTCACACCACGGAGTTCTGGTTCGCCTGGGCCGCCTTCCACCCGAAGACGCAACTGTGGACAGCGCCAGGCTGATTGCTCCCCGGCGGCGCCGCTCTCGGTGGCGCGCTTCAGCCGGCACCTCAGAGCCCGGTCATTTGCTGCTCATCCGAGACGGTGAAACTGAACTGTGCACCTTCGGAACGTTCTCGTTCCCTGAGGTGTGCCCCGATCACTCAACCCAGTGGTCCCTTTACTGGCGGTTAACGCGCGCAACGCCGGTTGCTAAACCGGTCGTCCGAGAAAAGAGAGCCTGCTGCACCCGGAGCCGGTATGCGCCCCGACGGCGGGTCCGATGACGTAAGGAACGACTTCTTCGACTCCAGGCAGTTGGCGGATGCGCGTCGCGAGGGAATCGGCGATGGCAGAACGCGTAGTGCTCCTACCGCTTAGCGCGGACTCCCATCTGCAAGATGTTCTCCTTCGCCCCGTCGTCGATCGCGACGTTGAGATAGAAGTCCCCTTCCATGTCGAATTCGACCGGTACCACGTAGTGACCACGCCCAGCCGGTATGGCCAGCAGCTTGAACGGTCCGTGGGCCATCGTCGTCATGTCGTACTGCAGGGTCACGTAGGCATCCTCAAGCGGCGACCCGTCGCGTGCGACACCGAAGTCGATGTTCGCAGCGCGAGGTGGTGGGTAAGGGGATACGAAGATGGTCACATCCAGATCGCCGACTTTCAGAGTCTCCCCGTTGTTGAAGGCGATGGGGTCGCCGGCGGCGAGCTTGTAAAGAACCGGGCCCAGGCTGTCGGCTGTGGCCGTTGCATACAGGTTAACCTGCTCGGCGCCGACGCCGGCGCCGGACGGCCCGGTGGACTGTGAGCGGAGTACCACCACCATTCCGCCGCCGAATATCGCGAGCGCCGCTGTGGCCATGACCAAGCGGAGTGTCCGGCCGCGGCCGCGAGCGAGAAATTGTGTCTCAGTTGTTGTTGTCATTTGGGCTAACTCACCGACTGGGAGATGAAGTTGCTGAAGCCCATGAACCGATCGCTGAGCAGAAGGAACGCCATGAAGAGCATCATGGCGGCGCTCGCCATCGAGAGGTACTTCGTGCCGTTTTGGAGGCGGTCCAGCATCGGAAGGACCTGCGCCATGAGAGATGCGCCGATGATCAGTGGTATGCCCATACCTACGGAGAAGACGAACATCACGGCAGCGCCGGTGAACGGTGCGCCGGCAACGCCCACGTAGACGAGCATCCCCAGCAGGACGGCCGCACCAAAGCAGGTCGCACAGCCGGTTGCGTAGGCAAGGCCCATCACCATTGCTGTGCCGTAGCCCGGAGTTGTTCCCTTCTTTGGGGTCATGAGCGGCATTTTGCAAACAAGAGGGAGCCGGGCTCGGCCGAGCTGCCGCAAACCCATCACGAGCATCGAGACGCCCGAGATGAGCATCATTGGCCGCCGCCAGGTTTCGAAAGCCGACTGGGTGTCGAACGATTGGGCCGCCAGGCCAGCTGCGGCGCCGGCCAGGGTGTAGACGATGACGAAGCCCGACACAAAGAAGAATGCCATCTTCACCACCCGCAGCCGCTGAACGGTCGAGACCGACCCCTTCGCTTCGCGCATGGAGATGCCGGCCAGGGACGGAATGAAGTACGCCGTCAGCTGGAATAGGCAGGGCCACATCGAGACAAGGAGTCCCGCGAGCAACGCAAGGATGCTCGTGCTGGTGAGTGCGACGGCCGAGCCAGAGGCCACCGCCGTGTCAAGGAGGGGAGCACCGTTCCAGTGGAGGGCCGAGCCGTTTCCTTGAGACACCTGCGGGAAGGCGAGATCAAGGCTGCCCTGACCGCCCGCCGCCAGCACCGCCGCTCGGTTGTACGCCACCATCACCGCACGGTGATGCGGAGAATCCGCCATCACGCGGGTGGATTCGGGCACGAAGCTGTCCGTTGGCGTAACGAGGAGCGGCGCATCGAACGGCGGCAGGTCTTCGTCGTGGATGTTCTCGGCGATCAAAAACACGATGAAGTTTTCGGTATTGAGGTTTTCGGTTCGGGGCCAGCCGACACCCCGGAAGTAGGCCGGAGTGATCAGCAGGGCATCGACGGGGACACCGGGCTGAGACCAGCCGTATCGGGTGAGGCTCTTGGCTAGGACGGAGAGGCTCTGCGTTGCTTTCCCGCCGTCGTCCGTAGTGGTGGTGACTGTGGTGGTGAAGCTCGGCCCGGGTGCCGCCCAATCCTTCAACGCCTGCCCGAGTGCATAGAGCCCAACGACCACTACTGCCAGCGTGAGCGTGAGCAAAAGGGCGGGAATAGCCCTGCGCCAGCGCGCCTGCCTCGGGTAGACGAAGGTCCCCTCGGGTGGCGCCATTCGTGCGTTTTCAAGTGCCATTTCCGGCCCCCCAATGGTCCGCGTGTGGTTGGTGGATGCGGGCCCCCAACCTGGACTGCATTGTCTTGTTGGTGCGTCTGTGGTTTTCGGGTGAGATGGGTGGGCGCCCGTCAGGGGTTGGGGCCTACCCATCTCATGGAGGGTCGGAGCTACTTCACGATGATGACGCCGTCCATCTTCGGGTGATACGTGCAGGTGAACTTGTACTCACCAGGCTTGGCTGGGGCCTTGAACGTGAGTTCGGCTTCTTTGAGGGCGCCCACATCGAACGTCTTGATCTGGAGTTGCTGCGCGGTGGGGACAATCTTGACGGTGGTGGCGTCGCTGGTGATGTTGTGGACGGCCTGGCCTTTGTTCGTGATCTTGAACGCGATCTTCCCGCCCGCGGGAATTGTCGTACCCGCTGGGAACGGCTCAAAGAAGAAGTCATCCATAACGAGGTTGACGGTAGTCGCGGGACCAGCAATTGCAGCCGCCGCCGATGCACCCGCGCCTGACCCAACTTTGGCGCCGAGCACGAGTGCGGATGCCGATTTCGCAGGCTTCCACCCGTCCTTGAGAGCGTCGGCCAGCGTCGGAACGCCGTTCTTGTTATCGAATAGATAAGGGCTGACGCCGCCGCGCGGGCCTCCCGGGTCCATGACGACGTGTCCCTTGCCGTCCTTGTCGAACTGGACAAAGACGCCACCGTGCGGGTCCGCGAGGAACGGTGTCGTGATTTCGGCGAGCAAGTCCATGGTCGCGATCTCGAACACATCGACGTAGCCCATGTTGTTGTTGATCCAGTATTCCTTGCCGTCCGGAGAGATGATCGCGTGGTCAGGCTGGCAGACGAAGGCCAGGCACGAGGGCACTTCTTGAAGCAGTCGCATCGTGTCGGCTTCGATAGTTACGAACGAGCCACCTCGTTGGCCGCGACCGCCTTCGCCTTTGCTCACGACGAGGAGCGTCGTCTCATCCGGCGAGACGTTCACGCCATAGGGCCCACGACCCGTTGCCGACCGGGCGACCACTTTGCCGGTCAGGAGGTCTACTTTTGCGAGGCGATCTTCTTCAGGCTCTGTCACATAGGCGTACTGCCCGTCGCGGGAGAACGCCGTCCAGACGGCTCCCCCACCCACGTCGGCGACCTTCTCAACGGACCAGTCCGTCAGGCTGACGCGAGAGATCCACGCTTCCTTGTGGTCCGAACCCGGCTCCGGGCGGACCGTCATGTAGATGTACTTCTCATCTGGCGAGGAGAAGCCGATGTACGGCCGGCCGCCAAATGCGTTCGCGTCGAACTCCTTGATGATCTTGTTGTTGTCGTTCGGGTCCAGCAGGAACAGCACCTGGCTGGTGCCCCAGGCATCCACCATCACGTACTTGTCGCCCACCACCTGGATATGGTGAGGCGCATCTTTCGTGTCGATCTGCTGGACAGTCTTCAGGGTCTTCATGTCGATGACCGTCACGCCGCCTTTGAAGCGCGTGCCGTCGATGGCTGTCTGGAAGTTCGGAAGGGCCGAGCCCGCGGGAAGGTAGATCTTGGTAGCATCCGGCGAGACTCCGACGCCGTGTGGCGATGTCGTGATCTCAGGGATCTCCGCGCCAGCGACGATCTTCTTCGTCTTGGCGTCGATGATGATCACCCACGGGAACTTGGCCTGTGAGTTGTAACTGATGCTCGCATTGGTCACGAAGACCAGATCCCCGGGTTTCGGATTGAACGTCGAGGGGATTGTCTTCGGATCGGGCGGCGGCGCTGGCTTGGGGAACAAGCTGCGACCGGTTGTCGCCACCTGCCCCGCGGCGCCGCCGCCATCCGCCAGCTGCTTTGTTTCCACGGTGGGTGAGGTGGTCGTTTTTGAGCCACCGCTGCACGCCTCGGCGGCAGCCACGATCGCTACGATGCCCAGCGAGACAACGAGCCATCGCCAGCCTCTGTTTCTGATTCTGAACTGGTTCACATTGATCCCTCTCTTTTCCTTTGCCTGTCCCGCGCCTGGTTACGGTGGACGAACCGATAGACCAGCCGCCATCCCTTTTAGGGCTCGTCCGAACCTGAACTGCATTGTCCTTTTCGCGCGTCTACGCAGAAACGGGCGAAAGCTCGTTTCTTAAGCGACAAGTGGGGAGTCATTTGGAGGTCTCTACCTACCAGAGTTGGTAGGAGAGCCTCGCTACGTGCTCCGCAACCGTGAGCTGGCCCGACTCCGCCTCGTCGATGTCCCCGTCCCTCCGCTGAACGTGGGATGGTGCTCGCTTGTTGGCCGCGTGCAAATCTAGCGCACTCGAGAAAAGCCCTCCGGTGGAGCGCCGAAGTTGCTCCGGCGGAGGGTCATCAGGCCGATCCGTCGGGCGGGTTCACGAGCCCGGTCCGGATGGCGTACGCAACAGCCTGTGTGCGGTTGGTGGTATGCAGCTTCTTGAGGATGTTCTTGATGTGGAACGCCGCCGTATGCTCCGAAATCACGAGTTCGGCGGCGATATCACGGTTCGTCGCACCGTCCGCGACCATGCGGAGCACTTCCGTCTCACGCTCGGTCAAGCGGGGCGCATCAGACTTGGGTTGGTCTCCGCGTGAAAGACGGCCGAATTCCTGGAGTAGTTGGAGGGCAAGACCGGGCGACAACGGCGGCTCGCCCCTAGCGATTCCGTCTATCGTCTTGCGAAAATCGTCCTCTGACATGTTCTTAAGGAGATAGCCTTCGGCCCCACTCTTGATGGCCTCGAACAGATCCGACTGGTCGTCCGAAACAGTGACCATTACGACTTTGATGTCTGGCATTTCGGCCTTGATCAGGCGCGTGGCGCCCAGACCGTTCAGCTTGGGCAGGTTGATATCCATGAGCACCAGGTCCGGCTTGACCGCTCGTGCTTGTGCCAAGGCCTCAAGGCCATCACTTGCGTGGCCCACAACTTCGTGGCCCCAAACCGTAAACAGGCTCTCCATGCCGGCCCGAAACAGCTGGTGGTCGTCAACCAACAGAACGCGCAACGACAGCCTCCGAGTGAACGGTTGAGGACGGGAACGCTAGCGTTAAGTGCGTTCCCGTGCCCGGATGAGATTCAAGCACCAGTGTCCCGCCTATCGCCTTGGCGCGCTCTTTCATCGATTGAATCCCGAACTGCGGCCACCCAGCCCGACTCGAACGGCTGACATCGAAACCGGTGCCGTCGTCGTCGATGTCGATTCGGAGGGTCCCTCCTGCCTCAGTGAAGATCACATCGACGCGCGTGGCATTGGCGTGCTTCCTGATATTGCTCAACGCTTCTTGCAGGATGCGCATTATCTGGATTTCTGCCGCCGCCGGGATGCCGGCTGTGACGAAATCAGAGCGCAAAGCCACTTCAATGCGGAACGGAACCATGCGACTGAAGTGTTCGACATATGCGCGGACGGCCGCCACAAGGTCGCCCGGAGACGGAAGGGAGGTGCTCAAACCGAGAATGGCTTCGCGAACGTCGGCGTAGGCAGAGCGAGCGGCGTCCTCCATGGACTGTAGCTGGCGATCTGCGTCGTCCACCCGGCCCATGCCTAGAAGTTTCCGTACCGCCATCGTCTGCGTGTTGATGTACCCCAGAACCTGTGCAAGCCCGTCGTGAAGTTCCCTGGCGATTCGTTCGCGTTCCTCGACGATGGCGACGTCGAGCACCCGATCGTGGAGCTGGACATTTTCAACCGCAACGGCGAGTTGCTCGCCAATGCCCCCGAGAAGTCTCGAGTAACCGGCGCCTGAGAGGCTCCCCACATCCTTCGACGCGACGCCAAGGACGCCGAGCATCTCGCCCCTTGTACGGATCGGGAAGGCCGAATAACTCCGAAAACCAGCCCGGCAGACGGCGTCGCGAACGCCTGCGGGCTGGCGTTCGATGTCGTCGATCACCAGTGCCGTCCCGGACGTGACCACCAAGCCCGGCAGCCCTTCTCCTGGTCCCAGGTGATCCACAGCCTCACCCGCCGGGAACTCGATGCCTCGTTGGCGAGCGAGATTAAGTCCCCCATCCCTGCTGTTCAGCCACACCTCGGCACCGTCAGCCGAAGTAACGGAAACGATGGCATCAAGCGCCTCATCGAGCAGGGCCGCGAGGTCGAGCGACGATGAGGCTGCACGCCCGACTGCCAGGAGTGCGGCCAGTTCGTGGTTCCGCTGACTCGTCTTCGCTAATAGGAGCGAATTACGAACGGCGAGGCCGAGTTGCGCGGAGATGTTCACGAGCAACTCGATTTGGGCTGCTGAGTACGTGGTCTGGCGTCTGCTTGCGATTCCGAGGACTCCGCTAACCTCGTTGTCCGCCTTCAGCGGAACGCTCAACGCGGTATGGAAACCTTCGCGCTCGAACATCTCGCGGGTCGCAGGGCCAGCAAATGTCTCTTCGACCAGGACCGGTTTTCCAGTCAGCACCGCCTCGGTGCCGATCGGTTCAACCCCGAGCTTCTGGCGTTGGATCTGCGCTACCAGGTCGTCCGAAATCCCGCGATGGCAGGCTGCCACCAATTCTTCCGCTTCGGCGTCGAGAAGACAGATCACGCCTGCCTCCGATCCCGTGACTTCCAAGACCTGATCAAGTGCGAGATTCAACACTCGGGTGAGGTCGAGGCTTTCAGCGGTGACGCTCGCAAGCTTCGCGAGCACGACGAGCTGACGATTCTGCTCGATCACTCGCGCTTCGAGCCGATCGATGGCACGAAACGCGACAGTCGAAAAGGCGAACGTGGCAAGAGCAATCCCAGCCGAGAGGGCGATGAAGCCCGGCACGGTCTGAAGGAAGTTAGTCAGGTGAAAGAGCGCGATGTAGACAGTGATCCCGAGGAAAACGACCGGCGCGAAGACGGTGAGCAGTTTGATCGTTTGGAGCTTCACGCCGCACCCCCACAAGGAACGTTGAAACGGGTTGCTAGTCCGCCAATCCTAGCATGGCCGTGGGGGTGCAAAACTCCTTCGCGCGGAGATCTCGATTGCGATAGGGGGCATGCTGACCAGCCGGAGGGTAGGTCATGCGTCTCTATCTGGGGCTCATCGTTGGTTCGCTGAGGCGGGCATTGCGCCCGCGCCAAGATCTGCTGATGGAGAACCTCGTGTTGCGACAGCAGCTCGCGGTCTGCACGCGCCAGCCACGGCGCCAGCACTTGCGCTGCCAGGATCGCCTGTTCTGGACGATCGTCGCCAGGACCTGGACACCGTGGCGGTCGCACCTCCAGCTCGTTCAGCCCGAGACTGTCATTCGCTGGCACCGCTCGGCCTGGCGCCACTACTGGACATGGAGGAGTCGTCGGCGCGGGCCAGGTCGTCCCCGGATCAGCGCTGAGGTCCGCGACCTGATTGTTCGGATCGCGCGTGAGAATCCGCGCTGGGGTGCGATCCGCATCGTGGGCGAACTGCGGGCGTTGGGCTTCGACGTCAGCGCTCGGACCGTCCGTCGCTACGTAGGCAGGCACTGCGGCGTCCGCCGTCGCAGTCGTGGCGGACGTTCCTCAAGAACCATGCCCCGCAGATCTGGGCAGTCGACCTGTTCGCTGTGCAGACGGTCACCCTCCGCACCGTCTACGCGATCGTCTTCATTG
>JBDSJC010000214.1:0-4051 GCA_039917655.1 Tepidiformaceae bacterium
CCTACCGGAGGCTGAGCCAAGGTCTGGACCGAGTTCAGCGCCCGGCTGTCCGAGGACCGAGCAAAGCGCGCGCCACTGCACGTCGCTGGTCACGGCAATCGCCACCCAGCGATCGGTCCCAGCCACCGGGTATACCCCGTGGGGCGCATGCTCCAGCGAGACGTTGCCGTTGCGCGATTGGACGTGACCGTTGACGAAGTAATCGAGCAGCGCCGGTGCGAGAAAGTGGGCGGAGGCCTCGCCCTGCGAGAGGTCGATGTACTGGCCCTCACCGGTCCGGCGGCGGTGGTCGAGTGCCGCGAGGATCGCCGCTGCCGTGAACTTTGGGGCGAGGTAATCGGTGTAGGCGCCCGCCGGTCCAGCTGGCGGCCTGTCTGGCCAGCCGGCAAGCTCGCCAAACCCGGCGAGGTGCAGGCCCATCGTGCCGAACCCGGCCAATGACGCGAACGGCCCGGTCTGCCCGTTCAGGCATGAACTGATCAGGATCAAGCCCGGGTTCACTTTCTTCAGCTCTTCGTACCCGAACCCCATCCGCGCCAGGGCACCGGGCGCGAAGCTTTCGGTCACCACATCGGCCCAGGCCGCGAGCTTCATCGCGACATCCCGGCCTTCAGCACTCCCGACATTGACGGTGATGCTCTGCTTTCCGGCATTGACTGTTGCAAACCCGGCGGAGCGCTCCGGTCCCGGGATGTGGTCTTTGAACGGCCCGATCGTGCGCAGTGTATCGACGCGATTCGGGCTTTCGAGCTTGACCACGGTGGCGCCGTAGTCCGCCAGGTAGCGGCTGCCCCAGGGTCCGGCGATGACCCACATCAAGTCGAGCACCTTGATGCCCGCCAGTGGCAAGGCACGATTCCGAGGGGCCGGAGTGGCGATCAATCCCGCGGTTGCGCGGACCTCGGAGGCGATCTCGGCGTTGTGTTCGCCGAGCAGTGGGGGCCTGCGCCGGTAGCGGATGGGGCTGGCCGCAAACCTCGCGAACGCTCCCGGATAGCGCACGTTCGCGCCGCGCTCCGGGTGATCGAGGTCCTGGAAGAAGTGCCGCGACTCCAGTTGTTCCGAGTGCGCCACCTCCTCCAGCGTCGCCACCGGCACGATGAGCAGGCCCTTTTCGACGCCCATCCTGAACAGTTCGGCCTTGGTGTGGCTGCTGGTGAAGCTCGCGATCGCCGTGATGCAGCGCTGGAGCTCGGAGAGTGGCTCCTGGCCGGACATCAACAGACCGGTGTAGCCGATCCAGTCCTTGTCCCGCGTCGCCTCATCAACGAAGCCCTCTTCGTGCATCACCGCCATCAGGCGCTGGGTGAACGGGCCGATGGCGCTGCCGAAGAGGAACGTCACCGAGACGTACCCATCGCTTGCGGGGTTGACGAACTTCAAGGGGATCCCGCCGAAGTTCACGCCGCCAGAGATGCGCGTCGTTGGCGTGTCCCCCCAGCTCGCACTCAGGCACGACGCCTGGGTGGCCATCATCGTCGCGGTTTGGACGGAAACATCCACGTGCTGGCCTACGCCATCGCGGACGGCGCCGAAAAGCGCGACCAACGCCCCGACAGCTCCTTCCGCTCCGCCGTGCAGCCACGCCTGCGGGACGGAGAGGCCAAGCGGCGCGCGGTCGTCGTCGCCGGTCATGAACATCGGTCCCGCGGAGGCGTAGAGGGTCAGGTCGCTGGCGGCCCAGTGGGCCTTCGGGCCGGTCTGCCCGAACGGCGTTATGGAGACGACCACGAGCGCCGGATTGACGGCGCTCAGCGCGTCATAGCCCAACCCAAGGCCGTCCAGGTAGCCGGGGTCAAAGGACTCGAGGAGGATGTCGGACGTGCTGGCGAGGGTGAGGAGCTGTTCGCGCCCCTCGCTGGATTCGAGGTCAAGGGTGATCGCGCGCTTGTTCCGGTTGACGCCCCACCAGGCCAGGCTGGCGTCGGGACCCTGCTCGCCGTTTGCGAACGGCCCGGTCTGGCGAAGCGCCGCCCCGCCCGGCGGCTCGACGACGATCACGTCCGCGCCCAGGTCGCCAAGAATCTGGCCGCAGATCAGCGCCCCGTGGTCAGTCAGGTCCAGCACTCGATAAGGTGACAACATGGGCACACTCCCTGTGAGCCGCCGATTCTATGCCACAGTTCGGTGGTGGAGCCAGCAGCGGTATGAGCGGTCTCCCGGAGGAACCGGGGACCGGTGGTCTGGTTGACCGGCGAAACGCCCTCCACCGCCTCCGTCGCGGCGCGGAATGCCCACAGTTCCTCGGGCAACATCCAAGGCGACCGCGTCTCTGGCCCGGTGTCCTGTGTAAACTTGGGCCATGCCCGAACCGCTGGACCGCGCCGCCATCCTCGAAGAAGCCTCCCGAATCGCCGCCACGCAACTTGGTGGGACGCTTGCCACCATGCACTCCGAAGACGGGACGCCGTACGTCACCTTCGTGCTCTTTCACCTGCGGGCCAGCGGCGAAGTGCTATTCGGCAGCGGCGTCAGCCCGCAACACACGCGCAATATGGCCGCCACGCCGGAGGTCTCGTTCCTGATCGACAACCGGGAGGTCGTTCGCACAGACTGGGCGGCGTTCGACCGGATCGTGATCGAAGGCCACGCCGAGGCCGTTGCGAACGCCGATCCACGCTTCTCAGCCTATATGGAAGAGCTTCGCGCGAAGAACCGCATGGCCGCCTACTTCACCGAGCAGGGCCAGATGTTCTGTATCCACCCCCGCCGGCTGATCCTGATGAAAGGCTTCGAACCGGCGCGCAACGTGGTGGACTGGGAGAGTGCGTAGGGGGCCAAAGGGACGCGGGGAAACGGATTATCCCGAGCTATCCTGACGGCTTTCGGCGCGACCGAGCCGCCTGCGCGGATGCGTCACGGTACTTTCGCAGTGTCTTTTTTCGACGCACGTTCAGCCTCGGACCGCAGCGACTTACGACGTGTTGCGACCCCGGGTTCGGCTGGCAAAACCGACACCCGCACCAGTTTGCCCTGCTTGTTGCGGAACCTGATGTCGATCTCGGCACCGACGGCGCCGAGCACGCGCGAAATGGTCTCCCATGTGGGATAGACCGCGCCCGATTCCAACCGCGCGATCTCCGGTTGTGTCATTCGCGCCTTTGCAGCGAGCTGGCGTTGGGAGATCCCGAGGCCATTGCGCATCTGGATCAGTTTGCTTGCAAGTTCGTAAGCGGGGCGTCGCTCCTCGTACGCAGCGCGGGTTGCGGGATCGTCGAGAAGCTCCGCCTTCAGCTTGTCCCAGTCATCCATCGCGTTTCCGGCCTTTCGGGCTTGTGCGGCTCAGCCAGGTGGCTCGTCGCGCTTTCGCAAGGTCGAGTTCCCTTTTCGGCGTTGCCTGCGTCGTCTTTGTGAATCCATGCAATAGACCGAAGGTTCTTCCCTTCCAATGGAAGTACACGATGCGGTAGATCCCGTCCTGGTCCCTCGCCCGGAGTTCCCAAATCCCATCCCCCAGATGCCGCACGAAGGGCATCGTGAGCGCCGTCCCGTGTCGCTTCAAAAGGTCGATGCTCAAGGAGACCTCCGCCCGTGCGGCGGGATCCAAAGACCTTACCCAAACTTCGACCGGTTTGCCGCCGGCGTCGGTCGTGAAGGTCCGGATAAGCCACTTTGCCACCGGCCTGAATCATAGCACACTCGCTATCGGTTGGAATAGCATCCATGCTATCGATTCCTGGCCCGGGTCCCGAGGGTGCCCAAAGCCCACAACAAAGGGGCTCCCGGTTTGCCGGAAGCCCCTTGATGCTAGGTGGCGTTCTGGGCCACGCTCACTGCGTCAGCAGCATCGGCTCCTTCTCGGCTTCTGCGCTCTCACCTTCGCGGACGCGGAAAGTAAAGTTGCCATCGGCGAAGTCCACCACCACGCACTGGCCGTCGTGGAATTCGCCTGAGAGGATGCGCCGCGCCAGTTCGTTTTCGATGCGCCGTTGGACTGTGCGGCGAAGGGGGCGCGCTCCGTAGGCGGGGTCGTAGCCTTCCTCCACCACCTGGTCTTTGGCGTGCGGCGTCAGTTCGAAATCGATCTCGCGGTCAGACATGCGCTGGCGGA
>JBDSJC010000215.1:0-12638 GCA_039917655.1 Tepidiformaceae bacterium
CCAATGGCGAAGACCATCGTCGTCATTGCGGACGACCTTGAGGAGAGCCACAACGTCGCCAGCGTCCGCATCAAGGACGCCTGCGTACGCGAGAAGGCAAAGCTCATCGTCATCGGTGCGCTGCGGAGCGAGCTGGTCGATTTCGCGGCAGTCTGGATTCGCCCGAACGGGGGCGAAGAGGGCATGGCCGCCGCTCAACTGGCGGACGCTGTCGGCGGCACTGAATCGCCGGACCCGAAGATCTCAGCCGCGGCCGAAATCCTCAAGGCGGCGGCCAAAGACCAAACGCTCGTCATCTGCGCCCCAAACCCCGTCAGCCCGGCGATCGCGGGGTCGATGGCGGCCGGTGCGGCCAACCTCGCGGTCGCACTTTTCGGGGTGGAGGCGTCGAGCAACCTCGCGATCCTGCCGTCGGCGGTCAACGTCCACGGGTTGCAGGATGCCGGCATCGCCCTGGTGGGCGGCGCAAGCCCACTCGAAGGCCTGACCGGCCTGCTCGTCATTCGCGACGACGTCACGATGCGCCTCCCCGGCGCTGCCGCCGCCCTGACGGGCATCGAAACGATCGTGGTAATCGACGGCGTGCTCCACGAAACCGCGAAGCGAGCGAACGTCGTGATCGCTGCCGGGCGGCCCTACACGGCGGCCGGCACGTACACACAGATGGATTTCCGCGTGCAGCGGCTCGCCGCCGCGCTCGAACCGGACGGCGACGCGATCAAATGCTTCGCAGCACTCCGTTCGCTCGGCGCCGCCCTCGGAGTGACGCTGCCCGCCACCGCCGATGCTGCGCTGGGCGAGATCGTGAAGGCCAACCCGGCATACCAGCCGGCCCACGATCTGATTATCGGCGAAGGAGTCCGCCTGGACGTCCCTGGGAGCGGAAAGGGAACGATGGTCCCGTTGGAGGCGTTGCAAGCTGGCGATGGAATGCGCGTGATCACCGGCCGGGACCTGTACACGGCCGAGGACGCCGCCTCGCTGCGCCACCCGGAGGCTGAAAAGCTCCACCGCTATGACCGTATCCAGGTTAGCGAAGAGGACGGCCTGCGCCTCGGCATTCGGGACGGCGACCAGGTTGAAGTGGGTGCGGCAGGGACCACGATTACTGCCCTCGTAACGGTCACCGAGCGAGTGCCGGAAGGCCACGTCTACATTTCGAGCCTGCTCCAGGGCGGGGCGGTTGTGGACCTCTTCGCCGGAGCCGAACTTCCCACGGTGAAGCTCGGCGTGCCCGTGACCGCCTGACAGCGGTCGCCCACCGCCCGGTCTAAACATGCAAAGAGCCCGCTGGCCAAAGCGGGCTCTTTTGCGGTTCCTGGCTATTCGACGCGACTGGAGAGAGGTAGGAGAGAAGCGGTCGATGCTAGCCTGTGTAGCCCGAAGGGCTCGGGGCGCGGGCGGAGGGGAGGCTCTGCCCGGCCGTAAGACTGGGGCACCCCGATGTGGGCGCCGGTCGAAGATTTCAACGAGGAGCGTCGCAATCCTGGCGGAGGAACGGCTGCGACATCTTCTAGCTCCTTGCACCCAATAGTACGAGCGGTTTGTGAAACCAGAAGGGTAGTCACGTAAACTCCGTGCAAATTACCCTGACTTTACTGCGGAGATATGGAGCACCGTCGAGGGGCTACGGGGAGCTCTCAGCCCACTTGCCGGATGAAATCCTCGGTTTCCCTCGCGTAGACGGCCCGTAGCCTCTGTGCAGGAGCTTCCCCTGGGCGCCGTAGATGACCATAGCGGGCTGGCCCACAATCCCGTGACGGCGAGCGAACTCGTCGCCGTGCGCCGTGTCGCGGTCGTGATCGACCATGGTCAGTTTCTTCCCGTTCAGTTCGGCAACCAGTTCCGTCCACACGGGACAGATACGTTCGCAAACCGTTCAGGGTCTCGGGTGCACCCAGTGGACGACGAGGAAGTCGCACCATGGGTCGAACCACGCCAGCAAACGAAAGCCATGGCAGATCCACTCACTGGGAGCGAACCAGCACATCCTGGGCGGCGGGCCTGGTCGCCCCGGGGAACGCCCCAGGCGAAATCTTGCTGTAATCGTGCGCGAACACGCCGTCCGCATCGGCGACTGTCCAAACATGCAGCTGCCAGTTCGTCTTCCTCACGAAAAGACCCCCCTTGCATTCTTCCTGGCTGGCCGTGACACGCACGCCGCTGCCGACGAAACAGAGGTTTTCGTGCAGATGCCAGGCGTCCAGCGCGCCGAAGTAGTTGGGCGCGGCCTGCGCGCCGGGGGTGCCGTAGAACATCGTGCCAACCAGCTGCCAGTTGCCATCTAGCCGTTTGGTATAGAGCAAGAACTCGGGCTTGGTGGGGTCCATCATCACGGCGTCCGCGAGGTAGGCTGGCTTCACAAAGTGCGCGGCGATCGCGGGCAGGTCTTGCGTTATCTGGACGTAGCCATCGGCCATCGCCACTCTAATGTCCTCGTACTTCGCGGTTGATGCCTTGACCTGGGCGACGAAGGTCGAAGCCGCTGCCAACTGCACGGCGCTGATCGGCGCTTCCGTGCCGTGGGTATGGGCGCTGCCTTCGCTCATGGGTGCGGCGCTGTCCGGGGACTTCGCGGTCGCGCCGCCGGTAGCCGGAGAAGTTGTGTGCGAATGCGCGAGCGCCTCGCTGGCGGATGATGTACGAGGGCCGGTGCCTGCATCGGCCGCCACCCTGATGGGATCCGAGTGCAAGGCCGCCTCAGCGATGGTCACACCTGCGAAGGAACGCGACCTTCCGCCAACGTCTTCCGCGCGCGCTGCCAGCCAGATAGAACCGGCCGCCACCAACGCCACGGACGGCATCGCGAACGCGCGAAACGCGACGCCACTCCGGCCGGCACCACCCACCCCGCGATCGTACATCCAGAGCAACGCCACGCCGAACAAACCGGCTGCGGTGAGCGCCATGCCAGCGAGAATCAGCAGTTGAGGCGGAGAGCCAAGACCGGACCCGCTCGAACCTCGGCCCACGTCCCAGCCAAGTCCAGCGAGGTGCAGAACCACGCCGGCAACTGCCGAACCCCAGAGCATCCAATACTTCATCCCGTGGCCTCACCGACGTTGATTCGGCGTATCTTACGGCAAGTTGGCGCTGGGGACGTGCTCTTCCATTTAGTCCCGTGACTTAGGCGTCCACAGTTTTGTCATCGACATCCTGCTTATAGTCATCAAGGTGTTCTTTGTCGAAGACCATGGTGATGCGCCCGTCCTCGTGGCCGGGTCGCACGAAGTCGGCGCTCAGCCAGTAGTCCGGCTTCAACGCGACGTCGATTCTCAGGTTCGATTCACGAACTTCCGCTACAGAGCCCAGCTTTTCATGGTCGCTGGTATATACGGGCGTGCCAATTTCGACCTCGGTTGAGGGAGTGGTCATCAGGATTCCTCCGGGCGAGTTCGCCAGAGACCCAAGGTAACGATCGGTTCGATACAAACCCACGCCGGACGGGGAGCTCACCGTTGCAAAGGCGTCGCAACGTGGCGGGCACTGCTCTTGGTAACTGGTGGTAGCGCATAGGGGATTCGAACCCCTGATCTCCGCCTTGAAACGGCGGCAGAGTGAGTCCGCCCAGCGTGGCCAGTGAGGTTGCGTTGTGGATTCGCCCTGACTCGGATCGTGTCCGTGGACAGTAACCTTTTGCAGTTCCTGAGTGCGCATCCGGAGCATTGTGAGTACGACGAGGTTTGGCCCTTGGAGCCGCCCGTCCCGCTGCACGCTCGTCTCAGCTTCGCCGCTGCATTGCCGCCGATTGAGGTTCGTTCGTCCGTTCTCGGGATTGTCATGCGTTCCGATGAACAGGTGCTGTTCATCCATCCTGAGCAGCCATCTGGCGATATCGCTCATGTACTGATCGGTGGGCGCCCCAATCCAAACGAAAGCGTCGAACAGACACTCATCCGAGAGGTAGGCGAGGAATCGGGCTGGCTGGTAACACCTCACCGCCTCTTAGGATTTCGCCACTTCCGCCACCTCGGACCGCTCACTCCACAGATGGCTGACCGGCCATACCCGGACTTCCTGCAACCAATCTACGCTGCTTTCGCTGAGAAGTATGACGCAACGCTGCTCTTGCCAGACAAAAAACCTTGCGAATTCGTCGATGCGGTGTGGGCGGTAGAGGTGACGAAGTCGAGCCATCGGCCGTTGCTCGCCGCCGCGCTGCTTGTCACCCAATTCCGCGAGGACTGACAACTGGCGACGGTTCCCGGCCGTCGGCCACTGCTTTCAATCCTCGGCGGTTCGAGCCGCAGTCGAACGTTCCGATTGATCGTGGGGAATTTGGTAGCGCATAGGGGATTCGAACCCCTGATCTCCGCCTTGAAAGGGCGGCGTCCTGGGCCTCTAGACGAATGCGCCGCAGTACCGCAGGGAAGCGTAGCATGACCCCCCCGATACGATCACGCCGCCGCTCAGAGCCCCCGGTTGAAGTCCGCGAAGCTGAAGTACGCGTTAAGACCGGTGAGCCGGCCGCTCACCAGCAAGACGCCCAATCCGACAAGCATGATCCCGCTCGCGACCTCGATGTACGGCGTGTACGGCGTGATCTTCCGCAGGAACTTCGTGGCGTCGCCGAGAGCCAGGCCGGCGATCAGGAAGGGGATGCTGAAACCCGCCGAGTAGGCGACCAACAGGTACATGCCTGTTAGCGCGTCAGACGAAGTAGCGGCGAGAGTCAGGATCGAACCCAGGATCGGGCCTACACAGGGTGTCCAGCCGAGCGCGAAAGCGCCGCCGACGAGCGCCGAGCGTGTATACCCCACCTGTCGCCGCTTTACGCTTACCTCAAAGCTACGCGAGAGCAGCGAGAACTGGATGTAGCCCGAGAACCGCAGCCAGACGAGAGCCATCACTCCCGCGAGCAGCAGAAGCCGCTGCCGGTCGCCCTTGAGATCCGCCACCTCCGCGAGGAAGCCGTAGGCAAGGGCGAGCACCAGGAGCAGCACGGCGGAACGCAACGGCGAACTGCGGCCGTGGCTGGGCATGAGGACGACGCCCATGAGGACGAGGAAGAGCCCGGCAAACTGCTCGAGGTCGCGCTGGTAATCAGCCAGCAAGTAGGTGCCGAGTAGACCGACGCTGACCCCGAGCACGATAAATACGAAGGAGAGCCCTCCCACGAACGAAAGGGCGTGGACAAACGTCACCCGCCGGTCGGAGACGATTTGCCCGTTCTCCACGCTTGCGCCGGAAAGGTGAGTCAGGTAGATCGGCACAAGCGGCAGGACACAGGGCGAGAGGAAGGAGAGGACGCCGGCAGAGAAAGCCAGGATTGGTCCACCTGGACCCCGGAGCCCGAAGCTGCCGCTGCTCAGTGGGCCAACGGCGAAAGCCAGTACCGGCAGCGCGATGAGCACGGCCATCGCGGCGTAAAGAAATCGGCGGCCTGGCAACGGACGACCGAAAACCCGCGTCGTAGTCATGAACGGCCTGCACCCACCTTCCGCATAGCGCCGGTACTCATTCTAGTGGCCGCAACCCGAACGAAACGTGAATGCTTCTTACCGGAACGGATTCTCGTCGCTTGAGGCCGCCCCAAGAGGGCTCACTTCAACTCCAAGGAGCTTGAGCCGCGCCTCGTCGTACTTCGCTTTGTGACGCGCTTCGCGGTTCAGAAGGCCCTTGATCTGCTCGGGACGGATGGACTCGCCCTCCAGAAAGACGCGGTGCAGGTGTTCAATCTGCTTACTCCACGCTTCCCACGCTTCGCGGTAGGCTGTGGCCGTTGCTTCATCGACGAATGCCATTGCACCCTCCGCGTCCTGCGTTCGCGGCGTCCAGCGGATATAAAGCGAGGAGGGCACTCACCCTGCTCCCTGGTCCGGTGCTGGTAGCGCATAGGGGATTCGAACCCCTGATCTCCGCCTTGAGAGGGCGGTGTCCTGGGCCGCTAGACGAATGCGCCGCAACGGTCAGGATAGCGCAGGGCCAGATCTGCGGGCAAGGATGACGATGCCAGGCGCTCGGCGCTTGCTCGTGGTGGCCGGCCTGACGCTCGCCCTTCTGCTCGCGGCGTGCGGAGGAGACGACGCTTCCTCCGCCCCAAATTCGACAGCCGAGCCCGCCATTGAGACCGTGCCGCTGCCGTCCTCCCTGGTGCAGGTAGCGAAGGATGTCGCGCAGTTGCGTGGGCTGCCCGCCGTTGAGGGAGTGAAAATGGGCTTCGTCCCTCGGGCAAGTGTTCCCGCGCTGCTGGACCAACTGCTTTCGGACGAAGACCGCGCCCAATTCGCACAGACCACCACGCTCTACCGCCTGCTCGGCCATTTCCGCCCGGATGAAGACTACCTCTCGGTCTACCGCCAACTCGGGAGCGAATCCGTCGCCGGGCTCTATTCGCCACCTGGCAAGACGCTCTGGGTGGTTCAGCCGGGGGACGCGCCGCCCAACCTCGACAACCTGCCACGGGAGACCAGGAGCACGCTCGCACACGAGCTCGTCCATGCCACGCAAGATGCGGCCTTTCACCTTGAGACGCTCTCCGGGCACGGTGACCTCGACGCCACACTAGCGCTTACCTGCCTGATCGAAGGCGACGCGGTCACTCACCAGGGCCTGTACGAAGCGAAGTACCTGGCCTCGCTGGAATCCGGGCGCAACGCGCTGCTCGCAGGTCTCATCGCGGATATCCCGCCCTCGCTCAACCGCGAATTCTTCTTCCCATATACAACCTGCGCCGAGTGGGTCCGTTCGATCCGCGATTCCGGCGGCACGGCAGCGATCGACGCGCTCTTTCGTGATCCGCCAAAGTCAACGGCGCTGATCCTCCACCCTGAGCGTGGCTCGAACTGGCAGCCGCAGGCGGTTACTTTGCCGGACCTCTCGCCCGGACTTGGCAGCGGCTGGAAGCGCGAGTCCGGCGGGACCTTCGGCGAATTCCAGGTGCGGAACTACCTCCAGCTGCGCCTGCCCGGACTGCGTGCGTCTACGGCGGCTGCCGGCTGGGCCGGGGACCGCTACGACGTCTACGCGCACGACAATGACAGCGTCGCCGTCTTTCGCCTGGTGTTTGCGGACGACACACAGGCCACCGAATTCCGCGCCGCGCAGGACGAACTGCTCGGCGCCACCGGTGCGAAGGTTTCGGCCGGCGATGGGATGACCCTCGCTTCCCGGCCGGACGGCAAGACCACCGCGCGGCGTTCGAATGCCGGCCGAGAGGTGTTCTTCGCGATCGGCAGCAGCGCGGACGCTGCTCGGCGCGCGATCAGCCTGCTGGGCGGCGGTTAAGCCGCAGCCACGGGCCTGCAGTGCTGGCAGGGACGGAGTCCCGCCGCCAACGCGTCTTCGAGGCGCCGGAAGTCACGGCGATCGCCGGGTGCGATGTCATCCACGCGTGGACACACCGGAAGGCAGAACGCGCTGCCTCGAAGGTTCCCCACAACCTGCGCCCGTCCCCCCTCGGCAGCCGTAAGCCGCTCGATGTTGCAACCTTCCCAGCGCAGGACCGCGAGCTTGGTCTGCGGCCCACCGGCAGCCGAGTACTTGCCAAGGCTCCAGTCCGAGCGCACGACCCGGTGGCACGGCACGAGGAAGGGCACGGGATTGTGGCCGAGCGCAGTCCCGGCGGCACGCACGGCCAACGCCGTCCCGGCCTCTCGCGCCACCCATTGGTAGGGCCTGACCTCGCCGCGCGGGATGCGGGCCGCAGCTCGCAAGACCTGTTGCTGGAACGGCGGCAAGCTGTCCAGATAAGCGTGGTCCAGAGCGAAGGCGTCGCCGGCGAACACCCGCCGGAGGCTCAGCGAAAGGTTCGAGGCCGCCACCTCCGGCGGTTCGAAACCGAACGACGCGTGCGAACGCTCTTCGAACTGCTCCCGCGCGTTGGTCACAAGGTGAACGAGGACGCCATCGTGAACCACTCGCAGCGTCCCTATGGGGATCTCCATGTCGAACCAGCCGAGCTGCCTGTTGGCACGGGCGTGCCGGCCGCGAAGCATGTTTCGGGAAGCGCGGAGGAACGCCGGGGAAGGCATCTCACTCAGTAGTTCACGCTCCCCGTCGGTCAGTTCCCATTCGGCGGCTTCCGGATCACGGGTTTCGGACATATCCATCCTCCTTGAGCAGTTCGCGCAGGCGGACCAGCGCCCGGTACGACATCTGCTTGATCGCTGCTTCGCTCTTTCCGAGCTGTTCCGCGACCTGGCGGCACGACCATTCGTGCCCAAAGCGCAAGACCAGCACCTCGCGATGTATCTCGCTAAGCCGCGCAAGTGCCTCTCGAACCTGCGCGCGCTCCTGATAGCGAGCGAGCGCCTCGCCCAGCCACTGGTCATCTGGCGTGTCGTGGTCGAACAGCGGCGATTCCCGCTGCCCGCGCCGTGCCCCATCAATAGCGAGGTTTCGGGTGATGGTGAACAGCCAGGCGTGAAACGGCCGGCCGTGATCCTGATAGGCCGGCAACCGGTCGATCGCGCGGCGGTAGGTCTCCGAGACGAGGTCCTCCGCGCGGTGGTGGTCGCGCACCAGCGAGTAGGCGAACCGGTAGACCGTCGGTGCGGTCTGATCGTACAACTCGCCGAAGGCATCGGGGTTGGTCCGGGCGGCAACAATCAGTTCTGTTTGGTCCACGCAAGGAGAGTAACGGCCCAGATGCGCGCTGGTAACGCTTCCCGCGCGAACGGATGAAAGGTATGGCCTACGACCTGGAGGGCCTGACGGATACGGTTGACGTGTGAGGGGGGCTCTAAATCGAGGCCCTGCTCCCATGGAGCACTCCCAAGACGTCGATGTGGTCAGTCCCGACGACGTAGAGAATTCGATAGGGTCGCTCCGTCACCATCCGTACCTCGAGCAAGTGGGCACCGGGGACGACAACGCCAGACCGGGGGAATTGGGCCAACTGGAGGGTACGGCTCGTAATTCGGTCGACCATGCGGTCGGCATAGAGGCGCGACGTTCGGCTGAGGTGAGCGTGAATTGCGGCGAGATGCGCTTCGGCCGGTTCGGTCCACAGCACCTCCACGCGGCGCTACTCCGGCAGGCCGTAATTCGTACGGACTTGTTGCACCGTGCGGGTCTTCCCCGCCTTCTTCGCCTCGAGGCCCGCCTCAATCGCCTGGCTGATGTAGACCTGCTCCATAACGTCGTCCCAGGTTGCATCGTCGGGCAGCGCATCGGCGATTCGTCGGACTTCCTGTTTGACGGGCATGATCGGAACCTCTCAGCGTGATTGTACATCGCGGCGACTGGGTGATGGCGAACGACGGCCGTACCCGCCACCTGCTGGTGATGGCCTACGACCTGGAGGGCCTGACGGACACGGTTGACGTGTGAGGGGCGGGACGGGCCAATCTCGGTCGGTCAGCGGGCTCGACGTCGCGATGGTCGAAACGCCAATGCCGCCAACGTTGCGACGCCCGCGAGCAGAAGCCCAACCCAGATCGACTCTTCCCCAACGCTGGGCTCCCGTTCGATTGCGGGGCCGGAGCCGGTAGCAGGGGGAAACGGACTCGTCGCGGAAACGAGCCGCAGGTCACCCTGGCCACCGAACTGCGCTAGTGTCGCTGACAAGTCCAGTACCCAACCATAGGCCACCAACGAGGCGCGCCCATTCAACACCTCAACACTGAACGCAGCCGACTTCCTCGCTCCGTCCGTCCCAATGCCGCTCCCAATGAGCAGCGTCTCGCCCGGATTGATGGAGGGGCGCCAGACCGCGAGGAGAGTATACGCGCCGTCCCCGAAGGCGTCCGAACGGCCCGCGTCCGAGACGACCAGCGCCGTGATCTCTTGCCGTGCGGTTTCCTGCGTGACCGCCCCGCCGTCACCAGGGAACGCCGTTCTTACGACGCTTGAGCCATCTGGCGGGAGCGCCGCCAGTATGCGCTGGAGGCTGCCCGAGCGGACAGCCTCCGCGACCGCTTTCACCTCGGCTGACAGACCGCTGTAGAGGTCGGACTGGGCGACAGCCGAACGCGATGACCCTACGTCGAGCACAAGCAGGAGGGCCGCCACGAACGCACCCAGCACGATTCCGGCCCGCGCCAACGTTTGCCACGGTTTCTCACGAATACAGCCCCTGAGCGATTGCCAGCGCGGAGACCTCTGGAAGTTGGGAGTAAATCGAAATCCACGCAGCCTCTCCTTCGTCGTACCAGATTACGAACTCCGCGGGACACCGGCGAGCGCGGAGTGCTCGGCGCGGGAGCTCGTGATTCCCAAAGAGCTGCTAGTTGGACGAAACGACCAAGCTGTTCAGCACGTAAGCCAGCACGACAATTGCCACCAAGAAACCCAGTGCACCGACGATTAGTTTCGTCATGGTTAGTTTCGCTATCGTCACAACAATCACTCCTTAGGTGAAGTAGGAATACCAGTTTCCCCAAGCGTCTGCCTTTTAAGGTGCGTTGAGGAGCGAGCCCACAAAAAGCGACCGCTCTCCGTGCTGGCACCGTGCGCGTTATTCGGAGGGAAATCAAGCCGATTCCAGTAAATTGTGCCTCTTCTTGACTCGCGGAGGTTCGGCGCTACGCGGTCACGGCCGACGCGGCGGTCGCCGCTTTCTTCAGCTGGTCGAACGATTCGCGGACGAGGGTGGCCACGCGGTCCACGTCCGGCACCAGCTTGGGGTCCGCGCAGATGCCCCAGTAAAGCACTCCGTTATAGCTCGTGAGGCAGACGTTCAAGCCCATCCCGGCGCTCAGCGGGACGAGCGGCCAGAGCTCTTCGACCTTGCGGCCCGCTATATAGAGGGGGATCTGTGGTCCCGGGACGTTCGTGCAGACGAGGTTGAAGAGGCCGGGAGCGTTCGGGATCATGGAGCCCGCCATTGCCTGCATCGCCGGCGGCACCTGTTCGGTCAGCCGCGTCATGAGCGCAAAGCCGCCCGCCTGGTTGGCCGATTTCAGCCGGCCCATGCCAGACATCACCGCGTTGTGGCGTTCGACCGGGTCCAGCACGCCTACCGGCAACGGGGCGATGAGCATCGAAACCGCGTTGCCGAGGTCCTTCTTGGCCGCCGCCGTGCGGACGTTGACGGGCACCATCGCCCGCAGCTCCATGCGCTCGGTGGAGATACCCTTCTCGCGCAGATAGGCTCCCATGCCGCCGGAGAGCGCAGAGAGCACGACGTCGTTAATCGTGCCGCCGAGGGCGCCGCGCACCCCGCGGATCTCGCCGAAGGAGAGGGCGACCACGGCGTAGCTGCGGCTACCGGAGACCGGACGGTTGAACGGCGTGGCGGGCGCCGGCTGCATGAGCGCGGGCGCGGCGGAGATCAGCGCGCCGGTGACGGCCTGCATGTCGCGCATCTGCTGCTCGGGGTCCATTGCCCAGCGCACCGCGTCGGCCGATTGGGCCATGGCCGAGTCAACCGTGTCGCGCCAAGCATCGCGCGCACGCTCCATGGGACTGCTCGCGGGGGAGGGCGTGTAGGGCTGGGGAGCCTCGGGCTCGACGTCCTTTTCGAGGTCTGTCACCGTGGTCAGCAGTTCGATCCCCGAGACGCCGTCCACCATGCAGTGATGGACGAGCATGCACATCGCGGACGCGCCGCCGGGCAGCCCGTGGATCATCACGATCTTCCAGAGCGGCCTATCGCGGGGCAGCATCTGGGAGTGGATCGTGGAGATCGTGGCCGTCAGGGCGTCGTGGCTGGCGCCTTTCGGCAGGGTGATCTCGTCGATCTGGCGCTTGACATCGAAATTCGGGTCGACCTCCCAGCGCGGGTGGCCGACGTTGAAGGCATCGAAGACGGCGAGCTCGCGGTAGCGGGGAATGCGATGCATCCGCGATTCCATGTGGCCGACCATTGTCTCTTTCGAAATGGGGCCATCGAGTACGCTGGTGGAGCCGATATGGAGCGGAAGGGTGGGCTTTTCGAAGTAGAGGAAGGCCGCATCCATGGAAGTCATGCGTCGGCGCAAGGTGGGAGTGGTCATTCGTGGCGCCTCTCAGCCCGGTTTAATATTTACGTATGCGCGGCGCATAGAAGGACTCGATTATAGTGATAAGCGCGCGCTATCGTCTTGCCGCAGCAGAAGCGTCACTGTAGCGTTCGCCGCGGCGCCTGATCAGGGGTGGTCAGGGGCCAGGGCTGTCAGGAAAAGGGGCCGTCATGACACAGTTCAAGCACTCCTACCTGGAGTACGCAGAAGACCCGTTCCGCGCGGACGCGTTGCCGGAAGACCCATCGTTGCAGCCAACGGCCACGCCCATCTGGCGAGAGGCGATGTTCGGGTTCGATTGGCTGGCGCTGCGTTCGTCCCCGGTCTACTACGGCTGCGGCGTGCCGCGCGGGCAAGGCGAACCGGTGGTCGTTGTCCCAGGCTTCCTTGCCACCGATGCGTCGCTCGTCGAACTGCACGGCTGGCTCTCGCGCATCGGCTACCGGCCCTACTTCTCGGACATTGGCCGCAACGCTGATTGCCCGGACCACATTGCTGGCAAGCTCCTAGAGACGATTAAGCGCGCGCACAGCGAGACCGGACAGAGGGTTCGCCTGATCGGCCACAGCCTCGGCGGCATGCTTTCGCGCAGCCTGGCCCTAGATTTCCCGGACTACGTGAGCATGGTGATCTCGATGGGGTCGCCGTTCCGCGATGCAGTCCGCGCCCATCCCTCACTCATCGCCGCCACCGAGTCGCTGCGGCGCACGCGGGGCGCAAACAGCCACATCAAGCCATCCTGCTTCAGCGGCC
>JBDSJC010000216.1:0-9535 GCA_039917655.1 Tepidiformaceae bacterium
CTCAGCCCCGCCTCCGGTCCTATCGGTGGCGCCAACCTCGTGACGATTTCAGGCACAAACCTGAGCGGCACCTCGCAGGTAGCCTTCGGTTCGGCAATTGCCTTCCCGACGTCGGTCAGCGCCACCCAGGTGACGGTGTTAGCGCCAGGGTCATCGACGTTTGCAACGCAGACGGTTGAGGTGGTCGTCACCACGCCCGTGGGTTCGAGCAGCACCGTTGGCACGGCGAACGACTACTTGTACACCGGCGCGCCAACCGTCACGAGCTTGTCAGTGACCACCGGGCCGACTAGCGGCTCGACGTTCACCGTGATCACCGGGACGGGCTTCACCACCAGTGGTATGACCGTGGCCTTCGGCGGGACGCTCGCCATCTTCACCTACAACAGCCCCACCAGCATCACCGCCGTCAGCCCCGCGCACTGCGCGGGTCTGACGGATGTCATTGTCACCACACTGGCCGGCTCCAGCCCGAACACAACTGCTGATGACTTCACCTACACCGGTACAGCGGGCTGCATACCCACCGTCACCAGCGTGAGCCCCGCCAGCGGGGTGATCGGCAGCACGGTGACGCTCACCGGCACCGGCTTCATAGGCACCACCAGCGTGACCGTCGGTGGCGTCACCGCCAGCTTCAGCTTCGTCAGTGACTCTTCGCTCACCGTCGTCATCCCGGCAGGTACGCCCAACGGCGTGGTGGACATCCGCGTCACGAACGCCACCGGCCAGAGCACCAACGTGGCCGCCGATAACTTCACCAACACCACCGCCAGCGGTGTGACGACCACTTACACGCTCTACTTCCGCTGGAGCCTGATCTCCTGGAACGGCATCGATAACATCTCTGCCTCGAACGCATTGAAGGGTATCGAGACCGGCGCCGCCAACCCGGCCACGAATGACGTCTCGGGCTCGGTCACCGCCGTCTGGTACTTCGATGGCCCAAGCCAGACGTTCAAGGGCTACTTCGTCGGCTTCGATAACACGCCGGGGGCCAACGACTTCACGACCTTGCGTCGCGGCACCTCCTACTGGATCGCGATCCAGACCTCGCCCAGCGTGACCTGGACAGTGCTCCTGGGCCCGTAGCCTTCGCCTCGCAACCGCCAGGCGAACGGCCCCCTGGCAACAGGGGGCCTGTTTCGTTGCGCGCAGCTCCAAACCCGCCACCCTCGCCGCCATTCACCCCTCGGAGATCTCCGCTCCAACCACTCACGCTCTCCTCAGAGCCGCGCGCACCCGGCCACCACACCCGCCGGGAACGTCAGTAACGGGCTGGCAACCCTAGCCCGTTCGCAAAACCGGCTAACAACGGGCTAAGCGGGCTAGAACGTCGCTAAAAAAAAATGGAGAACGTTCAATGACCTGCATCGCGATCTCACCTTCAGGCGGAACCCTTGGGATCAAACCCGTCCACCCTCTCCTTCCGCAGCGGGAGAGCACAATCCCTACCTGGGGGTTCGCGGGTCGGCGCGCAACCGCTCAAGGTCTCGATTTTGAATTAGCCTTCGACATCTCGCCGCTGGAACCGCCAGAAGGCAGCCACCACGAACCCCGCGATCCAGAGGGCGACAACCAGCGCCCCGCGCCAGACCGGTACGGTCGCCTGGCCCACCACCAGCCCCAGCGGCCCAGCAAGCGTGCTATCGCGCACCACGCCGTTGGCCGAAAGTACGGCCCGCACGTTCGCCGCCAGCAACACCTCGGGGACGTGCGAAAGATAACCCTCGGCGTCGTTCAACACGCCTGTGAAAAGCGCTTCGAGGAAGAAGACGCCTGCCGCCACACCCACGGCCTGGCCCGTCGAACGAAAGATCGTGGCGAGCAACAACGCCAGGGCGGCAAACGGGATGACCGCGAAGGCCAGCCGTCCGAGGCCTTCGGCGGCGTCGCCCGCGAGCGCCCAATCGACCGTGCCGAAAGGCAGGCCGATGAGGTAGCTGAACCAGGCGCTCCAGCCCAGGGCGACGGCGAAGCCCAGCAGCACGGCAACCAGCAAGAACCCCAGCCCGGCGATCGCTTTCGCGGCGAGGAAGTGGTGGCGCTTCACGCCGCGTCCCAGGGCAAGGGAGGCCGTCCGCCAGTCGTACTCGTTCGCCAGCATGGTCGCCACGAAGACGATGCAGACGAGGGTGACGAAGAACCGTTCGAGCTGTAGGGCATACGGCACCACGCCATCGAACGACATGCCCTCGCGCAGGTTGGACCATTCGCGGAAGGCGCCGCGCCCGCGCAACGGCCGGTGGCGGATCTGCCACCAGAGAAGCAGGTTGTAGAGGGTGATCAGGACACTGAGGCTGAGGAGAAGGATGTAGGTCATTCGCCGCCGGACGGTCTTGAACACCTCGGCCCGGAGCGCGTTGATCATCGTCTCAGATATACGGCGAGGGCAGTTCAGGTTGCGTATCGTGGCGCGGCTCACTCGCGCCTCTCGTCCAACCTCCAGCCTCTACTCTTGGCCCTTACGCGTTGTGACGATAACGTGATCGCCCAGCGCCTCCTTAGCTCAGTTGGTAGAGCGACGCTTTCGTAAAGCGTAGGTCCACGGTTCGAATCCGTGAGGAGGCTCCACGCTTTGCGCTCTCAGGCTCCGTTTCGGGGGGGCTTCTTTCGTTTGACCGCCGTACACTGCTGCCCATGAAAGCTGTTGTCATCTCCACCCCCGGCGGCCCCGAAGTCCTGCGTTATCAGGATGTGCCGGACCCGGTCCCCGGCCCCGAAGACCTCCTCGTCCGCGTCCACGCCACGGCCCTCAACCGGGCAGACATCCTGCAAAGGATGGGCGGCTACCCGCAGCCCGGCCCGAAACCGGCTCACGACATCCCCGGCCTCGAGTTCGCGGGCGAAGTGGTGCAGATCGGCGACCGCGTCCAGGGCTTCGGGTTAGGCGACCGGGTGATGGGTCTGCTGGCCGGCGGTGGCTACGCCGAGCAGGTGGTCACCCACCAGCGGCTGGCGATGAAGGTGCCGGACAGCCTCTCGTGGCACGAAGCTGGCGCGACACCCGAGGTCTACATCACCGCCCACGATGCGCTCCTCCAGTGCGGGCTGGTCGCGGGCGAGTCCGCGCTCATCCATGCGGCGGGTTCGGGGGTGGGCGTGGCCGCCATCCAAATCGCCAGGATGATGGGCGCGAGCGTCGTGGTTGGGACCGCTGGCAGCGAAGAGAAGCTGGCGCGGGCGAAGGCCCTCGGGCTCGATGTCGGCGCCAACTACAAGACGCAGGACTTCGCGGAAGTGGCCCTGGAAGCGACCGGCGGGCGCGGCGTCGATGTCGTCCTCGATGTCATCGGGGCGGACTACCTGGAGAAGAACCTGCGGGCACTCGCGCCGAAGGGGCGGATGGTGATCGTGGGCCTGATGGGCGGCGGTGTCGCCCAGGCGAACCTCGGCATGCTCCTCCAGAAGCGCCTTCAGATCCGGGGCACCACGCTCCGTGGACGGCCGCTCGAAGAGAAGGGCTACGCCACGCGCGCGTTCGAAAAGAGTGTCCTGCCGCATATCGCCAGCGGGCGCATCAAGGTGGTGGTGGACCGCGTATTCCCGCTTTCGGAGGCGGCGGCCGCACAAGAGTACATGGCTTCGAACCAGAACTTCGGCAAGGTGGTGCTGGCCGTGGGGTGATTTTGGCGTCGCGGGCAGCGCCTACCCGTGAATGTACGGCTCCGGGTTCACTTCGCTGACCTCGGAGATGCTGTCGCAAGAGATTCGGGAGACGCGGGAGTGGTCTTCGATCTGCTCTGGACCTTGCGCTTCGTAGATGCAGTTGAGCTCGCCAGATTTGCGGTCCCAGTACGAATGGCGCCACTTCAGGCCCTCGAACTGAAATGCGCAAACGATGGCGCGAAAGGCGGACGCATCGAGGTCCTGTTCAGAAATTTCACCGACCTGGCGGCGGATGGAGTAAAGCGGCATGGCTGGGCTCCTTGGCGGCTGTTAAAGGTCGCCGGGTTCTATCGGTTCGAGGACTGACTTGAGGTCGGTCGCGGTAATTCGGAGGGCGCGCTGGCCAGCCAGGCGGCTGGCTCGCAAGCGCCCGCTGCGGATCCATGAGCGAACGGTTTGCACGTGCACGCCAAGATACTCTGCGGCGTCCTCCGGTGAATAGAGCCTTTCCTGTTCTGCCGTTTGCGGCGGACCGTGACGGGCATACTCGGCAATCTGCTCTGGGGTGACGCCGAGTTCGCCGAACACTCGCCCCGGCAGGCCCTCATTTACCCTCATGAACGCCAGCAGGTAATGCAACTCGTCGATTCCCCGGCCACCGCTCCGGCGCACTTCCTCCATCAGCACCTGTGAGAAGCGCACCGCATCGTCGCCGAAGCTGCCGCTAGGCCCACCCCCGCGCGAGCCCGTCCGCTCAACGATCTCCTCCACCAGCCGGACATCGATCGTAATCGGGCCGAAATGAAAGTAGCCAAAGCGCGCCATTTTCCGGAGAAAGACGACGAAGAGGATGTCCAGCGTGACGTCGCGGCTGCCAAGCCGTGCGCTTTCGGCAGCGGCATCCAGGCCCATGTCCCGCAGAAAGCCATCGGTAGCACCGAAGAGTCCTGCGTCGGTGGCCGGCGTCGAATCTAGCACAGGCTGAGTGTGACATACAGGACAACGTAAAACAACTCTGCGCGCCGTAAAATGCTTGACTTCGTGACGATCACGGGAATAGGCTCTCCGAGTCAAGCGCGCGTAAGAGAGTTTGGAGTAGCGAAAGGTAGCCGCTTCGAACCTCGTCCCGCCGCGATCCCACGCAACACCACCAGAAGGAGACCCGCCCATGACCAGCCCAACCCTCGAGCGCACAGTTGTCTCTGATGACATGCTCAACACGTTCCACGAACGCGCCCCCGGATACGACAAGAACAACAGCTTCTTCACCGAAGACTTCGAGGACCTGCGCTCAGCGGGCTACCTGAAGTACTGCATTCCCACCGAGTTTGGCGGCTCAGGAGCCAGCCTCGTTGACTACACCGCGCTCCTCCGCAAGGTCGCCTACCACGCACCCGCCACGGCGCTCGCCACCAACATGCACCAGTACTGGACGGGCGTTGCCACCGACATGCGCCGGATGGGCGATAGCTCCCTCGAATGGGTGCTGCGCGAAGCGGCCGCCGGAGAAGTGTTCGCGGCCGGTCATGGCGAGGCGGGGGCTGAACTGCCGCTTTTCCTCTCTACCACCCGCGCCGAGCGTGTTGACGGCGGCTACCGCTTCTTCGGCCACAAAATCTTCGGCAGCCTCAGCCCGGTTTGGACCCGCCTCGGGCTGCATGGCATGACGGCTGACGGCCAAATCGTCCATGGCTTTATGCCGCGCGATACCCCTGGCTACAGCATCAAGGAGACGTGGGACACGCTCGGCATGCGCGCCACTCGCAGCGACGACACGATCCTCGATGGCGCCTTCATCCCGGATAAGTACATCGCCCGAACTCTGCCGGCGGGTGGCGCTGACCTCTTTGTGCTCAGCGTCTTCGCCTGGGCCGAACCGACCTTCGCCAGCGTCTACATCGCGATCGCCGAGCGGGCGCGCGACCTGGCAGTGGCGGGGGCGAAGAAGCGGACGTCGCTCGCGCTCACGCGCTCCATGGCCTACCACCCCGAGGTCCAGCATCGGGCGGCCGAGATGCAGCTGATCCTCGAAGCGATCGGCCCTCAGGTGGACCGCGTCGCGAGCGACTGGGCTAACGGTGTGGACCACGGCGCCGAGTGGCCGATGAAGCTGGTGGCCGCCAAGTACAACGCCGTCGAAGGGGCCAAGCGCGTCGTCGATATCGCCATGGATATGTCCGGCGGCGTCGGCATGTTCAAGAGCAATGAGCTTGAACGGCTCTATCGCGATGTCCGCTGCGGCGGCTTCCACCCGGCGAACAGCGGGCTGGTGCACGAACTTGTGGGCAAGACGCTGTTCGGCATCGACCTCGGCGAGCAGCCGCGCTGGGGGTAATCGAACGATACCTCGGCCCTTCGGGGGCTAGACTTGGCGACCGCCCGCACTGCGGGCGGTCGTTCCATTACGACCTTCGGGGGAGAAGTGCAGATGACCGGTCCAGTGATTGAAGCGGACTATCTGATCGTGGGCGCGGGCGCTGCCGGGATGGCGTTCGCCGACTCTTTGCTCACTGAAACGCAGGCGACCATCGTGATGGCGGACCGGCACCACCGGCCGGGAGGCCACTGGAACGATGCGTACTCCTTCGTGCGGCTGCATCAGCCGGCCGCCACCTACGGCGTCAATTCCCGGCCGCTCGGCTCCGGTGCAAAGGACGAGGTAGGGCTTAACAAAGGATTTTACGAACTCGCCTCGGGCCAGGAGGTGTTAAGCCACTTCGATCTGGCCATGCAGCAGCGCTTTCTGCCGTCCGGTCGCGTCCGCTATTTTCCGATGAGCGATGTCGGCGACGACGGTTCGGTCACGTCACTCATCTCCGGCGAGCGGCGCACCGTCAAGGCGCGCAAGATCGTCGATGCGACATACTCAAAAATGGCGGTTCCTTCCACGCACCCGCCGCAGTACGCCATCGCTCCCGGCATCATCTGCGTGCCGCCGAATGATCTGCCGCGCATCGCCAGCGCCCATGCCGCCTATGTCGTGATCGGGGCGGGGAAAACGGGGATGGACGCCTGCATCTGGCTGCTCGAGAACGGCGCCGATCCCGGCAGCATCCGCTGGATCATGCCGCGCGATTCCTGGTTGTTGAACCGCGCCAATTACCAGCCGGGCGAGGAGTTTTTGGCGCGTTTGGCGCAAAGCACCGCCAATCAGGTCGAGGCGCTGGCCGGGGCGGACTCGATCGACGACGTGTTCGCCCGGCTGGAGGCGTGCGGCGAAGTCAGCCGGATCGACGCGTCCGTCAAACCGGAGGCCTATCACTGTGCGATCGTCAGCGAAAGCGAACTGGAACAGCTGCGCCGCATCCGCAACATCGTGCGCCTCGGCCACGTAACCCGAATCGACGCGGATCAGATCGTGCTCGAGCAAGGTGCGATCGCGACAGACTCGGCGGTTCTGCACATCGATTGCTCGGCGGCCGGCATCCCCACGCGACCCGCCAAGAAGGTGTTCGACGGCGACCGGATTACGCTGCAGTTTGTGCGGTTCTGCCAGCCCACCTTCAGCGCTGCGCTGATCGGCCATGTCGAAGCCGCCTACCACGACGAGGCCGAGAAGAACCGCATCTGCACTCCCATCCCCGCGGCGACCGTGCCGAAGGATTGGCTGCGCATGATGAAGATCGAACTGGCGACCCGGCTTTACTGGTCGAAAAACGCCGAGATCGGCGATTGGCAGGCGAAGGCACGTCTCGACCCATCCACCAGTCGCATCCGGGCGCTGAAAGGAACCGAGACCGAGGCGATCACGCAACTTCAGCGTTATGGCAAATACGCGGGTGCGGCAGCCACAAAACTGGATCAGCTGTTGGCCAACTGAGGTTGGCGACCGGATATCCGGGTCAAACGGTCGCGGAGCGTTGCTGGAGTGGAGTACGCTCCCGTGGCACAACTGGGGGCAGCATGGAATCGAAGCGATCTGGACATTCTGCGGAACCAACGGAGGAGAGGCGGCGGCCAAAAAGTGCGGCTTCTTCTGTTGGCGTTGCTGAACCGCTGTTCACCCCCTCGGCGCTGGCTCCGGCCCGCGCGGGCGCGCCGCCCTTGAGCCACCGCCAGGTGATCGCGCTGCAACGTGTTGCGGGGAACCACACCGCCACCCGAGCGATTGGCCGCCAGGTCCAGCGTCACACCGAAGGCGCTGAGCTTCCGAAGAAGGAAGAGCAGGTCGGCGAGATCCAGGAGAAGCAGCAGGCCGCCCCCGAGGCCACTCGCACGAAAGTAGACGAAACCGCCCAGGCCGCCGATGCGACGAAATCGGGCAAGGCGTTCCAAAAGGCGCAGAAGCTGACGCCGGGTGCGATGAGCCTGGCGAGCGCCCAAAAGATCCTCCAGGGCGCCTTTGGCGGGTTGAAGACCATCGTCCCGGGCACCGTCGTGGTTCTCGCCGACCAGCCCGCGTGTGCGGCGAAGTACGACGAAGTCTGCATGGCCGATGGAATCACGCGCGCAGACGGTTCGGCCTGGGCGGCGGGGGACTGTGCGAAGGATGACGCTGCCGCCGGCACGCGGACACAGGGCTTCGCGTGGAAGGGCGTGGTCTATGTCAACGGACAGACGACTCTCGTCACCGCTACGACGCACGAGATCCTGCACAACAACGTCGGCGCCGGTTTCCGCGCCAAGATGGGCGAAACGTTCAATGAGGGGACCACCGAACTGCTCGCGCGCCGTTCCCTCAGTATCGCGGGCGTGACGGTTCCTTCCGTCACGGCGTACCCGGACCAGGTAAAGTTCACCGTCCGCTTGCAAAAGCTGCTTGGCGAAAAGACGCTCACTGACGCCTACTTCAGCGGCCCAGATGCGCTCATCGCCAGGTTCGAAGAGCTTAAGGGCGTTGGCACCTGGGCAACGCTGAAGACTCACGCCGAGGCGCTCGACGAAGTGAAGTTCAACGCCGTGCTGGCTGCGAAGAAGGGGTAGGTCAGATGGCAGAACACGCGAAAAAGCCCAACGATAGCGAACTCAACCGCGAGCTCCACCGCTACAGCAACAAGGCATTCGAGCTGGCCAAGGCAGTAGTCGATGGCTCCACCACCGAGGCCGGCAAAGCTGCCGCCCGCGAACTGGCTGGCCAGCTGCCAACGATGGTGGCGAAGGCGCGCGATCTTGCGGAGGCGTATCGCGCTGACAGCGCCATGCTGCTCTCGGAAACCAGGCTCGACCTCGCTTACGTGGCAGCTGGTGGCGGCATCCCCTCCAGCATCCGGACCGGGTGGTATATCAAGGAGAAGGGCGACGGGCCGGTCAACTAGGACGGAGGTCCGGCCAACGGCCAACACCCCGTTCACCCTGAGCCCGTCGAAGGGTCGAAGGGCCGCGCGCAAGTGACCCCCGTAAGGCAGAGTCCGTCCATCCTTCGACCCTTCGATGGGCTCAGGGTCAGGACGAACGGAAAGCGGGGGCGGCCAAGGTCTCGGCCAATTCACATAGGGTTAGGACGAACGGGAGGGTGGGTTCGCGCTCAGCACTTAAGCACTCGATTCGCCCGGCGCTCTTTGGCGTATCATCCGCGGCATCGCTTCCCGGAGGATCGTCTTGGAGTACTGCCGCTACGAAAAGAAAGGCCACGTGGCCTACGTCACCATCACCCGCCCCGAGGTGATGAACGCCTTGCACGCCCACGCCAGCCGCGAACTTGGCGGCGCCTGGGACCAGTTCGCCGCCGATGACGACGCCTGGGTGGGTGTCCTCACCGGCGAAGGCGACAAGGCGTTCAGCGCCGGCAACGACCTGAAGTACACCGCCGAGATGTCTCGCCTGACCCGCGACCAGCGCCCAGACTTGAGCATGCCGGCGGGCGGCTTTGGCGGGCTAACCAGCCGCTTCGACCTGTTCAAGCCAATCATCGCGCGGGTCAACGGCTTCGCTCTTGGTGGCGGCTTCGAAATGGCCCTCGCCTGCGACATCATTGTGGCGGCGGACC
>JBDSJC010000217.1:0-3264 GCA_039917655.1 Tepidiformaceae bacterium
CCGGATCCTTCAGAGACGCGCCCTTGGCGAAGGTCAGCTTCACGACCTTCTTGTAGGATTCGCCAGTGCAGATGATGCCGTCGTGCGACCAAACCGGAGTGCCCATCCACTTCCACTCCTCGACGACGTCCGGGTCTGCTTCCTGGATGAGCTTGCGCATTCTGCTGAGCGTTTCCCCGCGCCAGTCCCCGAGTTCGGCGATTCTTTTCGAGATGAGTTCGGATGCCGACTGGCCTTGACTCGCGTCCGACTTGTTCATGTTCTCATCCTAGAAGTTCCAGATAGACGTCACTCGCAGGACCGTGGAGGATCGGGTTCGCGCCAGGCCCGGCGCGAAGTCCTCCGACCTGAGTCCTGGCTCAGACCGCGAGCGGGTTCTCGGCGAGCATCGCCAGCCCACCGTTCAGACCGCCCAGGCGGTCGATGCCCAGTTCATCGAGCACCGAGATGTAGTCCGCGGCCTGCTTTTCACGGAGCTTGCGGAGCTGCTCCACGCCCGCGCTGACCTTCTCCAGGCCGTCCGCAAAGAGCACGACGAGCGCTTCCCGTTCGACGTGGCTGTGACGAAGCTCGACGGAGAGAGCGCCCTCGGCGCGGCCGAGCCAGAAGTTGATGTTCTGTGACCCACGGGGCGCGTGCTGCAGATACCAGAGGGTGTGACGCTTGCCGTATTCGAGGTGGCGGCGAGAGTCGCGCGCCATCAGGTCGAAGAGCTTCGCCTCGACATCCGTTTTGGCGAAGTCGCGGTGCGCTTCGAAGAGGGTGACCTCGTACGACTTGTAGACCACGTCGAGGGCGGTCACCAGTTCGGAGAACTTGAGCGGGCCGTACCAGCCGCGGTAGAGCGTGCCGAGCGGTGACTGGCCGAGGCCGCCGCCGTTGGAGAGAGCGCGCTTGCGGAGCGCCTCTACCTTGTGCCCGGCATCGTAGACCTGCGTGCCGAGGAAGAGCTTCACATCGTGGAATCCGTAGCTGATCGCTTCGAACCATTTCGCGATGATCTTTTGCTCGGCGAGGCCGTGCGAGGAGTAGATGGTGGCGAGCTGACAGACCGCGCGTTCGACCTCTTCCGGGAGTTCAGCGAGGCCGTTCTGCCAGTCGAGGTCCGTAGCCGGGATCCAGCGTTCGCGAATCGCCTCTTCGTAGAGTTCGTCCACGCCTTCGGCCCAGACTTCGTACTTGTTGTAGATGTGGTAAGCGCCAGGCGCGTAGCTGTCCATGTTCGGATGGCTGCCGAGCGGCGTGTCGTTTTCGTAGGGCCAAACGTCCGGCACCTGGCCGTACGTGCCGATGTTGATCTCGGGCGTGCCGAGGCCGTGTTCGCCGGGCACGGCGCGGACGCCGCGTTCGCTCTTGGTGCGCATGAAGTTGAACGTGGCAGCGCCGACAGTGGTCGGGTTCGCCTCCGCCTTAGTGACGAAGGCAGCAACGCGTTCTTCGGGCAGCTGCATCATGGCGATGTTGGCGATCGTCCGGTCGCTCACCGGCGAAGCTTCGATCTGGGCAAGAAGTTCGTTGCTCCAGCCGAGCTTTTGGCCGCGGGCGCGAGTTGCAGGCTTCAGTTCCATGTCAGTGCTTAATCCTTAGTGCTGAGTGCGGAGTAGATTCTCCAGAGCGCCGAGCAGCTTGGTGCTCCGGCGTTTCCGGCTGAGCACCAAGCACTAAGCACTAAGGACTTCGCCGCTAGGCGACCGGGTCGAGAAGGTCCTTGAAGGCCTGGCTCATGCGCTCACGGCGGTCACCGAGGCCGATCACTTCGAGGCGATGCATATACTCGTTGACCTGGCGCTTGCGCATGATGAGAAGCTTTTCGTAGCCTTCGTCCATCTTTTCGATGCCGCCGCCAGCGAGGATGGCGAGCGCTTCGCCGGTCATCGGGTTGGTCGTCAGTCCGGCCTGCTGGTTCTGGCCGAGCGCGCCTTCCTGGATGTCCAGGTAGTGGTGGAGCTCTTCCTTGCGGTGGGGCTCGGTGTCCATCACGTACTTCAGGTGGGTGACGCCGAAGGCCAGGTGACGGCTCTCGTCCTGGGCGGCGAGGCGGAACATCTTCTTCTCGGCTTCGTTCTGGGAGATCAGTTCGCCCATGCGGAAGAGTGTCTGAACAAAGCCTTCGCCGAAGAGGTGGAGGAGGGCCGTCATCTCGGTGAAGTCGTCCACGCTCAGGAGGTTGATCGCGCCGAAACCGGCGTCCACCATGCCGCCGCCGTTGACGAGCGCGCGCTTGCGGAAAACGTCCAGGTGGCGGCTCTCGTCCATGATCTGGGTGCCAAGGAAAAGCTGAGCCTCGAAATGGTCCGGGTGGACCTGTTCCATGAAGCGGCCCGGGAGGTCACCGGCAATGAATTCCACCTGGGTGAGGAAGGTGCAGAGCGTGCACATCGCCCACTCGAGGTCCGCGGACTGAGGCTTGACGGTGTCCCAGGGGATATCGGAGGCGCTGGACCACTGACGCTGGTTGGCTTCTTCGTAGAGCAGCATCGCGCTTTCAGACCAGACGTCCGCCTTCGAACGGTACTGGCGGGCGTGGCGGGCGGAACGCGGGTCAGCCTTCGAGCCGCGGGCGGCAAAGATCGGGCTGCCCGCTTCGTCCAGCGCGTTCACGCCGTAGGTGACCAGGTTGATCTGCTCGAGGGTGAGGCCACGGCGCCCGGCCTGAATGCGCATGTCCTGTTCGGTATCGAGGTTTAGCCAGTCAAAGTTGAGTCCTGGCACTTCCACAAAGGTGGGAGAAGTCACGGTGCAGCCTCCACGAAGAACGCGGCAGCCCGGCAAGGCGGACCACCGCAATAGACCGAGTGTATATGAAGGATAGAGGGTTGGGTAGCGGCTGAGGTAGAGAATGGGGGAGAGGCGATAGACGGGAGGCCGTCAACCTGAATCCGAACCGCGACCTGAGAGCGGTTCGTCAAGCAAGCCGATGAACGCCAGCGTAGAGGCGACAGCGGATGGCCACCAAACGCCCCACCCTGCCGTTCGTCCTGAGCCCGTCGAAGGATAACGGCGCTCCTTTCGGGGGCAACAAATCAGCGCGGCGCAAACCGCCCGTGCAAGCGCCGGGCGGCCCCTTCGACGTGCTCAGGGCGACCGGAATCGGGCTGTCGATCACTGGGGACTCGGCTCTTCGCTCACGTCTCAGCACTCAACACGGCGGCTGGCAACTTACCCGGCAACGCGCCACAATCGTCGGCGCAGGAGATGTCATATGGCTGTTCACTATTCGGTTGAGGGTGCGGTCGCGGTTGTGACTATTGACCGGCCTGAGGT
>JBDSJC010000218.1:0-3971 GCA_039917655.1 Tepidiformaceae bacterium
TGAGTTTCGCCGACAAAACCCTTACCTGCAGCGACTGTGGAGCAGCATTTACTTTCACAGCCGGGGAGCAGGAATTTCATCAGTCCAAGGGGTTCAGCAATGAACCTCGCCGTTGCCCGGACTGCCGAGCCGCACGTCGCGGTTCGGAAGGCGGCGGTGGCAGCCGTATGGGCGGAGGTTCGCGCGAGATGTTCTCCGCAACCTGCGGTTCGTGCGGCAAAGAAGCCAAGGTCCCCTTCGAGCCTCGAGGTGACCGACCTGTCTACTGCAACGACTGCTTCCAGTCGCAGCCTCGCACCGGTGGAGGCGGCGGCGCAGGCCGCAGCTCCGGCGGTGGTGGCGGCGGCTACGGCGGTGGTGGCGGCGGCGGCGGTTATGGCGGCGGTGGTGGCGGAAGCCGCGGCGGTGGCGGCGGAAGCCGTGGCGGCGGCGGCGGTGGTGGTGATCGCCGCTGGTAATCGTCGCTGGCTAACCCCAGGACACTAGTCTGAGACGGGACGCTTCTTCCTACGAAGCGTCCCGTTTCCGCGCGTGGGGCCAGGGCGAGATCGTCTCGCCGAATCGTCTGGATGCGAGGGCCACTGCCAGCGCGGCCCTCATCCTTCACCCCTCGCACCCTGCTCCCAATGCGGCGCTTGTCGAAGGACGGCTCGCGCGTGCCCGCGCCGGTTGTGGGCGCACCATTCAAATGCTAGGGTCGCGTGGGATCCGGAGGAGATGCGCTATGGCAGTTGATTTCGAACACCTGGGACCGGCCGAAGGCGAGCTGTTCCCCGGCCTCGCGCTTCGCGGAATCGATGGCAAGTTCATCGACCTTCATGCCGACCGGGCGGGCCGGCCAGCGCTGGTCGTCTTCTATCGCAGCGCCCGCTGGTGACCGTTCTGCAAGACGCAGCTCGTTGAGTTGCAAAGTGTCAGCGCGGACCTTCAAGAGGCGGGGTACGCGCTGTACGCGATTAGCTACGACAGCGTCGAGGTCCTGAGCGGGTTCGCAGCGAAATACGGCATCAGCTACCCGCTGCTTTCGGACGAAGGCAGCGCGGTCATCCGCTCACTCGGCCTGCTGAACGAAGAGGCGAGCGAGCAGGTGTTTGGCATCCCGCACCCCGGCACATTCATCCTCAATGCCGACGGTACGGTGCGAAGCAAGCGCTTTTACGCGAGCTACCGCGAGCGCGACACCGGCGTTGGCGTGCTCGAACACCTCCTCGGCATTGATCCCGCGACGCACGGCGCGGTGCACGAGGCCGACGCGGGCGGCGTGAGCGTGCGCGCAAGGCTCGATAAGGATTCGTACGCCTGGGGACAGCGCGTTTGGACGACCGTCGAACTCCAGGTGCCCGCTGGTCTGCACATCTACGGACGCCCAATCCCCGAGGGCTACTTCCCGGTCGACGTGCAGATTGCACCGATCGAAAGGGTCGAAGTCGGGGCGCCAGAGTTCCCCGAGGCGAAGCCGTTCCGGGTCGAAGGCCTGGACGAAGCGTTTGTGGTCTACGAAGGCCGCGTCCGCGTGCGAGTGCCGCTGACTTTCATGCTCGTCGATGGAGGGACGCTGGACGTTGCTTTGCGGGTCTCGTTCCAGGCCTGTTCGGCGACGGAATGCCTGATGCCCCAGTCAGTCCAACTTGTGCTGCCGATAGCGGAGAAGACGCTCATCGAACGCCCGCCGCCCCGGGCGTGACGGCGGGGTGCGCAGGTCTCTGGCGTATGGCTGACCTGCTATGGTGGAAGCGTGACAGATCGACCGCGGGCAGTGATCATCGGGGCTGGCTTCGGGGGGCTCGAATGCGCGAAGCGGCTGGCCGGTTGGGCTTGCGACGTGACAGTTGTGGACCAACACAACTACCACCTGTTTACGCCGCTCCTCTACCAGGTAGCGAGTTCGCTTTTGAACCCGAGCAACATCGCCCAGCCGGTAAGGACAATCTTTCGTGGCCGGGGCAACGTCCGCTTTCGCCACGCCGCGGTGACAGGCGTTGATTTCGAACGCCGCGAGGTCCGCACAATGGCCGGGGAGACGATTCACTACGACTACCTTGTGCTCGCCGCGGGCAGCACGACGAACTTCTTCGGCAACGAACAGATCGAAGCGCGCGCCCTGGGCCTGAAGGATCTCGGCGAGGCGCTGGAGCTGCGCAATCACATCCTGCGTTGCCTGGAACGGGCGGCCAGCCTGGACGCCAATGAGGCGGAGCCGTGGCTCACGTTTGTGGTGGCCGGCGGCGGACCAACCGGGGTGGAGTACGCCGGCGCGCTTTCGGAACTGACCGGACATATCGTGCCGCGCGAGTACCCGGAACTCGTGACCCGCCGGATCCGCATCATCCTGGTTGAAGGCGAGCAGAACGTGTTGCCGCCCTTCCCTCCGGCTCTCCAACGGGCAGCGCGGGAGGAGTTGGCCCGCAAGGGCGTTGAGGTCCACACGGGCGTGCTTGTGAAAGGATTCGAAGACGATGCGATCCGCCTATCCAATGGCGAAACGCTCCGCGCCAAGAGCCTGGTCTGGGCAGCGGGAGTGAAGCCGAACGGCCTGGCCGCGGCGATTGACGTCCCGCGCAGCCCCCGCGGCCGCATCGAAGTTGATGGCGGACTGCGCATCAAGGGCCGCAAGCGGGAGTTCGCGATCGGGGACATCGCTTCCTTCCAGCAGGGCGGCCGCGAGGTGCCCATGCTCAGTGCGCCGGCGATGCAGGAGGGCCGCGTCGCGGCAGCGAACATCATTGCCTCGATCGAAGGGCGCAGGTTGCGGCGTTTTCGCTACCTGGACAAGGGCTCGATGGCGACAATTGGCAAAGGGACGGCGGTCGCCCAGATCGGCAAGCTGCACCTCTCGGGCTTGCCCGGCTGGTTCGCCTGGCTGGCGGTCCACCTCTACTACATCATCGGCTTTCGCAACCGTCTGCTGGTGCTCGCCGAATGGGCCTGGAACTACGTCGGCAGCGACCGCCCGGTGCGGATCATCGCTCGGGCCGCCGGCGAAGAATAGCGCTCGGCTCAACGGATCGCCGCAACCCCCTGCGACACCCTCCCCTTCGTGATGCGCACGTATGTTCGCATGGTGGCTTCAACCCACTCGGAGGTCACCCCCATGCCACTGACGCTCGTTGAGGCGTCCAAACTCAGTAACGACACCCTGCTCTCCGGCGTGATCGAGACGATCGTCGCCGAGAGCCCGGTCCTGCAACGCCTTCCGTTCATCGAAATCGTCGGCAACGGCCTGACCTACAACCGCGAAAACGCCAGTCCCACAGCTGCCTTCTACGATGTCGGCGACACGTGGACGGAGGACACGCCAACTTTCAGCCAGGTAACCGCAAACCTGCGCGTTATGGGCGGCGACGCGGACATCGACAACTTCCTGAAGACGACGCGTTCGAACATCCAGGACCTCGAAGCCGCCGTCGTGCAGCTCAAGTCCAAGGCGGTCCAGGGGCTGTTCGATAACACCTTCGTGAACGGCAACATCAGCACCAACCCCAAGAGCTTCGAAGGTATCGATCGGCTGGCAACTGGCGGCCAGGCGGTGAGCATGGGCGTCAACGGCGCGACGCTGACGCTGGCCCGGCTGGACGAACTGGTGGATGCCGTGAAAGGCGGCAAGCCGGAGTTGCTGTTGATGAGCCGCCGCACGCGCCGCAGCCTGAACGTCCTGGCCCGCGCCTCCGGCTCCTTCCTCGAAGCGGACCGCGACGAGTTCGGCCAGATGCTGCAGTTCTACGACGGCATCCCAATCGGCATCAACGACTACATCAGCGATGCCCTCACCCAGGGCACCAGCGCGGACTGCACGATGGTCTTCGCGATGCAGTTCGGCGATGGCGCACTGAGCGGGTTGACGGCGCCGGGCGGCCTCACGGTCGAACGCGTCGGCAGTCTGGAAACCAAGGATGCAAGCCGCGTGCGCGTGAAGTGGTACGCGAGCCTGGCGCTCTTCAACACCGTGAAGCTGTCGAAGCTGAGCGGCGTCC
>JBDSJC010000219.1:0-2690 GCA_039917655.1 Tepidiformaceae bacterium
CCCGCCTTCCAGGCCAAGCTCGACGACCTGAACAAGCACTACGTCGGCCGGCCCACGCCGCTATATTTCGCTGAACGGCTGACGAAAGAGTGCGGCGGCGCGAACATCTGGCTCAAGCGCGAAGACCTCGCGCACACCGGGGCGCACAAGATCAACAACGCGCTCGGCCAGGCGCTGCTCGCGAAACGGCTGGGCAAGCCCCGCGTCATCGCCGAAACGGGCGCGGGGCAGCATGGAGTCGCGACCGCCACCGTCTGCGCAATGATGAATCTCGAATGTGCCGTTTACATGGGCACCGAGGACATTCGCCGCCAGTCGCTCAACGTCTTTCGGATGAAGATCCTCGGGGCGACTGTCGTGCCCGTCGACACCGGAAGCAAGACGCTTAAGGATGCGATCAACGAAGCGATGCGCGACTGGGTCACCAACGTCACGACCACGCACTATCTGATCGGCTCAGCGATCGGCCCGCATCCCTTCCCGACGATCGTGCGCGACTTCCAGTCGGTCATCGGCAAAGAGGCGCGGGCGCAGATGCTGGAGCAGGCGGGCAAGCTGCCGGATGTGGCAATCGCCTGCGTGGGCGGCGGCAGCAACGCCATCGGGCTGTTCCACCCCTTCCTTGATGACCCCGTGCGCCTGATCGGCGTCGAAGCGGGAGGCGACGGCGTGGGCACCGGCAAGCATTCGGCCACGCTGGTTGCTGGGCGGCCGGGCGTGCTCCACGGCACCCGCACCTACCTCCTACAGGACGCAGCCGGGCAGATCATGGAGACGCACAGCATCTCGGCGGGGCTCGATTACCCCGGCGTCGGGCCAGAGCACTCCTGGCTGAAGCAGACCGAACGCGCCGAATACGTGGCCGTGGACGACAAGCAGGCCCTTGAAGGGTTCCAGGCGCTGACGCGGTCAGAGGGGATCATCCCGGCACTTGAGCCTTCGCACGCGATCTACCACGCGATGAAGGTCGCCAAAGAGATGGGCGCTGGCACCGACCTGCTGATTGGACTGAGCGGGCGCGGGGACAAGGATATGCACACCGTGGCCGCTGCCCTCGGCGTGACGCTCTGAACGAGGCCATAGCCGCGGAGGGCAACGCCCGCGTCTACCCGTGGGGGCCGAAGCAGGTCCTCATCGGGCTGGGGATGTTCGTCGCTATCTTCTTTTTCGTGAACGCGGTGGTTGTGGTCTTCACCTACGACCGCGGGCTGCAAACGAGCGATGTGGGCGACGCGTTCGTGAAGCTCCAGCAGGTGGCGAAGTACGCCGATCAGCGGATGGTGGCCGCCGCGAACTCCCTGCCCCTACCCGAGCCGCCACAGATCCTGGCCGACCAGTACAGCCTGCGGGTGGCGCTGATGGCCACGCTCCTTTCGCAAGTGTTGATCTTCGGTCTCGTTGGCATTGCTTCGAAACAAGATTTCGGCGCGTTGGTGCGCATTTTTAAGCTAAGCGAATACCGGTTCTGGGGAGTCTGGCGGCCCGCGGTGGCGGTCATCGCCGCCTACTTGCTGGTCGCGGTCTACGTCTATATCGCGCGGGCGGTGCTCCCCGGCTTCCTCGTGCCGGAAAGCACGGTGCCCTCTGGCATCTCGCGAGACAGCTCGACGCTTGCGATTGCCTTCGCCGCAACCGTTGTGGGAGCGCCGTTCACGGAAGAGCTGTTCTTCCGCGGATTTGTCTTCGGCGGGCTGTCGAAGTGGGGGTTCTGGCCGGCGGCGGCGGTCTCCGGGCTGCTCTTCTCACTCGTGCACTTCGACCCGGGCAGCCTGGTCCCGTTCTTCGGCATCGGCGTCGTGATGGCCTGGCTGTTCTGGTCGCGCGGTTCGCTCTGGGATGCCGTGCTATTTCACTTTCTGTTCAATCTCACCAGTTTTCTCATACTTGCGGCGGCATAAGGGCCGCCGTCATTCGCCAAAAAACGGGCGTCCACAGCGCCTTTCAGAGGTTGTAAGCAAATGTCCAAGCGTCTTCGCGAAGTGTTCCTGGCAGCCCAGAAGGAGGGGCGCTCGCTGTTCATCCCGTACGTCACTGGCGGGTACCCCGCGCGGGAGGACACCGTGCCGATCCTGTTGGCGATGGAAGCCGGCGGCGCGGATGTCATCGAGATCGGCGTCCCGTTCACTGACCCGCTGGCCGACGGCGCGACCATCCAACACGCCAACCACATCGCCCTGGAACACGGCATTACGCTGCACGATTGCTTCGGGTTTGTGCGCGAAGCCCGTGCCCAGGGCCTGAAAGCGCCGGTGCTCTTCATGGGTTACTACAACCCGGTGCTCGCCCTTGGCGAAGCCCGCACGGCGATGGAGTGCGCGGGGTCCGGGGGCGATGGCTTCATCATCGTGGACCTTCCCCCGGAGGAGGCGGGCACGTTCCTCGCCGCCTGCCGCGAAAATGACATGAGCTTCGTCCCGCTCGTCGCACCCACCACCAGCGAGGACCGGGTAGCGAAGCTCGCGGCGGTGGCTGATGCGTTCATCTACTGCGTCAGCGTCACGGGCACTACGGGCCGCGGCAACGTCTCGCCGGAAGCGCTGCCGGAGTTCCTCGCGCGCGTGCGCCGCCACACCGACCTTCCGCTGGCGGTGGGGTTTGGGATTACCAGCCGCGAGCATGTGATTGCCGTCGGGAAGCTGGCGGATGCGGTGGCCGTGGGCTCCGCGGTGATAGCGGTGCTCGATGCCGCG
>JBDSJC010000220.1:0-3493 GCA_039917655.1 Tepidiformaceae bacterium
CGCCGTTGGACTGTGCGGCGAAGGGGGCGCGCTCCGTAGGCGGGGTCGTAGCCTTCCTCCACCACCTGGTCTTTGGCGTGCGGCGTCAGTTCGAAATCGATCTCGCGGTCAGACATGCGCTGGCGGACTTCGGTCACCAGCAAGTCAACGATCTTGCGTAGCTCCTCCCGCGTGAGCGGTTCGAAGATGATGATCTCGTCGATGCGGTTGAGGAACTCCGGCCGGAAGTGTTCGCGGAGCGCTTTCTCCACCGAACCTTTGAGGTTCTCGTGAGCGGACTCTGACTCGCTGCGGCGAGTGAAGCCGAAGCTTTCGCGTTCCTGGATGCCGGTGCCGAGGTTGCTGGTCATGATGACGACGGTGTTGCGGAAGTCCACTGTGCGTCCGTGACCATCGGTCAGGCGGCCGTCGTCCAATAGCTGCAGCAGCGTGTTGAAGACGTCCGGGTGGGCCTTCTCCACCTCATCGAAGAGGATCACGCGGTAGGGCCTGCGGCGCACAGCTTCCGTCAGGCCGCCGCCTTCGTCGTACCCCACGTAGCCGGGGGGCGAACCGATCAGGCGACTGACGGTGTGCTGTTCCTGGAACTCGGACATGTCGAGCCGGATCATCGCGTCCTCGTCATCGAAGAGGTACTCGGCCAGCGCCTTCGCCAGTTCGGTTTTCCCCACGCCTGTTGGCCCGAGGAAGATGAACGAGCCGATCGGCCGCGTTGGATCTTTCAGGCCAGCCCGCGCCCGCCGTATCGCGTCACTGACGGCGACGATCGCTTCCTCCTGGCCGATCACTCGCTGGTGAAGCTCTTCCTCCATCTTGAGCAGCTTTTCGCCCTCGGTCTCCTCCAGCTTGGATACCGGGATGCCCGTCATCTGACCGATCAGCTTCGCGATGTCCTCGGCGGTCACCCGCATGTCGATGTTGTGCTCCGCAGCCCACTCCTGGCGGCGGGCCGCGTAGTCCTGCTGGAGCCCGATCAGTTCCTGCTTGATCCGGGCGGAGGCTTCGTAGTCCTCTTTCTGGACGGCGGCGTCGGCTTCGTCGTTCAGCTCTTCGAGCCTGCGCTGTAGGTCACGCACGTTGTCCGGCATCGACTGGGCGTCGATGACGTGCTTGCTGGCCGCCTCGTCGATCAGGTCGATCGCCTTGTCTGGCAGGCGGCGTTCGGTCATGTAGCGGCTCGAAAGGCGCGCCGCAGCCTCGATCGCTTCGTCGCTGATCTCCACCTTGTGGTGTGCTTCGTAGCGCGGGCGGAGGCCTTTGAGGATGGCGATCGTGTCCTCAATCGTCGGCTCATCAATGTAGACAGGGGCGAAACGCCGTTCCAGCGCGGGGTCCTTTTCGATCCGCGTGCGGTATTCGTCCAGGGTGGTAGCGCCAATTGCGTGGAGTTCGCCGCGGGCGAGCGCCGGCTTCATCAGGTTGCTGGCGTCGATCGCCCCGTCGGCGCCGCCCGCGCCCATCACGGTATGCAACTCGTCGATAAAGAGGATGACCTCACCGGCGGCCTGCTTCACTTCTTCCATCACGGCCTTGAGGCGCTCTTCGAACTCGCCTCGGAACTTGGAGCCCGCCACCAGCGCGCCCATGTCCAGCGCAAGCACACGCTTGTCCTTAAGGTTCTCGGGCACGTCACCGGCGACGATGCGCTGGGCCAGGCCTTCGACGATTGCCGTCTTGCCAACGCCCGCCTCGCCGATAATCACCGGGTTGTTCTTCGAACGGCGGTTGAGGATCTGCATCACCCGCCGAACCTCAATATCCCGGCCGATGACAGGGTCCAATTTGCCGTCGCGGGCGAGGGCCGTTAGGTCGGTGGAATACTTCTCCAGACTCTGGTAGCTGCTTTCGGCGTTCGGACTGGTAACCCGAGCCTTGCCGCGAACCTCCTGGAGGGCGCGATAGATCTTTTCCTTGGTGACGTTGAATTCAGCCAGCAGTTTGGTGGAGCCGCTCTCCTCGTTGTCGGCGATGGCGATCAGCAGATGCTCGACGCCCACATACTCGTCCTTCAGCCGTTCAGCCTCGGCGTTCGCGACCTCCAGCATCCGCACCACCTCGGGGGTGGTGTAAATCTGGACAACGTCGTATTGCAGCTTCGGCAGGTCGCTGAGCACCTTGCCCACACGGGCACGCAGCGCGGCCATGTTGACGTCGAGCTTCTTGAGGACCTGCGCGGCGAGCCCGGCTTCGTTCGAAACGAGCGCAGCGAGCACGTGGGGCACGCCCCACTGGCTGTTCCGCTGCTGGCGGACGATCTCCTGGGAATCGGCAAGCGTTTTCTGGGCCTGCTCGGTGAACCGGTCTTGTCGCATCATTTTTTCGAGTCCTAAGTCCTGAGTCCTGAGTCCTGAGTCCCCTTGTAGGGGGCGGGGAGACGTGTCGATCTGAGCCGGTCGATTTCGCTTTGCATGAAGATCAGCTGTTGTTGGAGGGCGTTGATCTGCTCGGTCATCTTGAACATGATCTCCGCGCCGGCCAGGTTGACGCCAAATTCGTCCATCCACCGCTGGATCTGGCGGATCCGGTGGATGTCACTGTTCGAATACATGCGGATGTTGCCAACCGTCCGCTTCGGCTCCAGCAGCCCAGCGCGTTCGTAGTAGCGCAGCGTCTGCTGGTGGACGCCGACGAGGCGCGCCGCGATGGAGATGACGTAGCAAGGCTCGTCATCCGCAACGCCGTTCGAATCAACCGGTTGCCCGGTTCGTGTCATCGCTGGTCACCTCCTTTCTACTGTTTGACTGTCTGCGCTTGTGGTGCACGGAGGGCCTCCAGGTGGGTCCTCTCTTCGGGGCTCAGGTGTTCCGGTAGTTGGACCTTCACACGCACGTAGAGTGCCCCTCTGCCCGTCCCGCCGAGGACGGGCATACCCTTCCCGGCGAGCCGAATCTGGCGGCCGTTCTGGGTGAGCTCCGGAATGCGCAGGGCAACGCCGCGTTCCATGGTGCTGACCGCCAATTCGCCGCCGAGAATGCAGTCCAAATAGGGCACAGTGACATCCGTGTAGAGGTCATCGCCCTTGCGTTCGAAGCGGCCGTGAGGGAGCACGCTGAGGACGAGATAGAGGTCGCCGCTCGGGCCGCCCCCGCTCCCCTGGCGGCCTTCGCCAGCGACCCGCACGCGCGAGCCTGTCTTGACGCCCGCTGGCACTTTCACTTCGAGCCGTTTGGGCTTCACCAGTTGGCCAATGCCTTCGCAGTTGTGGCAGGTCGCTCCGGCCACTTCGCCCGTCCCGCCACAGACCCGGCAGACTTCCGAAGCCTGGAGCGTCAGGACGCGAGTGGTGCCGTGGAACGCCTCTTCGAGCGAAACCTCGACCGGCGTCTCGATATCCTGGCCGCGGCGGTTGGCCGCCTGTGCGCGTGGGCCGCCGCGTTCACGCCGGAAAATGCTATCAAAGATCGAACCGAAGTCCCCGTTGGGATCGACCTGGGCGCCGCCATTGCGCGCCCACGAACCAGCCGATTGGCGCTTCTGCTGCTCTTCTAACTGG
>JBDSJC010000221.1:0-14624 GCA_039917655.1 Tepidiformaceae bacterium
ACCGAGGCGCCGGGACGTTGGGATGCTGGGGGTTGGATCTGTCTCCATCTAAAGGCGCCACTTATGGTCTCCGCCAGCAGACGTGGCCATGACAGATGACGTACCGCGGGTCGCTGGCCGGGCGCCGGGCGGTCTATGATGCGGCATCTCGGGCGGCCGGAAGTAGATCGATGACAGACCAGACCATCCGCGGGCGGACAGCGATCGCCGGGCTCGGCGAGACGCGGTACTACAAGCGCGGCGCCGCACCCGATCCAGAATTCAAAATGACCCTGGACGCGATCAAGCTGGCCGCTGATGACGCCGGAATCGACGTCCGCGACATCGACGGCTTTGCGTCGTTCAGCAACGACCGCAACGACCCGGCGCACATCGCGGCGGCGCTGGGGACGAAAAGCGTTGGGTTCAGCAACATGTTCTGGGGTGGCGGCGGCGGCGGCGGCTCGGGCGCCGTCGCGAACGCAGCGGCGGCGGTGGCCGCGGGCTATTGCGATATCGCAGTGGCGTACCGGGGGTTGGCACAAGGCCAATTCGGCCGCTTTGGTCAGGGCAGCACGTCGCGTACGGTCGCGGGGGCTGCGGCGTTCACTCATCCATACGGCCTGATGTCGCCGGCGCAAACGTTTGCGATGCGCGTCCGCCGTTTCATGCACGAACACGGTGTGCAGCAAGAAGCGCTGCGGTCCGTAGCCCTGGCCAGCTACCATCACGCCCAGTACAACCCGCGGGCAGTAATGCACGGGAGACCGTTGAACACCGAGGACTACGACAATTCGCGCTGGATCGTCGAGCCGTTTCACCTGTTCGATTGCTGCCAGGAGAACGACGGTGCGGCAGCCGTGATCGTCACGTCCGCGGAGCGCGCCCGAGATATGAAGCAGGCGCCCGCCTATATCCTCGGGGCCGCCCAGGGCAGCGATTTTCGCCAGGCAGCGACGGTCCACAACGCGCCTGATTACGCGACATCGAACTTCAAGACGCTCTCTCCCCGCCTGTACGCGATGGCCGGCGTAGGCCCCAAGGACGTTGAGGTGCTACAGAGTTACGAGAACTTCACCGGCGGAGTAATGATGAGCATCGTGGAGGCGGGATTCTGTGAGCCCGGCGAAGTCAACGAGTTCTTCGACCTCAAGACCTTCCGCTTTGACGGCGGGCGGCTCCCGCTCAACACCAGCGGCGGCAACCTGGCTGAGTGCTACATGCACGGCCTGGAGTTGATCACCGAAGCCGTCCGCCAGATCCGCGGGACCTCGCCCTGCCAGGTGAAGCCCGAGGTCAATGTCTCGATGGTCACCTCCGGGCCGATGGTGCAACCAGTGAGCAGCCTGATCCTTGGGCGAGAGGCGAATCGATGAGCGGTGCGCGGCGAATGTCCGATACTGAGTTGGGAACGCATTACTTGCCCGCCGGGCTGCCCGCACCGGCTCCCTACCCCGAAGGCCTGGCGGCCGAGTATTGGGAAGCAAACCGCCGCCACGAACTCGTCGTGCAGCGTTGCACTGCCTGCCGGGCATGGCAATGGGGCCCGGAGTTCATCTGCAACGAGTGCCATTCAGATGCACTGACTTACGAGACCATCGGCGGGCGCGGAAAGATCTACAGCTGGGAGCGGTCGTGGTATCCGGTCCACCCGGCGCTGCAATCCGGCGTGCCGTACGTGGTGGTGCTCGTCGAACTGCCTGAGGCAGGGAACGTGCGGATGGTTGGCAACCTCCTTGGAGACCCCCAGCAGGAGGTGGTGATCGGCTCGAAGGTGGAAGCGGTGTTCGAAGACCACAACGACGCCGATCCTCCGTTCACGCTCGTGCAATGGCGGATCGGCGAGTAGCCCGAGTCCCGGGAAGTGGGTCGCAATGCCTCGTTTAGGCGCTGACCGTTCCTTGGTCGCTGTTATCGAATCGGCGGGCGAGATGATCATTCTCATCCCAGAAGGCGCGAAGGCGGTTTCCAATCGCGCCGACTGGGGCCGCGGTTCGACATCTGATGCACGGTTTCAAGCCGCATTTGTTACCGCGGTATTCCGGAGTAGTTCGGAGAACGGGACTGGCTTCCCGATATGGTAGCCTTGAGCCATATCGACCCCGTATTCCACAAGTAGTCGTAACGTCTCGTCGTCTCCGACGAACTCCGCGATAGTTTGACTGCCGAGCCCGCGAGCCACGGCCACCATGGCTTTCACGAGATGCTGGTCAACCACGTCTGTTGGAAGGTTACGAATAAAGCTTCCATCGATCTTCACGTAGTCAACTTGCAGGCGTTTCAAGTAATAGAAGGACGAGACTCCGGCGCCGAAATCGTCAATTGCGAAGCGGCAACCGAGATCGTTGAGGCTCTTAATGAACTTGCAGGCTTCGTCCATGTCCGCGATCGCCGCCGTTTCCGTAATTTCAAGAATCAGGCTGCTGGGGTCTATTCCCGTCTGCTCGAGTTCTTGTGTGATGAGTGCTACCAGCGAGGCGTCCTGGAAGGCGAGCCCCGAGATGTTGACGGAGAATCGTGGCGTTGCGCATCTCCCGTTGTGCGCCGCGATAAGGCGTATGCCGTTGATTACCACCCATCGGTCGATTGCATGGATGAGTCCCGAGCGCTCTGCAACAGGGAGGAACGCCTCAGGCAAGACAATCTCCCCGTCAGTGCCACGCATGCGCAAAAGTAGCTCATACTGGACTGCGCCATTCGCCAGGGAACGAATGGGTTGGGCATAGAGCATGAACCCGTCGTCGTTGAGAGCGTTGCGAATGCGCTGTTCCCACGTGATCTTGGATAGTACCTCCACTTCGACGTCATGCTCCGGGTCATAGAGGTGCACACCGTCGCCGCCATGCCCCTTCGTCCTGTACATGGCGAAGTCCGCATGAGCGATCAACTCATCGGGTTGGCTGCCGTGGTCGGGCAGAAGCGCTACGCCGACACTCGCCGTGACTGAGACGACCTGCCCGTTCAAGATCAAGCGGTGCTTGCGGAACTCCTCGCACACTGACTGAGCCACAGCGAGGGCTTCCTCTTCCCCCGCATGGCGGAGGAGCACGCCGAATTCATCTCCGCCGAGCCGCGCCACGGAATCCGTTTCACGGACCTGGCCCTTGAGCAACTGGGCGATGCTGATCAGCAACCGATCGCCTGCGGGGTGGCCCAGGGTGTCGTTCACTCCTTTGAAGCCATCGATGTCGAGAAACAGTAACGCTCCGTGAGACTGGTATCGCCAGGCTTGGGCAACTTCGCGATCGAGCTCCTCCTCGAAGCGCCGCCGGTTAAGGAGCCCAGTCAGAGAGTCGTGGGCGGCCAGAAAGACGAGCTGGCGTTCCATTTGCTTCCGCATGGTCACGTTTGCGAATGATGCTGGCAAGGCCGACCGTCTGCCCCTGCGCGGAACGGATCGCAAATACGGACACGGAGAGTGCCAATTCGTTCCCGCCCGGCAACGGGATTTCGGTCTCGAAGGACTCGACTGGTTCTCCTCGCCTGGTTCGACCGAGCGCCTCTTCGACGGCCTGCCCGTGCCCAGGAAGGATCTCCTTCAACTGGCGGCCCATGACGTCCGCCGCTTTTTGGTCCGTGAACTCCTCGGCGGCCGTGTTCCACGTTACGATCGCACCTTCGAGGTCAATGCCGACCACCATGTCATCCGAGGATTGAACAATCGCTCCCAGCCGCGAGACGGCGATCTCCGCCTCCTTCCGTTCTGTGATGTCGAACATCACGCCACGAAGCCGCGTTGGGATCCCGTCGTTGCCCTCGACTCGAACGAGATCCCTGAACCAAACCGTGCGACCGTCAACGGCGATCATCCGGAATTCAAGATAATGGTCTCTCATCTCGGCCGTCGCGGTCGCGCAGGCCTCGCTGGTCCCGTCGCGGTCATCTGGGTGCATGTGGTCCACCCAAAATCCCGGCGTTTTCACCCAATCTTCAGTTGGATAGCCCAGCAGCCGCTCCGCCTGTTCACTCACAAACGTGAACTGAACCGTCGCGGGGTTGGCTTCCCAGACAATGGCCTCAACCGAATGGACCAGATCTTCGAACTCTCGCTCCGAAACAGCAAGCCGGTGGCCTTGGCGACGAATGACGCCCACTCCCTGGGCCATCACGAGAAGCGCCAAGTAGAAGGCCCCAAGGCCTCCACCCAACGTCAGCAGCACGTATCGCCGCATGATGGCGACCTGCTGTGCGACCGGCTCGTAAATCTGGTAGATCTCGAACGCCCCTGCCGGTTGCGTGGTACCCGGGAAGATCAGCGGAGTGTAGATCTCCAGGAGTGTTCCGCGGTTCGCCTCCGATTGGTTCTCAGCTCCCAAGGCAGATAGCCGGTCTGACGAAGTTACCCCGAGCAGTGCCTGTTGGAGTTCGTCATCCGGCGGAAACTGGCGACCTATGATCGCCGGATCGTCCGCATAAATCACTCGACCGTCTGGAGCCCAGATTTTGATCCGGGCAGTCCGCGCCGAGACCACGCTTTCCCGCACAAAACGGTCCAATTCAGCCAACCTCTCGCCTTGGAGGGGGGCGCTCATATCCTCTGGCTTCAGCACGAACAGAACGCGACGCGCCACGGTGTCCCGTGCTTCGGCTTCCGCCGAGTGCAGGTTCGCATCGACGATTGCATTGGTGAGCACGGTCACCAGTAGGTAGCCAGCCGCGACGACGACCAGGGAGGCCACGATGGCAAACCGCCAGGTTGGCCCAATCCGCGTGAGGATTCTTTGCATTCGGGTGGGGGCCACCTTCCGTTATCGTCTCGTTTGGCAGCCATGCTCACGGAGCGGAGGGCCAAGCTTCCGCTCTCCGCTGCTCCAAGTATCGGCAGCCTGCATCGAGGTCTTGAGCGACGCTCGGTGTGGACGTCCGCGGCCCGGCGGAACGCTCGCGTCGCTTTTGAGCCAGCACACCGGTTACACGGGCGCAGACCCCGAAACAGGTCGGTGGAGTCCGACCCTGTTGCATGGTGGCAGAGTGCCGAATAGGGCAGGCCCGGAACGATGGTGGCGGGTCGCAATGCTTCGCGCGGCGGAATAGAATGCCCGGCAGTGATGGGTTCAATAACCGTGCGCTGGCCCGCAGACCTGAACGAGCATGGCGCACCCCTGCTCTGGTTCGGCAGCTGGCTGACCGGCAGCACCGGCGCCGAGGGCAGCTGGTTCTACAGCGGCCGCGGCGGCGAGTTCGCCGAGTATCCTGTCCCCGCCGAAGCCACCGGGCTGCGCATTCGGCGCTGGCCGAACGAGGGACTCGACGCCGAATACTCCGATGTCATCGCCATCGAGAGACTGACCGAACTCCACCCTTCGGCGCTCGATTTCGATGCGCCCCAGCCGTTCAGCTGGATCACCGCCGGACAACGCGCCCAGCCCAATGCTCCTGGAGGCCCCGCATGACCACTCTCGAACGGACGGACATCGAAACGCTGAGTCCAGTCGAACGCAGCGAACACTTCAATTCCCACCGCTACGAAACTCCGGGTCACGAAGGCTGGCCTCGCGTGGCTACACCCGGGTCGCCCGCGAAGTTCCTCATGATCTCCGCCGATTGCCACGTCAACGAGCCCCCGAATCTCTGGGTGGAGCGCATCGAGGAGAAGTACCGCCACCGGCTACCGCGAATTGAGGTCGATGCGGAGGGCGTGAAGTGGTCGGTAGTTGAGGGCTACCACCCGGTGAAGATTCGCGACCTGAAGATGGAGGGCGAAGACCAGGAACGCGCCCGCGTGGGCAAGAGCGACCCGGCTGAGCGACTACGAGACCAGGCGCGTGACGGGGTGGACGCTGAAGTGATCTTCCCGAATCGCGGCCTACAGATGTGGGCCACTCCTGACCCCTTGTTCGCGCAGGCGATGTGCCGCGTCTACAACGATTGGACGTGGGAGGTGTTCGGCGAGCACTACGACCGCATGCGACCCCTTGCCTGCATCGCTACCGGCGATATTCCGAGCGCAATCGCCGAGATCGAACGCGCCGCCGGGCTGGGGTTCCGCGGGCTGAGCCTGCCGTGCAAGCCGATGTGGGGGCCGGGAGGTTCTGAGGATCTGAACTACAACCTGCCGGAATTCGACCCGTTGTGGGCCTGCATCCAGGACCTGGACCTGCCGTTCACGTTCCACGTCTCAACGGGCAAGGACCCCCGAGCAGCGCGCGGCAACGGAGGCGCGGTGATCAATTACGTGATCCATTCCCTCGCGCCGACGGCAGAGCCGATTGTGAATCTCTGCTCCTCGGGCGTGCTCGATCGCTTCCCGTCGCTGCGCTTCGCCAGCATCGAGGCCGGCATCGGATGGGTCCCGTGGATGCTGCGCGCCATGGATGAGGCCTACGAACACCATCACTTCTGGGCGTTTCCGAAGTTGAAGATGTTGCCGAGCGACTACTACCGCCAGCACTGCTTCGCCTCGTTCCAGGAGGACCCGCCGGGAATCGACCTGCTGCGCGAGTACAACCTCGGCGACAACTTCATGTGGGCGAACGACTACCCCCACCACGAGGGGTCATGGCCGCACTCGGAGCAGGCGATCGAACGGACCATGAGCCGCCTCAGCGATGAGGAGCGGGCGAAGGTGCTCGGCCTGAACGCCGCGCGATTCTTCGGATTCGATGCTGAGCGGCTGGTGGCGAACCGGGATGCGGGGCCTGCGCGGGCCTAACGTGCTTCAGTGAAATACGCCCGAAGCGGCGTAGTCCGCGATCTCGGCGTCGCTGAGGCCAAGGATTTCGCGCAGGACTTCGTCCGTGTGCTGCCCGAGATAGGGGGCGGCGGTGACCTGCGCTGGAGTCTCCGACAAGATCGTCGCCGGCCCGTCGTACGGGGTGGCGCCCATCACTCCGTGATCGCAGCTCACGAAGAAGCCGCGGTGGGCGAGTTGGGGGTCCGAATAGAGGTCGGAGGGCCGCTGGACCACCGCCGCGGGCACGCCAGCGGCGACGAGGGTCTCGACCAATCCCCAGGCATCCTGCTGCCTGCACCAATCGGAGAGGGCCGCGTCAAGCGCCGATGCGCAGGCGAGCCGCTCGGCCAGGGTGGCGTCGGCCGCAACGATGTGCTCCAGCGACGCCAGTTGGCGTAACATCCGCCATTGTCCGGATGTCTCGACGGCGACCGCGACGTAACGCTCGAGACCGGCGGCCTGGTAGACGCCGTGAGGGCAGGCGCGATCGGAGCGGTGGCCAGCGGCCTCCCGGGCCCGCCCATTCGTGGTGAAATCGAGGATCAGCGGCTCGATGAAATGGATCGCGGCCTCCACCTGCCCCAGGTCGATGTACTGGCCGAGCCCGGAGCGGCTACGTTCGAAGATGGCGGCGGCGAGCGCGGCCACTCCGTAGCGCGGGGCGATGAAATCGGTGTAGGCGCCCCAGGTGCCGGCCGGTGGGCGATCGGGCCATCCAGTGAGCCCGTGGAGCCCGGCGAGCGCCGAACCCTGAGTGCCGAATCCGCGGTACGTCGCGTCCGGGCCGGTCTGGCCGCAGAGGCAGGTGCTGAGCATCACCAGGTCCGGGCGGCGAGCGGCCAACGCCGGGTACCCCAGGCCGAGACCATCGAGCACGCCGGGGATGAAACTCTCGACGAGCACGTCAGCCCAATCGATCAATCGTTCGGCTAGCTCCCTGCCCTCAGGCAGCGCCAGGTTGAGCGCCAGCCCCCGTTTCGAGCTGTTGAAGTTCGCGAAGAATTGCGACCGATCGAGTCCGGCTTCGCCATCCTTAAAGGGGGGGCCGAGACGGAGTACGTCCGGCCGCGTGGCGCTTTCCACGTGGACCACCGTTGCGCCATGGTCGGCGAGCGCTTTGGCGATGATCGGCCCGACCCCGACCCAGGCGAAGTCGGCCACTTTCAATCCTTCGAACGCGCGTCCCCGCCTCGCGGCGGAGTACCTGACGGGCAGTGACGGAGCAGTAGTTTGTTGTTTTCCGAGCAGGTCCTGGTGCTGGCCCAGCGTGGGAGCGGGTGTAGACAGTTGCATGGGTGTGCGGCTGAGGCGTGCGGCTACTCCTGGGTGGCGCCGCCCGGCGACGTCCGTCCAATACTCGCGTTCCTGCAACTGGGGAGTTGTAAGGAGGTCCGGGATGGTGCGGATCGGCGCCACGAGCAGCTTGTGTTCGACGGCTCGGCGCATGATCTCTTCCCCTGTGTGGGTGGCGAAGTAAGCAGCGATCTCCTCCCTCGCGGCCGCTAGGGTCTCGGGAGCAACGCCGCCCGGTGCGATTGCGTCCGTCCAATCGGCCCACCCGTTGCCAGAATGATCGCGCGAGAGCTGGCCTTCGGACTCGATCAGGCGGATGAGGTTGCCGAGCGTGCGGGCGCCAAGGCCGCCCAGCGTGATGGTCGCCTGCAACCAGCCGTCCTTGCTGCGCCAGACGTGTGGGAAGGCCACGCCAGGTGCGAGTTCGAGCGGCGGGTTGGTACGCCCATCGCCGGAGTTCGGCGGGTCGCCGCCGGTATTCGGGGGGTAGCCGGTGGCGTTCATCAGCGTCCAGACCATCGCTGCCTGCGTGGACACGTCGAGGTACTGGCCGCGGCCAGAACGTTCGCGCTCGTTGAGGGCGATGACAGCGTCAGCTGCAGCCTGCGCACCGGCGTGAAACGCCGCCTGCGGGTAGCCAACCGGCACGGGCGGACGGTCGCGGTCTCCTTGCAACCCGAGCAATCCCCCGGCCGCCTCCAGCGTCAGTTCGGTGGCCGGGCGGAGAGCGTGCGGCCCGGTCTGCCCATATGGCGTGACCGAGACGTAGACCAGACGCGGGTTCAACTCTGCTAAGTCTGTGTAGCCCAGCCCGAGTGAGTCCATCACGCCGGGGTCAAACGATTCGACGAGGACATCCGCTGTGGACGCAAGCGCTCGCAACTGGGCCCGGCCATGCCCGGTGGCGAAATCGAGGACAACGCTCTGCTTTCCAAGCGCCACCGCCGCCCAGTAGAGCGACCCCTCGAGGTCGTGCTCCTTTCCGGATTCGAACGGTGGCAGGAATCGCGCTACAGCCCCACCGGGAGGCTCAACCTTGGTTACCTGCGCACCAAGGTCGGCGAGGAGACGGCCAGCCAACTCCGCGCGCTCCGTCGAGAGATCCAGCACGCGGATCCCAGCGAGCGGCCCTTGAGCATGCTCGATTTCGTTTGCCACGCCCGCACTTTACCCGAGTAGTGGCGCGGCTGCATGGGGAAGCGTCGGAGACCCAGGGTGCAACACTGGCGGGCGGCGTTCGCAGGCGATGGCCCAGACTCCGCCCAATCGAGCAAGGGAGCGGAATGGATTACCGCGCGAGATATGCGGGCGCTTCCGAGAGAAGCAGTTGTGCTTCGCGAGCACTTGCGGAACGTGGCTGAGCTCGCCGGGATTTTGCCGGGGCCGCCGTGCTCCCGCGGACCTCTTCAGCGCGTCAGTACGCTGCGCGCGCCGGTTAACCGGAGGAGGTCTGCGACCGCGAGGCGGAGATCCATGCCGCGTTGTCCGGCGCTCACAAGGATTTCGTCGAACCCAAGGGCCGAATGGTCGATCAGCACGGTGAATCCGCTGTTGAGCAGCGCGAGCGCACTGATCCCGCCGACCTTCAGCCCCGTGTGCCCCTCGGCCTCGGCGTGGCTCGCCATGCGCAGCTTCTTCAGCTCCAGCGAAGCGGCCAGCACCCGGAGGTCGACCTCTGCCGTCGAGGGCATCATCACGAGGAACGGTTTGCCGCGCGGCGGGTCCTGCTCGATCACCAGCGTCTTGAAGACTGTCTCAGGCGGCATGCCGACGGCCCGCGCGACCTCCTCCGCCGAGCGGATCGAGGGGTCGAATTCGAACTGTTCGAACCTCACCTTCCGCTGCTCGAGCACACGCACCGCTAACGGCTTCGATCCGGGCATCGGCGCGGCTACAGGTGCTGGCTCACGCCGCCGTCAACGTGGAACACCTGGCCGTTGAGGTAGCCCGAAGCATCGGAGGCTAAAAGCACGGCAAGCGCCGCCACCTCTCCGCTGTGGCCGAAACGCCGCATCGGGATGTAGCGCAACAGCCGGTTGGCGCCGACTTCGTCCGAGCCGCGACCCGGCGTCCAATCCATCCAGCCGGTGGCGATGCAGTTCGAAGTAATGCCGCGTTCGCCGAGCTCCTGGCTCAATGCCGCACTTAACCCCACGACTCCCGCCTTGGCGGCCGCATAGGCCGCCATGTTCTCGGTCCCGCGTTCCGCGAAAATTGTGGAGACGAAGATGATGCGGCCGGGCTCACCGCCCGGATACTCCTTCAGGAACGAGCGGGCGGCGAAGAACGCGCCGCTCATGTTCACCTGCTGGATTCGGGCGAACTCGGCGTCCGTGGTCTTCTCGATCGGCTTGGCGAGCACCGAATCGGCATTGTAGACGAGCACTGTCGGCTGGCCGAACTCCTTGCCGAGCTGCTTGAGCCCAACTTGCACGTTCGTCGGCAAGGAGACATCCCAACCCTGCGCGAAGGAGGCGCGCCCGAGCTTCGTCACCTCTTTGCTGATCCGTTTCGCCTCCATTACCTCGTCGCCATCGAGCGTTGCCGAGGCGACAGCAACGTCGGCGCCACACTCCGCGAATCCGAGGGCGATCTCGCGCGCCAGCGGGTTGCCCGTGCCGACGACCAACGCTTTCTTGCCGCTGAGATCGAATCCGGGCTTGCGATTCCACTCAGGCATTCGACACCTCCAGGGTGTAGCCCGTCGGCGCGATGCCGCCCGCCAGGCCTCCGCCATCGATGACGAAGACTTCCCCGGTGACGTAGCTGGAGGCATCCGAACAGAGGAACACTGCCAACGGGCCGAGTTCCCACGCCTCCCCCAGTCGCCGAGCGGTGTTGAACCGTCCGCGTTGCTTCAGGCGCTCGGCCTCCTCCTCGGTCTGCGCGGGTTGCTGCGCGACGAAACCGGGGATGATGCAGTTCACCCGGATGTTCTCGCCGACGAGCGCCCCGGCGGTGCTTTTCGTCAAGGAAATGACGCCCGCCTTGGCCGCCGCGTAGCCCAGCGACTGCGGCGAAGACCGCAGTGCCGTCCCGCTTGCCACGTTCACGATCACGCCGCCTTCGCCCTGTTTGAGCAGTTGCCGCGAGGCCGCGCGGGTGCAGTAGAAGGTGCTATGCAGATTCACTTCGATGGTGTCGTGCCAGTCCGCGTCTTCCAGATCGGTGATGCGGCTGCCTGCGCCGCGGCGGTCGCCGATGCCCGCGTTGTTCATCATGATGTCCAGCCTGCCGAAATGTTCGACAGTCCTCGCGACGAGGGCGTCGCACTCTGCGCTCTTCTGCACATTGGTGGGGACGATGAGCGGCTTACGCCCGCAGGCGGCCTCGATCTCCGCAGCCGCCGATTCTAGCTGTGAGACGGTCCGGCTGGCGATGCAGACGTCGGCGCCAGCCTCGGCGAGCGCGATCGCCATCGCTTTGCCGAGTCCGCGGCTCCCGCCAGTGATGATCGCGACCCGTCTCGGCGGGCCGTCCAAACGCAGTGATTCGATGACCATGAAGCCTCCAGAGTAGTGGTTGTGGCCGTATTCTACGCGAGACAGGGCGAGGTCGGCGTTCGAGCACCACAGCTAGCTGACGCGGACGGCGGCAATGACAAGCGTCAAGGCAGCCACGCCGTACCGGTAGAGCACGAACGGGACGAGGCTGCGCGTCCTCAGGTAGCGCAGCAGCAGGTGGATGACGATGAACCCCACCACCAATGAACAGATGAAGCCGATCGTCAGTTGGGCGAACTCCCGGCCCGAACTACCGGCGAGGTCGTTCGCCTTGAGTGCCGCCGCGCCCACGAATGCTGGCGTGCCGAGGAGGAACGCGAATCGCGCCGCGGCGTCCCGGCTGAGGTTTCGGAAGAGCCCCACGCTCATCGTCGCGCCCGAACGCGAGACTCCAGGGATCAGCGCACACGCCTGGGCGAGCCCGATAAGAACGGCGTCCACCACCCCAATGTTGGAGATCTCCCGGTCGCGGCGGCTCCAACGGTCGGCAACCAACATGATGGTGCCGACAACGGCGAGCGTTATCGCGATCAGCCAGGGCTGCCTCACGTTGTCTTCGATCCAGTGGTTGAAGAACAGCCCAGCGACGGCCGCAGGAATCGAACCCAAGGCAAGCAGCCAGAGTAGCTGGCTCTCCGGGCGGTAGCGGCGCATGCGAAGCTGATTGTCTTTTAAGTCCAGGAGGCCGAAGTGGAACATCCTGACCCAATCGCGCCAGAAGTAGGCGAGCAGCGCGAGCAGCGTTCCCAGGTGCAAGCCCACATCGAACGAGAGCCCCTGGTCTGGCCAGCGAAAGAGCGCCGGCACCAGGATGAGGTGTCCCGACGACGAGATCGGCAGGAATTCGGAGAGGCCTTGAACGATACCCAGGATTGCCGCGCGAAGGAGGTCCATTAAGGCTCAGGCTGAATGCGCACCCAAATACAGGCAACATATGGACCGCCGGGCGCCCTTCTTGGCGTGCTGTTTCGTGACAGGAACTCCCCGGCTGACTAGGATCGACGGCGATGCTCAAGCGCATGCACCCGTCACTCGCGCAACGCTGTATCGCCGAAGCAGCTCGCTCGCCACGCAGCAATCCGCGCGTCAGCTACCCGCGTTGGTATCTCCAGCACTGGCACTTCCTCCCAGAAGGCTACCTTTCGCGACGAAGCGCCGCGGGGTACGAGGCCGTCATCCGGCAGCTCTACAACCTGGGCCGTGAATCGCAGATGCTCGAGTCGCTGCTCAAAATGATGCGACCACAGAAGCACGAAGACGTGCTCGAACTCGGATGCGGTCCGGGCCGCGCGCTCCAAACGCTCTCTGCTGGGCTGCCGGCCGCCCACCTCACCGGGCTCGATCTTTCGCCCTTCATGCTGGAACGCGCCGAACGCCGCAACCACGGAACACCGCGGATCAACCTGATTCACGCCGACGGCGGGGCGCTGCCGTGGGCGTCACCCGCGTTCGACGCCGTGGTCGCCATCCACTATTTCGGGCACCTGCCAGAGGCCGAGCGCCCATCTGCCATCGCTGAGGCGCGCCGCGCGCTCACAGCGAATGGCCGGCTTTATGTCGTGGAACACGCCTGGCACGACTCGGTGGGCGATGCCTTCGCACCCACGGCCGAAGACGCGATGCTTTTCGGCAAGCTCCAGCTCATCGCCTACCAGCCCACTCCGACCAAAGCCCCCTTCGCCGGGTTCGCCCGAGAAAGCAGTGCACTCGCCGTATGACTCAGCCCCAGTCCGACAACGACCGGATTCGCGACTACCTCCAGGCGCAAGCTGCCCAACGCACGATCGACGAGCTTTGCGGGCGCGTCCAGGAAGGCGTCGATGACCTGGCGACGGCCGCCCGGGGAGTGCCGGAGGCGGCGCTGAACGCCATTCCAGCGGGCGACGAGTGGACGCCAATGGACTGCCTTCGCCACGCCGCGTCTTCGAACATGCATGTCGCCCAGCAGGTGCTCTTCGCCGCTCTTGAAGGCTACCTCCCGGCTGACGGCGAGCCGGAAGTCCCAGCTGACCGCGAGGCGATCATCGCCGCCCACGCCGAGGCGATCGACTCCCTCTACGTGCACGTCCGTTCGGCCGACCCGGAGGCGAACCTTGAACTGAAATGGCAGCACCCCTTCTTCGGTGACCTCAACTGGCGCGAATGGCTGCTGTTTCTCCGGATCCATTCAAGAGATCACGCCCGGCAGCTGGCCTCCATGAGTGGCACGGGTGCCTGAACGAAAGCCGATCCGCCTCGTCCACACCTCAGATGTCCATCTCGGGGCATACGAAGGCAGCGAAGAGGGCAAGTGGGGTGAACGGCGCGACCTCATCCGCACGACCTTTTCGCGCGTCATCGAACTGGCGAACAAGGTCAACGCCGATCTGCTGGTGATCGCCGGCGATTTCTTCGACAACGGACGCGTTGACCCATCGACCGTGACCTTCGCGGCCGAGGAGATCCGCCGCTTCGAAGGTCAAACGCTTCTCCTGCCCGGCAACCACGACCCGATGGACCCCGGCTCTCTTTACTGGCGCTATGACCTGGAGGCGATCGCCCCCCGGCTGCACATTTTTCGCAGCCACCCTGGCGAACTGTACGAACCCGAGGGTCTGGACATCGTGGCCTGGGGCCGCGCCTACCTGGATACCGACTGGCATTTCAAACCGCTAGAAGGTCTGCCGGGGCGCATCGACAATCGTTGGCACCTTGGCATCGCCCATGGCCATTTCGTCCGCGAAGGCGGCGAAATGCATCGCTCGCTACTGATGACCGAGGCCGAAGTGGCGGCCGCCGCGGGAAACTGGGACTACCTCGCCTTCGGCCACTGGGAGCCCCATGCGGACGTGAGCACAGGCGGGACCACAGCGGTCTACTCAGGTGCGCCGATGCCGCTCTCCGACGCTAACAAGCGCGCAGGCTGGGCCGCGGTGGTGGATATGGACGAGCGCGGCGTGAACTGGCGGCTCGAGCGCGTAGACCCGCGCCCACACGAACCCGCCTCGGCGAAATGAGCGTTCGTTGCCCGGAATTCCGCCGGTTGCTAGATTGAAGGTTCGCGCGGCGAACACGGCAGGGTAGCTCAGCTGGTTAGAGCGCACGACTCATAATCGTGAGGTCGAGGGTTCGAGTCCCTCCTCTGCTACCAACATCGTTTAGATTCGCTGCGTGACAATAAGAAGGCCTCCAAACGG
>JBDSJC010000222.1:0-2572 GCA_039917655.1 Tepidiformaceae bacterium
GACCGAGCTTCTAACGCCACCGGACGGGTTGTCTCGGCGAACGACCGTGAACCCCCAGGATTCGTCGCTCGGGACGAGATCCGGGTGGCGTCGGCTCACAATCAGCTGTAGGTTCCGCTCACCACAGAACTGAAGGACGCCTGTTCCGCCCATGTTGAATTTGCCTTGCACGAACGGAATCTTGAGCTTATTCGAGCGACCGAGGGAGAGAAACGTGTTCGGGAACTCATCGGGCTCCTGGCCCTCACCGGTGTCGATCACGGTCAGGTTGGGGAGCCGTTTCGAGCCTGTGGCGACCAACCCGATCCGCGCAGCGTGACGGGTTAGTTCAGTCGCGGTAAGTTCCGCCAAGTTTCCGTCTCGTATCCCGAAGAACCGCGAAACCGCCTCCTTCACTGAAGTCGGAGCCTGTGGCCCCTCAGGATCCAGACCTGCGCGACGACACTCGAGGGTGAGAACGGCGTCCATCGAATTGATAAGCTTTTCGACAAGGGCCGCTTCTGGGTTCGCCTGCTGGTTACCAATCGTCGAGAAGTTATTCTCTTGACCGCCAAAGTCTGACCACGTACGCGGGTCCTTCCAAACGCCTCTCGCGGTTAACACCGCTTCCGCCGCCTGCTCGTCTTCGCAAGCAAGCAACGCTCGACACATCTGCTCGTCATCCACCTTCATGCTCCAGCCGGTGATTCGCGCCAGGTTAACCAGTCGGGGCCGGGCTAGCAACACCATCCCGCTAGCCGCCCTCCCGGCCCATCGGCTACACTGTACCTGTGGCCGTTAGCACTCTTGGCATGAGAGTGCCAATGTGGCATGATAGGGTTGATAATGGCTTTGTCAGAGCGCCGTGGGCGCATCCTCGCTTTCATCGTCGATGACTTCATCGATAGCGCCACGCCCATTGGGTTGCAGTCGCTGGTGGAGCGGCGTGCGCTTGGGCTTTCGAGCGCGACGGTGCGCAACGAGATGGCGGCGCTGGAGGCCGAGGGGCTGATCGCGCATCCGCACACCTGAAGCTCGCGGAGCACCCCCGAACGCACCCCCTGCTAGACTACTGGCGCTCACGTAAGGTTGGTCTCCATGTCTCAATCCCCCACGTTTCAGTCGCTTATTACTCCGCCCGAGGACGTCGTCGGCATTTATGCCACCTGGATCTGCGTCGGCAAGGGCACGGTCCTCGTAACGCCCGGCGCCGATGGCCTGCGGCTGCCGGAAGCCGTCCATCCGCGCGACCTCGGTATCGAAGTTCATCACGAGCACTTCCTCGGGCTTCTCGATGGCATCCCCGTCTGGGCGGCGGGGATCGACACTCCCGGCGAAACGCCGGAACCGTTCAGCCACGAGACGCTGTTTACTCTGTTTCCTCACTTTCCGGAACAGACGTGGCATCTCGCCGGGCGCGCCGTGCAGATCGCGGAATGGCATCGAACCCATCTCTTCTGTGGCCGTTGCGGGTCAGCCACCGAGGACGCGCCGGGCGAGCGGGCGCGCAAGTGCCCGTCCTGCGGACTGCTCTCGTTCCCGCGCATCTCCCCGGCCGTGATCACGCTGATCGAACGTGGAAACGAGGCCCTCCTCGCCCGCGGACGAACGTTCGGCCCGAACGTCATGTACTCCACGCTCGCAGGATTTGTCGAACCCGGCGAAACCCTCGAAGAGTGCGTCGCCCGTGAAGTTCGCGAAGAGGTCGGCGTCGAACTCTCCGACATTCGCTACATGCGCAGTCAGCCGTGGCCGTTCCCGAACTCGCTCATGCTTGGCTTCAACGCGAAGTACGCTGGCGGCGAAATCGTCTGTGACCCGACGGAGATCGTGGACGCTCAGTGGTTTACCGCCGACAACCTGCCAAACATCCCTGGCAAGCTCTCCATCGCCCGCTGGCTGATCGATGAGTGGCGCGAGCGCCAATCCTGAGACAGGAGGTTCGCTTCGTATGAACCAACCGTCGCAACCGTCGATCCAGGCCAACAACTACGACCGCGTGGCGCACCTGTATGACTCCACCCGGGGGCTGTCCGTTGAGGCGGAGCTGCAGGTCGGTGACGGCCTTGCCGCGGTCCTCAAAGAGAACGGCGCGCGCAGTGTGCTCGAAGTCGGCGTCGGAACGGGCCGCATCGCCGTCCCCCTCGCCGAACGGGGCTTCCAAATCACCGGAATCGACATCTCCAAGGAGATGCTCCGCAACCTCCGCGAGAAACGGAGAGATATCCGTGTTCTGCTCGCAGAATCGTCCGCCCTTCCATTCCGGCCCAGCAGCTTCGATGCGATCCTCTTCTCGCACATCCTCCACCTGGTGCCCGATTCGAGAGCCGCGATTCGTGCCGCGGTTGAGTGCGTTCGGCCCGGCGGCCTACTTCTGAACTGCACACACAGCTACGCCCCCTACCCTGAGCAGCGCGCCGGGGAGCGCCTCAACGAAATCATTCGCGAAGTGACTGGCCAGGACGGATGGGCGCATGGCCACCGCGCGAACGCGGAGCCAGCCCTTGCTGAAGTGCTCGGCAACTCAGGCGTAGCGTTCGAAACGCGCGAAATCGCACATTGGACCGACGTAAACACGGTCAGGCGAGAGGTC
>JBDSJC010000223.1:0-3487 GCA_039917655.1 Tepidiformaceae bacterium
CCGTCCCCCACTCCTTCGCGCAGACCTGCGTGAGCATGATCACAGCCGCTTTCGAGACCGAGTAACCGCCCAGCCCCACCGATGCCCGCAGCCCCCCAGTCGAGCTGACGTTCACGATCGTCCCACCTTGCCCATGCTCCAGGATCGCCTCGCGCACCATCTTGCTCAGCATGAAGACCGCCTTCACGTTCGTCGTCATTACCATGTCGAACGCGCGCTCCTCCAGGTCCTGGATCGGCCCGAAGGCGGGGTTCGCGCCAGCGTTGTTGATCAGCACGTCGATCCGCCCGAGTTGGCGCTTGGTCTCGTTCACCAGGTTCTGGAGCGCGTCCATGTCTCGCACGTTCGTGGGGACAGCGATGCCCCTTCGCCCGGTCGCTTTGATCGCCGTCAACGTCTCTTCGAGCGCCTCCGGCTTGCGCGCCGCCACACACACATCCGCGCCCGCTTCAGCCAGGGCAACGGCGATCGAGCGGCCGATTCCCCGGCTGCCCCCGGTAACGATGGCGACCTTGCCAGCAAGTGAAAAATCGGCGACGGGCATTGCAGGAGTCCTCTGGTTTCGTGTCTTCACTCTGGCGGCCAGCGAAAGAGTGCGATGCAGCCGATTCTACGCGACGCTCTCGCGCGGCGTCGCCGGGTCATCGCGAATGTTGCGCAGCGTCATGTAGAATCCGGCGAGAATCGCACTGGAGGTGCGGCGTGGCGTTCGCCAACCTGAAAGACCTGCTCCCTCGCTTCGCGGATAGAGATGCGCGAGACGCTGAAGCGTACCCTGCCGAGAATCTCGCCGATCTGCGGGAGGCCGCGATCCCCCTGATGCCGTTTTCACATGCCCTGGGCGGCGAGGACGCTGATCTCGTCGCATCCGTCCGCGCCGTCGAGGCCGTCGCTACAGCGTCGCCCTCCACCGCACTCCTCCTCGCGATGCCGCTCGGGCTGGCAGGCATCTATGGCAGCGCGGTGGACCCGCCGTCTGAGCATCGCAGCCACTGGGAGACGCAGATCGCTCGCGTCGCCGCGGACTTCCGCACGGGCAAGCTTTACGCCGCCTGCAATTCGGAAAAGGGCGCAGGAGGCTCGCTGGCCGCCACCAAGACCGTTGCGACAAAGCGAGACGGCGCCTTCCTCCTGGACGGCGAGAAGATCCTCGCCTCGTCCGGGCGCCACGCGGACTACTTCTTCTCCACCGCAAAGGTCACCCAGGCCGACCTTCCCGGCGCGGGCGTGGTCGAGTTCTTCTTCGTCCCTACCGGCGCTCCGGGGGTGGAAATCATGGACGACTGGGACGGCTTCGGCATGCGCTCCACCGAAAGCCAGACCGTCCGCTACAGCGCCGCGCCGGCCGAATTCATGCTCGGCTTTCCCAACTTCCTCGCCACGGTCCAGCCGTTGCAGTACTTTTTCTGCCTCTTCGCGGCCATTCCCCTTGGCTGCGCGGCGGCAGTGATCCGCGCTCTGGGTGACCCCGCGCCGGCCGGCCCCGCGATGCGCGTCCGGCTCTCCGACGCTGTCATGCGCTACGAATCACTTCGGGCCTACCTCCTCGAAACCGCCGCCCTCTGGCACCCTGGCGCTGGTCCCGAATACGCCGCCCGCGTGCTTCGCACCAAGACCTACGTCACCCAGGAGTCCACGAAGCTCTGCGCCGAACTCTTCGCCCTCGGCGGGGGCCGCCACTACCGCCGCTCCGGCGCCCTGGCACGGACGGTGGCGGACTCCTTTGCCGGGACTGCCCTGCGTCCGCCGCTTCCCCTCGCACTCGAAACGCTCGCCGAAAACTTCTCGCTCGGATCGCTCGCCAGCCTGGACGCCCGCCTTAATGACTGAGGAAGCTGCGCTCCGGCGTCGTCAAATGGCTTACGTCGTTCAGTGATTGCAGCGCCCGCACCCCGTGGCCTGAGTAGACGATGCTCACCGAGGTGTGCGCCGGGCGAAAGAACATGTCCTTCGAAACGCCGATGATGTGCGCCACATAGGCGTTGATCACCCCCCACCGTGGCAGGCCACCACCACCCGCTTCCCTTCGTTCGCCGCAATGATCCCCTCGATCGCGTTCACCGTCCGCTTGCGGAACTCGTGGCTCGATTCAGAGTACGGGTACACGTCCCACGAACCCTCGCGGATCATCCGTTCACGAATCCCCGCGAGCAGCTCTTCGCCGATGAACTCGACGGCCGGCTGGTCGGCGGGAATATCGCGGAACACCTCCACCTCCCGCAGGTCGTGCACCACCTTCAACTCCAGGCGGTGGTGACGGGCAATCTGGTAGCCCGTTTCGAAGGCCCGCTTGAGGGGGCTGGCGTAGACCACGTCCACCCGCTCAGTCGAAAATCGCTCGCCCACCAGCCGCGCCTGCTGCACGCCATCCTCGCTCAGCGGCGGGTCCACCGTGTCGCCGACAGGTCCGTTCCGCCAGTCCGGCACATGCTGCTGGCCGTGCCGCACCAGCACAATCTCCGTCACGTCCTCGACGCCCGTCAGGAACGCGCGGTCGAACACCATGGGGCTGCGGGCCGGTCCGTTGCTCATCGTGGGGAACCTCCGGGGATAGCTCTTGTCCGACTATCCCAGAGCAGCGTTAACCGCACCACCGGCCGTCGGCGATCGCCCCCGCAAGACTTGTAGCCGTGGCCCTCCGCGGCCACAGGTTCGCCCTCGACACTCGGCGCGGGCACAGCCGTCCTCAACCGCCTGGCTTTGCGGACCCTCACCCTTCCCTCTCCCACTGCGGAGAGAGAGGGTCTCGCCACAGGGCGACTTCGCCAGCGTTCAAAGCTTCCTAAACTACTCACAAGTGGACCAACAACAGAAATTCCGCCGCGACAACGCATCAGCCGCACGACGTTTGCGCCGCCCGATGACACCCACCGAGGCGCTCGTCTGGGAGCACCTGCGCGACCGAAAGTTCCACGGCCTCAAATTCCGCCGCCAGCACCCAATCGGCCCGTACGTCGCCGACTTCTTTTGCGCGGAACTCGGACTCGTCCTCGAAATCGACGGCGGAGCCCACAACGACCCCGAACAACAAACCCGCGACCGCGAACGAACGCTGTTCCTGCAAGGACTCGGCTTCGAGGTCGTTCGCATCTCAAACTCCCAGGTCGAATCCCACCCCGGAACAAGCAGTCACCCAAGCACTGCCCAACGCACGAATCTCCCTTCTCCCTCCGCGGTGGGAGAGGGTTCCGCCATACGGCCACATGGTCAGCGTTCAAAGCTCCTCCACTGGTCACTAGTGGATCAAGAACAGAGCCCTCAACCATGCGCTCCACGAAGCACAAACCACCCCTCTCCCTCCGCAGTGGGAGAGGGGCCAGGGGTGAGGGAACACCGGCCCGGCCCCCGCACCGCAGGCCAAACGCGGCCTCATTCCGTCCGTCCTGAGCCCGTCGAAGGATGGCGGCCCCGTTTGCCCTTCGGGCCGCCCCTCCACTATCGGGCTGGCACCCTCAATTTCAGCCCACGCGACTATGAGGTCTCATCG
>JBDSJC010000224.1:0-2508 GCA_039917655.1 Tepidiformaceae bacterium
TGGGCAGGTGGGATGGAGGGGTACCGGCCCTGGCTTGCGGCATTCGTCGCGGCCAGCGCGGGCGAGAGCAAGACCTCGGGAGCGCTGGCACAGGCGCTCGGTAAGGAATCGAACGGCGCGGTGGCGAAGGGCAACGTCCCGTTCAATTCGGAGCGGCGGTGGAGCGCGTTAAAGCTCGAACTGAACGGCGAATCGCGCGTGTTTGTGCTGGGAGCGCCCGAGACAGTGCTGCCCCTAGCGGATTCCGATGCGGGCTTGCGCGCGGTTTACAACGCGGCGGCGGCGACAGGCCTGCGCGGAGTGCTCTTTGCGGAAGCACCGGGCCTCCCGGATTTCGGCGTGGCGATGACGGGCCTCCGTCCCCTTGCTCTGGTCACCCTCGGCGACGTCCTTCGTCCTGAGGTGCGCACAGCGTTCGCCATGATGGAGCAGCTGGGCATCGAACCAAAGCTGATCAGCGGCGACAACCCGGCAACGGTGGCGGCATTGATCGCCCAGCTCGGCATTTCGCTGAGGGGCGGTGCGGTCGCCGGTGACGAAATCGAGGCGCTAGAGGGCAGCGCGTTCTCGGACGCGGTCGCCGAGCACAGCGTCTTCGGCCGCATCACGCCCGCGCTCAAGGCGCGCATCGTCACCGAATTGCGGGACCAGGGGCACTTCGTCGCGATGGTTGGCGACGGCGCAAACGACGTCCAGGCCTTGCGCGCGGCGGATGTCGCGGTGGCCATGGCCTCGGGCACCGCGACGGCGCGGGCGGTGGCGGGCATCGTCCTCCTCAACGACTCATTCGAGGCGCTGATTCGAGGAGCGAAAGAAGCAACGGCGGTGCTTGGAAACGCCGCGCGCCTGAGCAAGCTGTTCATCGCCAAGAGCCTTTACGCCTACCTGCTCATTGTGGCTACGAACATGCTGCGCCTCGACTTCCCGTTCCTGCCGCGTCATGGCTCCCTGACGGCGCTGATCACGCTCGGCATCCCCGCAGTTTTCATCTCGATCAGCATTCCGCCGCCGGATGCGGGCCGCGACTTCACCCGGAATGTGCTGCGCTGGGCCTTGCCGGCGTCACTGGCTCTGGCGGTCGCGGCGATCGGCGTCCACCTGCTGACCGCGGGGCTGCTCAACCGCAACATCGAGGAGGCTCGCACGCTGGTCTCGCTGACGATGGGCATCACCGGGCTGTTCTTCATGGTCGAAGTGCTAGGGTTCGAAGGGGCGTCGTGGCGCAGCCTGACGCGCCCCGTGCTGACTACGCTGCTGGGCGCGCTGCTGGTCGCCAGCTTCCTTGCCACGATCTACTCGCCCGCGCTGCGCCGCTTCTTCGATTTCACGGAGGTGCACACCGGCGACTGGGTAATCGTGATCTCGGCGGTTACAGCGGCGCTCGTGGGGCAGTGGTTGCTCAGCCGCTACTGGGAGCGGTTCCTCAATGTCCTCATCGCCAAGCCGGGCGAGAAGGACAAGCTGCGCGGCCGGGCGGTGTGAAGGCGGTGGGCCGCCCACGGTTTCGGTTCCACTCGCACCCCACGCCTCGTACCGCCGGTCTCGGCCCACCGTGTGTCACAATCCGCGAAGTGGAGGCGACCCCGTTGGCCTGTGGCCCCGGGCGAATCGAGTCCTCAGTCCGCAACTCACGGTAGACTTCGCCCACCATCACTCGGAGGAATCCCATGCCCGGAACAGTGCTCTACGAACGCGAAGGCCACGTCGCGACCATCACCTACAACCGCCCCGAGGCGCTGAACGCCATCAACGGCGAGTTGCGTGAGGACCTCAACGCCTCGTGGATCACATTCCGCGAAGACGATCAGGCGTGGGTCGCCATCGTCACGGGCGCCGGGCGGGCGTTCAGCGCCGGCGCTGACCTGCGAGACTCGGCACGCCCGGCGGGCACCACCCACTGGGAGACGCCGAGCATGAACTCCCTCGAGAGCGGCGTGGAGATCTGGAAGCCGGTGATCGCCGCGGTCAACGGCTACTGCCTTGGGTTCGCCTGCACACTGGTCGCCGCCTGTGACTTCGTGATCGCCAGCGAACGCGCGGAGTTCGGCTTTCCGGAGGTCCGCATCGGCGTGCCGACCATCCAGGGCGCGGTGCGGCTGCCGCAGAAAGTCGGCTGGCAGAACGCCATGGAACTGCTGCTCATCGGCGAACGTGTCAACGCGGCAAGGGCGAAGGAGATGGGCCTGGTGGGCAAGGTGGTGCCGCATGAGGACTTGATGGCCGAGGCGAAGGCGCTCGCCGCCCGGCTCTGCCAATCGGCGCCGTTGGCCGTGCGCGCGACTAAGGAAGTGGCGTGGCGTGGCCAGCAGATGCCGTTCGTCGAGGCGATCCGCTTCGGAGAGACCATGCGCCGCGTGGCCGGGGCCACCGATGACGCTAAAGAGGGCATGGCAGCGGCCCGCGAAAAGCGCACACCGGAGTGGAAGGCGCGGTAGAGGCGCTACACTGGAGGGGACGAGGTGCATCCATGGCGGTCTCAGCAGCAACGTTCGAAAGGCTCGCCCTCGA
>JBDSJC010000225.1:0-13161 GCA_039917655.1 Tepidiformaceae bacterium
GGGCGAAGACGACGAACTCCAGGCCAAGCACGACACCTCCCTCCAGCGCGAGGGCGAAGACGACGAACTCCAGGCCAAGCACGACACCTCCCTCCAGCGCGCCGAAGAGGAGGACGAACTCCAGATGAAACACGACGCGACGCTGCGACGCGAGCCGGACCAGACGATTGGGCTGGAGGGCGGACCGGTCGGCTCGGAGATGTCGTCTGCCATCAATTCAGCTCGGGGCGGCGGGACGACTCTTTCCGAAGGGGTGCGGACCGCGGCCGAGGCCACGATGGGGACAGACTTTAGCGGAGTCCGGGTCCACCAGGACTCCCAATCCGACCTGCTCAACCGCAGCATGACGGCCAAGGCGTTCACCACCGGATCCGACATCTTCCTGCGCGGCGACCAGAACTCCTCCGACACCAGCCTGATGGCCCACGAACTGACGCACGTGGTCCAGCAAAGCTCTGGCGCTGTAGGCAGCGGTGGCGGTATGACCGTCGGCGCCGCGGATGACTCCCACGAACACGAAGCCGACGCGGTCGCGAAGCAGGTGGTCTCCGCTGGGCCTCAGCGCAAGCAGGAGGAATCGCCGGCCGGCTAGCGGGCGTCTGATTCGCGCCCTGCTCGCCCGTCACGGCGCTCACCTTCTATGTTCAATGACCTGGACGAAACGCTTCGTCAGCTGCTGATCGCCGACGTCCCGCTGGACCCTCGTGAGGTCGATATCGCGTTCGACCGGCCCACCCGTGAATGGTCCAGCCGGCTCTCCAAGCCCACGCTCAACCTCTTCCTGTTCGATATCCGCGAACGGGTGGACTTCCGTGACGATTCGTGGACGGTGAGCCGAAACGCCGATGGCAAATCGGAACGCAAGCGGGCACCGCGACGCGTCGATGTGGCCTACTTCGTCACCGCCTGGGCGCGGGAGCCAGCGGACGAACATCGCATCTTGGCGGGCGTCCTGGCCTGTATGTACCGCCAGGGAGCGATCTCCACGGAGTTCCTTCAGGGCGACCTGCAGAAGGCGGCGGTGCCGGTGCTCGCGCGGCCGACGATGCCGGATCACCTGGCAAAACCGTACGAACTCTGGGGCGTGTTGGATAACGAAATCCGGGCCTCCCTCACATGGGTTTCGACTGTCCCGATGGATGTCTTCGCGCCGGTAACAGGCCCAATCGTGCGCACCGTGGAACTCGGATTTCACCGCGAGGGCGAGGGCTGGCGAGAGGCTTTCGTGCGCGTTGGGGGCATCGCCCACGCGCGGGGGAACGAACTGGCCGGCATCCCTAACGCGCGCGTTCGCGTGGAGGGCACCGCGCTAGAAACGTGGACGGACCAGGAAGGCCGGTTCACCTTTCCGCGGCTCTTGCCGGGGGACTACCGGTTGACCCTCGAAGGACCGGGCGGCCAGAACGCGGCGCAACCCGTGACTGTGCCGTCTGACTCGTATGACATACCAGTGTGAGGCTGGTGAAGACTGCGTGACGGCCGCCGAAAGTTGCGCGAAGCAACCCAAATACTGCTAGTATCCGCACGCCGTTCACCCGGGCATTCAGCCCGGATATTGCAAGGAGAGGACCCTGTGGCAACTTCTTACCTCACCCCCGGCGTCTACGTTGAGGAAGTCGACAAAGGATCCAAGCCCATTGAGGGCGTTGGTACCGCAGTCGCGGCTTTCCTCGGGGTAGCCGAGAAGGGTCCGGTTGGGAAAGCCGTCATGATCGCGAACTGGACTCAGTTCACCGATCAATTCGGCGGATTCATCCCCGGCGCATACCTCGCTCACGCTGTGTATGCCTATTTCAACAATGGCGGCGGGCTCTGCTTCGTCGTCCGCGTCGGCAGCGAAGCCGCTACTGACGCCCCGGCAGCCGCCCCAGTGGCTGCGATCACAGGCAAAGCCAGTGGCTCCCCAACCACCCTCAAGGCGCTCCCCAAGGACGCCTCAGCCGCCGATGGCGTTACCGTCCAGGTGACGGACGCTCCGGAAGACACGTTCAATGTCACCATCCGGCGCGGCACAACGGAGGAGAAGTTCGAGGGCCTGACCATGAGCAAGGGCGCGAAGAACGTCTTTGATGTGGTCAACAAAGCGTCCACGCTGGTAACGCTCGAAGAGGTCAAGGTTGCGGGTCTTTCGATCACCGACCGCGCCCCCGCTCCGGGCACCTACCCGCTCGCCCTCCCCACGGCTGCCGGCGCAGTCGCCGTCCAGGACGGCATCAAGCCGGCGATGTACACCGGCAGCAGCGCCGACCGCAGCGGTCTCGGTGGCCTCGAAGCCGTCGAGCAGGTGACCATGGTCTGTGCCCCAGACATTATGGCTGCCTTCCAGGCGGGCATTTTGGACATGGATGGCGTGAAGGCCATCCAGCTGGACCTCATCGCCCACTGCGAGCGCATGGGCGACCGCGTGGCGATCATCGATACGCCCCCGGAGCTCAACGCTCAGGAAGCGTTCGACTGGCGGATGAACACGGCTGGCTACGATTCAAAGTACGCCGCCATGTACTACCCGTGGGTCCAGGTGGCTGACCCAACCCCCGGCGCAACCAGCACCACCATGATGATGCCGCCTTCGGCGCATCTGGCTGGCATCTGGGCCCGCAATGACGGCGAGCGGGGCGTGCACAAGGCCCCGGCGAACGAGATCATCCGCGGCGCGCTCGGCCTCGAAATCACCCTTACGAATGTCGAACAGGGTGTGCTGAACCCCGTTGGCGTGAACTGCATTCGTGCCTTCGCGGGCCGGGGCATTCGCGTCTGGGGCGCACGAACGCTCTCCAGCGACCCATCGTGGCGCTATCTCAACGTCCGCCGCCTGTTCAACTACGTCGAGAAATCGATCGAGAACGGCACCCAGTGGATGGTCTTCGAGCCGAACGACTACGACCTCTGGGCACGCGCAAAGCGCAACATCTCGGCCTTCCTGAAGACCGTCTGGATGCAGGGCGCCTTGTTCGGACAGACCACGGACGAAGCCTTCTATGTGAAGTGCGATGCCGAGAACAACCCACTGGAAACGCGCGACGCGGGCCAGTTGATCATCGATATCGGCATCGCTCCGGTGAAACCCGCCGAATTCGTCATCATCCACATCAGCCAATACGCTCCCGAGAGCTAACGGCTGGTTGACCAGAGGAAGGAGTAACGCATGGCAGCTACAGACGCGCTTTCAGGTGACCCTCTTGTAGGGTTTAACTTCATGGTGGAAATCTCCGGAGTGATCACCGGGTATTTCCAAGAAGCATCTGGGCTCGGTTCGGAATCCGAGATCATCGAGCACAAGATCATGGCCAAGGGCGCCAAAGAGTCACTCGTTCGAAAGATTCCCGGCCGCCTCAAGTGGGGGGACATCGTCCTCAAGCGCGGGATCACAGCGAGCATGGACTTCTACGACTGGCGGAAGCAAGTCGAAGAAGGCAAAGTGGACGCCGCCCGCAAGGATGGTTCCGTGGTCATGTACGATCAGACGCACACCGAAGTTGCCCGCTGGAACTTTTCCAAGGGGTGGCCATCGAAGATCGCGGGTCCATCGATGAAAGCCGATGGCAACGACGTCGGTGTCGAGGAACTCACGATCGTGCATGAGGGTCTCAAGCGTGTCACCTAGGCCGTGACCGTTTTGTTTCTCGCCTGCCAGTAACACTCGAGACGGGGATGCGTCGTTCGCGGCCATCCCCGTCTCGCACCGTTTCAGAGGACAGACATGGCGGCCCTTCAAACCGAGTTCGAATTCACCTTGCCCCGCGGCTACGTCGATGGGGACGGCACACTCCATCGAAAAGGGACCATGCGCCTGGCCACCGCCGCGGACGAAATAGCGCCGTTGCGGGACCCGCGGGTGAAGCAGAACCAGGCGTTTCTGGTGATCATTCTGCTCTCTCGCGTGGTGACCAAACTCGGGAGCATCACGCAGGTCACGCCGCACGAAATCGAGAACCTTTTCACGAGCGATCTCGCCTTTCTCCAGCGCCTCTACCGCCAGGTCAACGAGCGCGGCAGCTCGCTCGTCAACGTCACCTGTCCACACTGCTCCGGTGAAGTCGAGGTAGATATTTCGAGCCTGGGGGGATAGCAGGCTACCCCCTCGACCGAATCTATGAGGAGGTAGCCTACCTCGCGTACCACTTCCATTGGCCCGCGGATGAGATACTGGAGATGGAGCATCAGGAACGCCGGCGCTGGGTCGAAGAGGTAGCATCAATCAATCGCCGCCTGAACGAGGCAGCCCACGGGAGATAGTGCATGCCAAACCCGGGAACGATGATCGACCCGCTAACCGCTCACCGCTTTGGCGTTGAGATAGACGGACTCGTGCTCGGCGTGTTCGATGAGTGCAGCGCCCTCACCGGGACGATCGAAGAGAAAAAGTACCCAGAGGGCGGCATGAACGCCTACGAGCACAAGTTTCCCGGCCGTCTGACCTGGGGAAACGTGACGCTGAAGTGGGGCACCACTGATTCAACAAAGCTTTGGGACTGGTTTAAGGCGACGAACTCCGCGGTCAACAAGTCACGGCATCACCGGAACGTGTCCATCATTCAGTTCACGGCGTCCGGGGACGAAGCGCGGCGCGTAAACCTGGACAACGCGTTCCCGGTGAAATGGACGGGGCCTAGTTATAGCTCTGGCGGCACTGCGGTTTCGATCGAATCGATAGAACTGGCGTTTGGCGATGTCACGCTGGTCAAACGGTAAGGTGGATTAGATGCCGCGTTGGCGAAGGACAGGCGAGGGGGATCGGAAGACTGCGCCCGCGGACCCGCTGGCCGAGCGATCTCCGAGCGTCCCCATGCCCTCAGCGGAGCCTTCAGCAGAGCTGGCCACGCCCACGCCCGCCCCAGCGCCAATCGCGCGCCAAGTGGAGGCAGCCCCGCCCTCGCCCGCACCTGGCGCTGCACCCTCCGAACCACGCGGGCCGGAACGCGGCGGCGATCTCGAGCTGTCTCTGGCAGCGAACCACGACGGTGGAATCTCCAAGATGTCCCTGCTGGGCGCCGAGGGCGGATTGCACCAGACCGCGTGGATCTTCGCCGAAGGCGAGCGGATGGCCAACAACGAATCGGAAGCGATCGCCCAGCGTGTGGTGGACTCCGCGGCCATCCCCCTCTCGTTCCAACCTGAGTCGTTCTACGAATCCCTAGCCAGCCTGACCAGCTATCGCGAACAGGGCGGCTTCGATGACGGCGCACTCGAATCTTCGCGCGCGGGGTTCTCTTCGCTTTCCGAGGCAACGCGTACGTACCCGCCGTTTGGCAGCCCGCAAACGCGGGGAGCCGGCGCGAACAGTCCGGCATTCGATGCTCAGCCCACCCCGCCGACCGTGCAACGCGCGGTCGATGCCCGGTTCTCAAGCCAAACCGCGCCGCCCCCGGCCTCGTCCGGACTTGTTTTCGACGGCAGCTCGTTCAGCGCCCCAGAGCCTGCTCCGCGACCGGCGTCGCAGCGCGCCAACGCCCGCTGGGCAGCGGATGAGCCAGCGGCGCTGTCAACCCCATCGAGCACACCAGCAGAGTTGCCGCCGCTCCAGCGGCTCGCCGACCGTGGCCAGTCGTCGTCGGTTGTCGCAGCGTCGCCAGCCGCACCAGAGTCAGTTCGCCCTCCTTCTGCGACGCCGGTACCTGCTGCGAGTGCGCCATCGGGCGCCCCGGCTGACCTCTCGTTGGCAACCCCTGCGCCGCCGGTCCCACCTTCGGCAAACCGGCCGCCGCCCTCTTCGCCCGAGAGCCCCTCGACTGCCCAACCCGTCCAGCGCTCGGCTGAAGCCGCTGCGCCACCTACCAGCCCACCGGTAGCTTCGCCAACTGTGGAGGTTGAAGCCGGCGTTGCCCCGGGAGTCGCCGCCCCTGTGGCTCAGCCTGCGACGCGGTTCGCGGCCCAGAGCCCCCAATCGCAGGAGATCGCTCGAGCGATTGCCGACTCGATAGCCCCGGTGCGCGCGGATTCGCCGGAGATGCCCCTGGCCGCGACCGCGACCCCGCCCACCGCCCCGCCGCGGTCGGGCGAGGAGCCACCCGATGCAGCCTCGCGGGCCGCCGCCCCTTCCCCGCTCGCATCGGCGGCCGAAGCGGTCCAACGCGCGCCAAACGCCACCGAGGCCCCGGTCAGCGGAGCGGCGCCCGCGGTCCCCGCAGCGGTCGAGGTCTCACGAATTTCACAGGCGCCGGCGGCCGCACCGTCCACCGCTGCCGGCGCCATGCCTGCGCCGCCAGCAGGCTCGGCTGCCCCTGTTTCGCCCACGGCGGCGGACGCTTCCCTCTCGATAGATTCAGAGTTGCCGCTGGCGCCGGTAGGCGGCGCAGCCCAGCCCGGCGACGCCGTATCGCGACGCATCTCGGCAGACGGGGCAGCCCCACCAACGCCAGCGCGACCTGAAACACCCGCACCAAACGCCATCGTGACTCCGCCGAGCCCGGGATCCTTGCGCGGCACGGACGACAATGCCTCCCCGCCGACAGCTTCCGCTCTCGCCCCCAGCATCGGCGCGAACGGCGCATCCGATCCTCCTTTGGAACATGCCGCACCGTCCGTTCACACGGGCCCGGCAGGACTCGAACCAGCGCACGCTGCTGTGTTGCGAACGATCGCCAGTGGGCCGTCTGCGCCCGAGCAGTCGATGCTCGAAATGACGCTCGCGGAGTCGGTCGCGTCGTCTGAAGCTTCGCCGGCCGAGCACGCGGAAGCCCTTGCGCCAGCCGCACGCCAGGCCTCGCCGGGCGCACCAGCGTTGGCTGAGGCAACATCTGCGACAACGCCAGACGCGACTTCGGCGACGGCCGCACGGCCACCAATGCCTGGAGCTACGCCCGCGACGCCAGTAGCGCCGCCGTCAGATTCGAGTGTCACGCGGACGGTCGCCGCGACTGCTCCGCCGCCAGCCCCGGCAGCGCCGGAACTCACGCTCCAGCATCCAGCGGCAGCTCCATCAGCCACCATCCGGCGCCGGTTCGACCCACTGCGCTTCCTTCGCCGTGCGCCGGTGGAAATGGAACCTCCTTCCCCGGCGAACCAGCCGACCTCACCCACCAACGAACTCACCCTCACCGGCTCTGCCCAACGTGCGGGTCCGGACGAAGCGAAAGCAGCCGAGCCGTTTGCGGGCTCCGCGCCAACGCTGGTCTCCCGGACACCGGCAATCGCCGCCGATGTGCCAGAGATGACGCTTGCAACTCCCGCCGCGGAAATACCACCGGCGAGTCCGGATGGCGTCACGGACGCTGCACCGGCCAGCCCCGCCGATCGTGCTGATGTGCAGCAGTCCCCGTCTCCAGCGCTGCCAGCCAACGCGCCTGCCTGGTCGAAGTCTGCGGACGCTGCGGAGATGCCGTTGGTCCCAGGCGCCACGAATGCCCAGAGCTCCGGTACTCCCTCCGAGAGGTCAGCGCCGCCGCCGCCTAACGGACCAGCGATCTCCCGGACCCCGGCTGCCCCGTCTATGACTCCGCCACAGGTGACGCCGGCGCCGGCGTCGACTGATGTACAGGGTGATCCGCCGGGCGCGAACGTCCGGGCGGCTCAACCCTCGCACCCCACTCAGACAGGCACGACTGAGGCCGGCCCACCGGACCTGACGCTCCAGCGTTCGGCCTCCGCCGCAGCCGCGGACGCACCAGCCGCACCGCGGCCCTTCCCGCTGGCGGCGGGCGCATCAATCGCTCCGGACTCCGCGACCGTTCAGCGCAGCGCAGCGTTGCCGACCCCGGCCACCCCCGCTGGAGCCGAACCGTCAACGCCAGCACTAACGCTACCCGCGGGCGGTGACACGTACAGGTCAACCACACCAGTCGCCCAATCCTCGCAACCGGGTGCTCCGGCACCACCCGCTGAGGTGGTACCGGCCGTTGTCGCTCGGACCGAGGCCGCGCCCGCGGACTTCACGGACCTCGACCTGGTCGCGCGAGGACCGGGCACCGACCGGACCACCGAGGTCGTCGCCGCCGTGACAGCTACCAATGGCCCGCCCGGCTCGGCCGTCCCGCCAGCGCTCGATCTCGCGTTGCCCGCCGCTCAAGTGGCGTCCGGGCGTGTCGATCGAGGTGTTGACGTGTCGCAGCGAGAGCAGGCAGCGGCCCCTTCACAAGAAGCAGCGCCAGCAACGGAAATTACTCCGGTACCAGCAACCGCTGGCCCGAGCACCCATGCAGGCTCAATGCCGCTGGACCTCGCTGCGGCGTCCGCCTCCTCAACTGCGAGGCGCTCCGTAGACATCGAATCGGCCGAACGGGCCGTACAGCGAGCCGTTACGCCCGCCCAGAATGAACCCTTCTCAGAGCCGTCCGGACCCGCAGTTATGGCAACTTCCGGGAGCTCGGCCGTCGATGCCGCGCCGCCCCCGCTGGAGCTTGCCCTGCGTGTAGGCACGGCCCCGCCATCGACCGGCAGTCCCATGCCCCGCGCCGTCGCGCCTGTCCCGGCTGCGGCGGGCACCCCTCAGGGGTCGTCGGCGATCCCTGTCATCGCTCGCACAATCGCCAGTCCACCTTTGGGTCTGACGCAGGCGGATCTTCCCCTGGCAGCAGCAGCAGCAGTTGCGGAAGCGTCAGCAGACAGAAGGGCGCCAACGGCCAGCGCGTTTGGAAGGTCAGCCGCTCCGTTCGAGCTGGCCCCGGCTCCTGACTCATCTCGCCGAGCCGCCGAGGTCAGCCGGAGCGTCGCCCCAGCGCAGTCATCGAGCAGCGCATCCAGTTCCGGCGCTCCGCTGGACCAGCCGTTGTTCGCCCCGGCTGCCCAGCGCCCACCAGCGGCGGACTCGGCGCCAACACCGGCTCCGCGCTTCGTTGCCAATCCCGAGTGGCCCTCACAACAGTTGCAACGCAACCCGGATATGCCGCTAAGCATTGAACCTGCCACCGAAACAGTTCAGCGGTCGTCGTCGCTCGAAGCATTCGGAGAGATCACATCGATCCAGCAGGCCGAAGACGAGCCAGGGCAAAGCCAGGAAATCTCGGAGGCAAACCTCGAGCAGATCACCGAACACGTCTGGCAGTTCGTGCGCAAAGAACTGCGCGTGGAGCGAGAACGACAACGAGGCCAGGCGTGACCGTGGACCGTCTGCGAACGACCCAATGCGCCTGTTGCGCTGCACCCGGACCTGGAGGAGGCGCTGGATGGCTCTTGTAAAAGCAAAGCTGAAGAATCTCGATACCAACCAGTCTGTCGAGTTTCAGTTCAATCCGACTGACTACTCGATGACGAAGACGGTGGGCTACTCGGACGCCGTTGCGATCGGAGGCAATGTCCCGCGTCCCGAATTTACGGGCGGAAAGGGCGTCACGATCACCCTCAAGCTCTTCTTCGACACGACCAGGACCGGGAAAGACGTGCGCATCGTGTACACGAACAAGCTCTGGGACCTCGCCCTGGTCGCACCCTCGGCTCCCGATTCAGCGACCAACAAGGGCCAGCCGCCCATGTGCGAATTCCAATGGGGCGCAGGCCCAGCCTTCAAGGCCGTGGTCACAAGTCTCACGCAGAATTTCCTGCTTTTCCTCGAAAATGGCACCCCGGTGCGCTCGACCATCGACATCTCACTGAAGCAGGCGGTGGACGCCACCATTTTCCCCGGCCAGAACCCAACCTCGCGAGGAGCGAGCGGCCACCGCACGCACATTGTCGAGCAACGCGAAACGTTGGACCTCATCGCCGCACGGGAGTATGGCGATGCCGCAGAGTGGCGGTTCATCGCGCGCGTGAACAACATCGATAGCCCGCTTAAGTTGAGGCCCGGCACCGTCCTGGCCTTGCCGCCGTTGGAGAGCGAGTAGTGCCCGCCCAGAACCCGATTGCCATCCCACAGTTCAAGGTCTCGATCGATGGGATGGTGATCTCCCCCGAACTGGCCAGGGACGTCATGCGGATCGAGGTTGACCGGGCGGTGTTCCTTCCGGGCATGGCGACCATCGAGTTCCACGACAATCACCTGTCGTGGGCGGACGACAGCCAGTTCAGCGTGGGCAAGACGATCAAAATCACCGTCGGCGCGCACGACGACAACGCCATCGGCACCGTCCTGTTCGACGGCGAGATCACCGCGGTAGAACCGCAGATAATTTCGATGAGCTCGAGTTCGCTCGTCATCCGGGCGCTTGATAAGACTCACCGGCTCCATCGCGGGAGCGTGGTCAAACGGTGGGAGACGACCCCCGACAGCACCGTGATCACCGAATTGCTCAGCACCGCCGGCCTCACGGGCGAAGTGACAACGACCACGGACGCCAACGATTACGTCCTTCAGGACAACGTTTCCGCCTTCGATCTGATCTGCCGGCTTGCGCGGAGAAATGGCTTCATCGTGGTTTCGGAAGGCGGCAAGCTGCTGGTCAAGGCGGCCGCCGAGTTCACGACCGAGTTCGTCGCGGAGTACGCCAAAGATCTCCTGGAGTTCCGTCCGGTGCTGGCCGCGACCTCCCAGATCGGGACGGTCTCCGTCCGCGGGTGGGACCCGAAGACGAAGGCTGCAGTCGTTGGCCAGGCGACGACCGCACTGTCGGCGGCCTCCAAGGTGGGCTTCGCCACAAGCGGCGCCGCCAAGGCCACTTCAGCGTTCGGTGCTGCCACCGTGCTGGTCTCGGAGCTACCGGTGAGCAAGCAGTCCGTCGCCGACAACCTTGCCAAAGCGACCCTCGTGGACCGTTGGACACGCGACTTGCACGGGGAAGGGCGAATCATCGGCGAACCGCAAGTGGTCCCGGCAACGTGGCTCCATCTACAGAAGATCGGCGCCCGATTCAGCGGAAAGTACTTCGTCAGCCGCACCCGGCACGTCTACCGGCCTGACAAGTTCTACGAGACATTCTTCTGGACCGCGGGAATGGAAGCGGAGACGACAGCCGACCTAATATTGGGACGCGGGCAGACGGCCTCGGCGATCGCCTCTCGAGGCTCAGGCGTGGCAATCGGCATCGTCACTAACCTCAACGATCCCGACGGCATGGGCCGGGTCAAGCTCAAGCTGCCGTGGATGGATGATTCCGTGGAGACGCATTGGGCGCGCATCGCCGGGCCGATGACGGGCAATGCCACGGGCATTCAGTTTATGCCGGAAGTGAACGACGAAGTGCTCGTCGCCTTCGATAGCGGAGACCGCGGCCAGCCCTACATCCTCGGCTCACTGTGGAACGGCAAAGACAAGCCGCCGATGGACTACGCCAAATTCTTCGACTCCGGCAAGGTGGTGCGTCGCCAGATGAGAACCCCCGCCGGTCACGTGCTTGAGTTCGATGACACGGCGAACGCCGAGAAGTTTTCGGTGACCACCAAGGGCAACCGGACAATCACCTTCGATGACGGGGCGAAGAAGATCACGATCAGCGATGGAGGTCCGAACTCGTTGGAGATCGAGAGCAGCGGCACCGGCAAGGTCACGATCAAGACCGGCGGCGATGTGACCGTGGAGGCGGGCGGAAATGCCAAGATAACCGCGAAGATGGCAGCCGAAGTGGATGCCATGAATATTAAACTCACGGCGAAGGGTTCGCTGGAGTTGAGCGGGGCGATGGTGAAGATCGCGGCGAAGGCGATGCTCGATATGGACGGCGGCGGAATCGCGATGCTGAAGGGCGGCCTGGTCAAGATCAACTAGGCCAGCTCCCGTAAGGACCCGTCCGTATACAAGCAGTGCAGCCGCTTGGCGCTGAATCGGGTAGTCTACGCGAGCATGCCAGACAGATCGCTTATTGGTCGGGGGTGGAGTTTTCCGGTGCAACCTGGAGGTGGCGGCGCAATCGGCCTATCCGATGGCACCGCCGAGGTAGAAGAAGCCGTACGCATCGTCCTCGGCACCTCCCAGGGCGAACGCGTGATGCGCCCAACATTCGGTTGCCGCATCCACGAACTGGTTTTTGACCCTACCAATGGCGAAACGATCGGCCTCGCTGAGCGCTACGTCAAAGAGGCGCTCGCAATGTGGGAGCCGCGCATTGACGTGCAGACCGTGACCGCTGAGTCCGAGGGCGCCGATCAGACGGCCGGGCGGCTGATGATTTCGATCACATACACCCTTCGCGAAGTCAAAGATCCGCGAACCCTCGTCTATCCTTTCTACCTGATCGAACGAGAGTAGCGACGATGCCTGACCGGCGCCGCCACCAGTCTTCCGCCATTCGAAGCCGAACCGTCCGGAGTCTCAATGCCCCTTCCTGACCCCAAACTCGACGACCGCCAGTTCCAGGACATCGTCAACGAAGCGAAGATGATGATTCCCCGGTATTGCCCCGAATGGACGGACCACAACGTCTCTGACCCGGGCGTGACGCTGATTGAACTGTTCGCCTGGATGACCGACCTGATCCTCTACCGCGTCAACCGCGTGCCGGAAAAGAACTACCTGCGCTTCATGGACCTGCTAGGCATCCGCTTGAAGGACGCCGTACCGGCGCGTACACCGCTCAGCTTCTGGCTGACCGCCCCACAGCCGGGACCGCTCGGCATCCCTCGCGGGACGGAGGTCTCGACCGTGCGTACCGGCGATCGCAATGCGATTTCATTCACCACGGATGAGGACCTGGTGATCGTCCCGCCCACGCTGCGGCAGTTTCTCTTTTCCTCCGATGACACGAACTACACCGACTACATGCCCCGCCTGGAACTCGACGGCGAGCTGTTCGACGCCTTCCAGCGTGTGCCGCTCCCAGGCGACGCCCTCCACTTCGGGTTTGCTGAAGATCTCAGCCGGCACATCCTCGCGTTCACCGTGGACTGTGTTGTCGAAGGTATTGGCGTGGACCCGCGCGACCCGCCACTTTCGTGGGAGGCGTGGTGTGGGGAGACGCGCGGCTGGGTTCGCTGCACCGTCGAATCGGACACCACCGGTGGCCTGAACCAGTTCGGCGTACTCACCCTCCACCTGCCCGCGGGCATGGAACTGAGGACGTTGGTGCGCCAGGCGGCGCGCTGGTTGCGTGTGCGCGTGCTCCAGCCGCGTGCGCGGCAGCCTGTCTACTCCGCCTCGCCCAAGATCAACACCGCGAGGGTGGTGTCCATCGGCGGGACCTCGCAGGCCACCCACGCACGCATCGTCAGCGGCGAGATTTTGCCGCGGGCAAACGGCGTCCCCGGAGAATCGATCGCCCTCCAGAACAAGCCAGTCCTGCCCCGCGTTGCCGACGAATACCTCGAGGTGGAGACGGACCTCGGCGTCTGGGAGCCGTGGGACGAAGTGGAATCGTT
>JBDSJC010000226.1:0-6999 GCA_039917655.1 Tepidiformaceae bacterium
CCACGCGGGTGGGCGTGAGCATCGGTGATATGGTCGGCGGGCTCTACCTGGCGATCGGCATACTTGGCGCGCTCCGCGCACGGGAAGTTACGGGCGAAGGCCAGTTCGTGGACGTGGCGCTGATGGAGGCGCAGATGGCGCTCTGCGAGAACGCCATCGTCCGCCGCTCGGCGTTCGGCGAGAATCCCACCCGCCAGGGCAGCCGTCACGCCCTGCTTGCGCCATTTGGCCCGTTCCCCACCGCCGACGGCTGGCTCGTCATCGCCAACGTAAAGGAGTGGGAGATGTTCTGCACCTTGATTGAGCGCGACGAGATGGCGTTCGACGCCCGATTCACCTCCAACCGCGCGCGGATCGAGAACATCGGCCCACTGGAAGCGGCGCTCGTTGAAACGCTGACAACCAAGACGACGGCCGAATGGTTCGCCATAATTCAGCCGGCAAACGTCTGCGCGATCGGCAAGGTGAACAGCATCGCCGACCTGTTCGATGACCCTCACGTCGCCGCTCGCAACATGCTGGTGGAATTGCCGATGCCGTACGGTAGGCCGGGGACGCTCACGCTGCCAAACTCGCCGCTCCACCTTTCGGGTACGCCAACCGTGGTGGGCAAGCCAATGCCCGAACACGGCGGCGACACGGATGACGTGCTCTCCGAATGGCTGGGGATGGAGCTCGGGGACGTGCAAGCCCTTCGCAGCGCGGGCGTGGTTAAGTAGCGCGGACATGACCTGAGCCGCTTTCGCTGACCGTGGGAAGGCGTACTCTGCACTCACCACCCTCGAGCCCAACGGCCCTGTATGGGAGTCGCGAGGGATCGGCTGATTAAACCAAGGGCTTCAATGACCCCTTGCGGGTCGGGAGGCTCTCTTCGTGGCAAGTCGTTGGAATCCCTCACAGTACGAACGCTTTCGCAACGAACGCAGCCAGCCGTTTTTCGATCTGCTCAGCATGGTCGCGCCCGCACCGGGCGGCACGGCCGTCGATCTTGGCTGCGGCACCGGCGAACTGACGAAGGTGTTGCACGAAAAGCTGCAGACCCGCGAGACGATCGGCCTCGATAGCTCCGAGACGATGCTCGCCAGAAGCGAAGCGCATGCGGGCCAAGGACTACGGTTCGACCTCGCCAATGTCGCCGATTTCGCGTCGGCCAGTCCTGTCGATATCCTCTTCTCCAACGCCGCGCTGCAATGGGTGGACGGACACGAAACGCTCTTCCCACGACTGTTCAAGGCCGTCGCTCCTGGCGGACAGGTGGCTATCCAGATGCCCGCCAACGCCGACCACGCATCGCATCGGGTGGCCTTCGCCGTCGCCGCTGAGGAACCCTACGCCAGCGCGATGGGCGGCTACCAGCGTGAATGGCCCGTGCGCCCGCCCGAATGGTACGCGGAACTGTTGGACCGCAGCGGCTTCAGCGAACAATCGGTGCGGCTACAGGTCTACGGCCACCACCTGGAATCGCGGGACGGCGTGGTGGAGTGGGTCAAGGGTACGTTGCTCACGGACTTCGAGAAGCGGCTGACGCCCGGGCTCTACCAACAGTTCCTGGCCCGCTACCGGGATCGCCTGATGATAGAACTGGACGACTCGCGCCCGTTCTTCTATGCCTTCAAGCGGATCCTCATCTGGGGCCGGAAACGCTAATCGGCCCTGAAGCCGATCGCACGGTGGGTGTTGTCGCAGAACGGCTTGTTCCGTGATTCACCGCAGCGGCACAGTGCGGGCGCGGGTCACCCTGCTTACCAGGTCGCCATCTCCGTCAACGATTTCGAACAATCCGCGACTATAGAGCGGGAGGGGGATTGCCAGTACATCGGTCCCCAGCCCACTCGCACGTGCTCGTGCATGAAAGTGAATCCCAAGGCGGCGCTTCGATTGGGCCGTTGGCAGTCTGAATGGTGGCCATCGGTTCTCCGTGCGCGATTTGTTGGCAGTGCAGAGCGGCGCAACGGAGGAATCCGCGAGCCTTAAACGCCTCCGCCGACCGCGCCCACGGGCTCGGCCGAGTGGTCGATGGCCCCGACCGCGACGGGCACGGAGTGAACTCGGCTGCCCTTTTCGGCGACGCGGTAGATGAGCCCAGTGCCGCTAGCCAGCTTCAGCTGAGCATGGAGCGCGGGCAAGCTGGCGAAGAAGAATGTGATCACCGCCATCAGCGGCCAGATGGCGAAACCCGCGATGAACGCACCGCGTGACACATGCGCGGGGCGCGGCCCACGAGCCCTCATCTCCACGACGATCATCACGATCAGCGGGAAGAGGCAGAAGTACACGAGGGCGCCCGCCGGGTTGAGGTTCATCATGCCGCCCACGGGGCTTGAAAAGTCCCCGTGAGCCATCTCGCTCAGGTGCCAGGTTGGGCCGGGAAACGCTTTGAGAAAGCCCATACGGAACGGGTTTACCCACCAGTCAGGCATGTTCGCACCGAGGAACTTGGTGGCCATGATCGGGAAAATGTTGCCGAGCGTGATGATGTACCACTGCGACATCCAGAGAGAATGCACCTTCGTCACCGCGCCGGTGAGCAGGAACTTGCGCTTGCGGCTCAGAGGAGACTGCTTGTTGAAGCTCGAACGCCAGGCGTAAGGGATGTCACTCGCGCCCCAAGCGTGGCGGACACTCTGGGCGTAGTGCGCGCGCAACGTCTTCATGTAGCCATCCGTCAGCACGCAGTCGTTGCCCAGCGGCAGAAAGAGCGATTCGACGTGGACGCGGTCACCCAGTGTGAAACAGCACTTCAAGTAGACGTGCCAGTCCTCGGGGATGACCTCTTCGTCCCAGTAATCCACTTCGTTCAGCATCTGCCAGCTGAGGGAGTAGCAGGAGGTCGGGAATTTCACGCTGCCGGGCATCACCAGGTTCGAAAGGCGGTTGATGCCGGAAAGGCCGTCCGGGATGCGCAACGGCGCTGGGATGTCCCAGATGTTGTTCGAATTGAATATGGTCGGCTGCCAGAACGTGCGGTAGCGGTCCGTGGCGGTGAGGAAGAGGTAGTTCAGCGCTTCGAAGTGGTGCGGGTGGAAGACGGCGTCTGCGTCGCAACTGGTAACCGAGTAACGGGCGATGTCGTCGCCGCCGTTCTCGATCAGGCGGATGTGCGCCTCACGCGCCGCCCAGGCTTCGTTGGAGCCCTTGCCAGGCGTCTCGTTGGGCAGGCCGGCTGGGTGATAGGTGGCGAACATATCCGCGAAGCGGTTGCGGTAGAGCATGACCAGGCGTGCGGCCTTGGCGCGGGCGGCAGGCTCCCGGGCCTCCATCGCCATCACGATCACGACCTGGCTGGCATTCGCCTGGGCGGCAAGCGCGTCCAGCGTGCGCGAGAGACCCTCCTCGGATTCCTTGTAGTTGGGGATGATCACCATGTGACGCGGCCAGGACCATCCCTGTGCGCCCGGGTGATCGGGCAGCCATTCGCAGTACTTCGCGATCCAGTTCGTTGCCTTCCACCGCTTGATGCGGCGCAGTCCAACGAGACAGGCGATGGCCACCGCGTAAGAGCGGATGAGCCAATACCCGAAGAAGGCCACGATACCTACGGCGAGAACCTGCGGCGCCCAGTACGGCGCCCAGAAGATAGACGACGCAAGGAAAAGCGAGAGGGCGACCGGGAAAAGGTTCCAGAGCCGTTCGCGCAGAGGCGAGGAGGCGGTCAGTGAAAGCTCGATAGGCTGAAGAGGGGTGGCGAAGACGGCGGTCTGGCGCGGAGCACGGAGTGCCATAAGAGAAGGTCCCACTAAACGAGGAACTTCCTACGCCGCCGAGGTTAGCTGTCGGGCTACGGCCGGAGATAGCCGTTCCGCCGTCGCCGCGCCTTCCAAAAGGAAGCCGGGCCCTTGCGGACTCGCCCCGAAAACTGGTTCCCCCGTTCCGCCTTCGCGGACTAGGCGTGCGATTGCTCGCAGGAGCATCCTTGAGGGAAGGGGAGCCTGTGTCAAGCAACCATCTCAGCCGGCCGACGGCGTTTCGCCAGAATTCACACTGTCCTCAGGATTACGCTGGGCGTCTTTGTCAAGAAATCCGGAGCATTTTGCAACGGGGATTTGAGGATACTTCCGAAATCGCACGTCGCTCGCCGCCAGCCCACAAAGCCAGAAGACCGAACCCTTTGCGCTCCGCACTGGCCGGGCGTGGGCACAGAGCGAACAGAGGCCGATTCGCGGGTCCGCTGTCCTCCCCGTCACCCGCCCAGCATCTTCAACGCGAATTCCATGTTGCTTGTCATGGAGGGTCGCAAGTCCTCCCAATGCGGGTCATCGCGCTTGCCGCGGCGGTGAAGCATCAGGTTGAAGCCGGTGATGATCGCGAATTTGTACATCGCCAGGGCTTTGAACCAGTGCACATCGCCCACGGCATCGCCGAACGCTTCGCGGTACATCGCCTCCAACTCCGAGGAGTGGGGCATGAGCCCACTCACGGCCCCTTCATGCGCCCACGCTTCAGGCTCGTTGAAGGCGCATATCCAGCCGAGGTCGTTCAGCGTTGCACCCTGACCGCAGAGCTCCCAGTCGATGACTGCCAGCAGTTGCGCGTCCTCCGAGTACATCAGATTCGCGAACTGGAAATCGCCGTGATAGAGGGCGATGCGCGCATCCGCCGGGATCTGGTCCAGCAGCTTCTGGCGCACAGTGGGCTGGAGCGCGAGCCGCTCCGGGTCGGCCGCCTTTTCGTAAAAGCGGTCCCAGCGGGTGACATCGAATTCAAAGCCCCAGAAGTCACCCAGGTAAGGGCATTTCGTGGCTGCGTCCACCTTGTGGATTCCGGCCAGCGCGGTCATCGCCTGGCGCGCCATGCTCCGGCGCTGGTCTTCGCTGAAGCTCAGCAGGTAGTCGCCCCGTGACACGTCGCCCTCAATGCGGGGCACGATGAAGTACGGCCGTCCGAACCACTGGAGGTCATCGCCCGCCCAGACCACCGGCGCGTGAGGCACATCCGTGTCATCAAGGGCGCGCAGCGCGCTGACCTGGCGCAAGACATCGGCCGTGCCTTCGTGCTTCACATTCGGCGGCGGCATGCGCAGGAAGAAGCGCCGCAACTCGCCCTCCGTGGACACATCGAAGAGGTAAGAAAAGCCAGCGTGCCCCGGCCCGGGTTCGAGCGAGACGACCTTCGCGAACGGGTCCTCCAGGTGGGACCGAGAAAAGATCATCAGTTGGTCTTCGATTTCGTCCAGGGGGTCCATGCGTCTCCTCCGAAACGGACCGTGGCCGGCGGCTCAGACGAGTTCACCGGCCACCAGATTGGCGCTGCTGAGCCACCCGCGCGGGCAGCCCATGGTCTGATTAGACTCCGAAGTCCCAGCGGTTGCCGGCTTTGAAGCTCTGCAGAATGCGACGCGAAACGACCATCCGGTGCGACTCGTCTGGTCCGTCGTAGATGCGCGCCGCGCGGGCGTTGCGGTACATCCCCTCGAGTGGCGTGTCGCCCGAGACCCCGCGCGCCCCATGCACCTGGATCGCGCGATCGATGACATCGTGCAGCACCTTCGCGCCGAAGAACTTGATCGCCGAGATCTCAACCCGAGCCTCGTCGCCGCTGTCGATCTTCGCTGCGGCGTTCAGGGTCAGCAGGCGGGCCGCCTGGATTTCGACGTACGAATCGGCGATCCAGTTCTGGACGGTCTGCTTCTCCGAGAGCGTGCTGCCGTAAACCTCTCGCACGAGCGAGTATTCGACCATGATCTCGAACGCGCGCTGCATCTGGCCGAGCCAGCGCATGCAGTGGTGGATGCGGCCCGGCCCGAGGCGCCTCTGGGCGATACGGAACCCGCCTCCCGCCTCGCCGAGCGTGTTCGTAATCGGCACGCGGACGTTGTTGTAGCGAATTTCGGCGTGCGAGCCATCGGTTTCTCCCATCACCGGCACGGGGCGGATGAGGTCGAAGCCGGGCGTATCGGACGGCACAACGATCTGGCTCATGCGGCGATGCGGCGGCTGGTCGAGTTCGGTGGCGCACATCACGATGGCGAAGGTTGCGCCTTCACCCTGGCTGGTGAACCACTTGTGGCCGTTTATCACCCATTCGTCGCCGTCGCGCACGGCTTTCGTCTGCAGGTTCGTCGGGTCGGAGCCCGAGACTTCAGGCTCAGTCATGGAGAAGCAGGAGTAGATGTCGCCGTTGACGAGCGGCTTCATGTACCTGTCCTGGAGGTCCTTGTTGCCGAATTGCCAGAGGATTTCGGCGTTGCCGGAATCTGGCGCCTGCGATCCAAAGGCCATTGGAGCCACGCCGCTGCGCCCCAGGATCTCGTTCATGTAGACGTACGGCATGAAGCCGATGCCCATACCGCCCGCCTCGGCCGGCAGGTGCGGGGCCCACATGCCCATCGCCTTCGTCTTGGCCTGCAGCTCTTTCATCTTCGCCACGCCCTCGGGGTTGCGGCGCGGGTTGTGTTCGTGGAAGAAGCCTTCGTTCGGGTAGACGTCGGACTCCATGAAGGCCTTCACGCGGTTGCGCAGGTCGTCAATCTCGTCCTTGGAAAGTTTGCGGTCCGTGCCGTGGGCAGGAGCGGTCATGGTTGTGCCTCAGTTCAGTTATTGGTGCCTTGAGACTCTAGCGTGAAGCGGCAGGGGCTGCCACCGTCAGGCGATCTCCGGGTCCTCGCCCGCGCCGTGGTAGTGGTGGACGTGATGCCGCCCTCGCCGCCTGCCAACAACCCCGGCGAGCAACCCGTGATTGGGCGCGAAGACGAGCGCCACCAGGAACGCCGCGGTCGCCGTCAACACGATGGTTGCGCCGCCGGCGGTAGCAGAGTGGTACGAAACAAAGAGGCCCACTACCCCGCTGGCGATCGCAATAGCCACGCTCGCAACCATCATCCGTCCGAGACGGTCAGTCAGCAGCCGCGCCGTTGCCGGCGGCGTGACGATGAGCGCCAGGATGAGGATGTTCCCAACCGTTTGCAGGCTGACGACGATGGTCGCGGAGACGAGCAGCAACAGGAGGATATCCAGCGCGAAGACGGGGTAACCCGCGGAGTGCGCCATCGTGGGGTCGAAC
>JBDSJC010000227.1:0-4477 GCA_039917655.1 Tepidiformaceae bacterium
AGACGGGCTGGCGAAAGTGCACATCCGCCCAACCATCCTCCAGCCAGCGCTCGCCTAAGGCTTCAATGACCGCACGGGCGCACCATCCCCAAACGGTTACGCCGCCGACCAGCGCAGCCTTGAACCCAAAGGCCTGCGCCACCTCGGTCGAATGGATGGGGTTCGAAATGTCGGGGCTATCGACGCCATCAAGGAACGCATCGAAGCGGCGTTCGACGGCCCAATCAGCGAGAGGCGGGATTGTACTCATAGGGCGCATCTTATCAACCCGGCGCGGCTCGTGGGTCTCGCAAGTAGACTTAGTCCAGTTGGTCCGGTTCAGTGCGAGAGAGGTCCACAAGGGAGCGAATTCTTTGCAGTCAGGCCACGAATCGCTGCCTTCGGTAGGCACGTCAACGCGCTGACGAGCTGCGCCACCGTCTTCCCCCGGCGCGCGATGAACACCTCTTTGCGGCGCTCGACGACCGCGCGCAGTCCGGAGAGGTGAGCCTTCGCCTCGTGGGTGCTCATCGTGGGCACCCGTCCATTCTCAACGAACGGCTGGGCTGCCTGGTTCGATTCGAAACGGCTTACAGTCGCGTCGCTGCCCGCTTCGCCGCTTCCTTCGCCTTCTCAAGACGACCTTCGTCCGCAATGTTCGTGATCACCACCGTGACGTACGCGTCCCCTTTGACGAAGTGCACCTGGGCCGAAGGCGCTCCCAGGACTATCGCGAACGCCGCGTCGCCGGTGCCGGCCACCGCCAGCGGCTCGCTGTAAACCTGCTTCGCGAGGTCGTAAGTGGCGCGAGCCCTGGGCCCGTAGTCAGCCTGCACGTAGAGGACGGTCGCGCCGTAGTTACCAACCGAGGTGTAGTTGCAATCGCTCTTGGCCGCGTTGGCGTAAGTCACCTCGGCTTCGTTCACGGGCTGGCCGAGTGCCGCTGCCGCGTCTTCCCGAGTTACCAACGTACAGGCATCTCTGTCGGCCGTGGCGCCGGCGGGCGGTGACGCGCCGTTTCCGGCGGGCGCCGAGCCGGTCGTGTTTGAAACCTGGCCCGCGTCCGTCGGGCCGCTGGAACTGCTCCCGGCGGGCGCAGCCGGTGACGCGCCACTACAGGCCGCGAACGACAGTGACGCAACGGCGACCAGGAGCATGGAAGAGGGGCGGAATCCAAAAATGCGGATGTGCATAGTCAATGATCGGCAGCGCACCCACACACCTGAAGCACCGCCCGAATCACTCCAGCAGAGCGAGGATGTTGTGATCGTCCATCGCTGCCAGCAGGCGGTCCACCATACTGTTAAAGAGTTCGACAGCGCGGGGATTCACCATGTCCAGGGTGCCTCCAGCGATGACGCCGATGATCGCGAAGAAGTAGAGCGTCAGCGCCCGCGCATCCTCCACGAGTTGCTCGAAGCTGTAATCCGCGACTCCCGCGGCCACCAGCGCTGCGTGGTAAACGCGAAGCAGTTCGTCTTCGTGCGCGCGCCGCTCCTCGATCGGCAGCCCGCCGGTGATGAAATAGATGGCGTCGTAGGCCGCGCCCCAGGAAACGAGCGGCGACTGCCAATCGACCACCACCACGGGACGCCCGTACTCCGCGCTGCCGAAGAAGATGTTGTCCACCCGGAAATCGCTGTGGCAGAGGGTCCTGGGCCGCGTCCGGCAGGTCTCGAGATGGGCCATCAACTTCGGCCCCATTACGGCGCCGGCTGCCCGTAACTCGGGCGAGAGCTTTTCGCCGAAGCGCTCGAGAAACAGCAGCCAGCAGGGATCGTAGGCCTGGCTAATCGCTCCACCGACAAGGTCAATGAAGTCCTGGAGATAGGTCAGTTCGGCGAGCCTGGGGCTCTGCCACCATGCCGCGTGAAGCTTCGCGAGTTCGGGCAGCACCAGTTTCGCTTGCTCCACCGTGCAGCCCTCCACCTGGTTGCCGAATGTCCCGGAGTGCAGGTCTTCAAGCAGGATGAGGTACTGGCCGGCCGCAACATCCATGCCCGCGTAGTAGACGGCGGGGCTCGGCAGCGGCACGTCTGGCTTCAATTCGCTGTAGAAGCGCACCTCGCGTTCGTACAGCCCAAACAGTGTGGCGAGCTGTCGAGACGCTTCGTTGGGCGAAGGAAACTTCGCGACCAGCGTTGTGGGAGCCCCCGGCTCTACCCGGTCGTACCGTAGAACCACCCTCGCCAGCAGCCCGACGAACCCAACGCCCTGGCCCACGATCTCCGTCGTGAAGCCAATCACGCTGGCCTCTTTGAGGTATCCGCCCTCGCGCAGCGTGGTGGTCAGCCAGCTGGCCGAGAGTTCTTCGGGCGCCTGTGGCAGCGAGGTGCTTGCGAGCGTCATCTGGGACTCCTTTTTGGGAATCCGCGAACTCTGGCACTGGCCATGCCGAAGTGTCAATGGTCCGCGGCATCGAACCCATGTGGGTGCTCGTGTACGCTGACGCGCTGGAGGGGAAGCATTCATGAATCCACTACAGGGCAAGCTCGTCCGCCTGCGCGCCTTCGAACCCGAAGACGACCCGATCGTGTTCGCCTGGGTGAACGACCCTGAGGTCCAGGAGTTCCACGGAACGCGCTATCCGCGGTCTCGCGCCCAGATCCGGCGCTCTGGCGAGGATGCCTCGACCACCAAGTACAGCTCGTCCACCTTTGCGGTCGATGCGCTGGACGACGGCAAGCTGATTGGTGAGGTCTGGATCGGGGCCGAGCGGCCAGAGTGCCGCAGCGGCGAAGTGGCGATTACGATCGGCGACAAGTCGCGCTGGGATGGGGGCTACGGCACCGACGCGATGCGCACGCTCTGCCGCTTCGGTTTCGACATGATGAACCTGCACCGCATCGAGCTGCACGTCTTCGCCGAGAACGGCCGCGCCCGCCGCTCGTACCAAAAGGTAGGCTTTCAGGAAGAAGGATTGCTCCGCCAGTGCGTCTTCAAATACGGCCGTTACATGGACGACGTGGTGATGGGACTGCTCGAGGGGGAATTGGTGTTGGAGTAGGGGGTCTTAACTCGCTTCCTCCAGCCGGGCGGAGATTAAGGGGTGTGCGAAGCGGGGACTTCCTGAGTGCCCTGTTTGCTGAAGCTAGCGCTCCCAGAAACGCCAGGACGACTTCTTCTTCTCCGCCGGGGCGGGCGCGGCTGCCGGGACGGCGACCATCTCGGGAGGGTGCAGGGCCGGGATGGCGGCGGTGGTGGTGGGAATGATCCCGTGGAGCACTTCGATTTGCTCGGGCGCGAAATCGCGCACCACGGTCTGGACGACCATCGTCCGTCGCATGGCGGTGTTGCCGGAGAGCTGGTCGAAGATCGCGTCGTATCCGCGGGCGAGAGTATTCGCTTGGTCGAGGGGGATGGCCAGCCAGGCATGGAGGCGGCAGCGGGTGAAGTTCATGAGCCGCGGCTCATCAAGGTCGTACTCGGCGAGGATCATGCGGTGCAGCTCCGCCTGGCGCTCCTCCGGGGGCAGCTGAGCGACACGCCTGCACCGTTCGGCGATCTTGCGTTCGCACTCGTCGTCGCTCAGGCTGCTCAGTTCTGACCAGGACCGATCAGGCTCCGTGGCTTCCGCCATCTTGGGCTTCCTTTCCCACGTCAGCGTGGTGAAGAACTATCTCGGTCGCCCGAGACTATCACGCCCGTCAAGCGGCCTGGCGCCGGCCCGGCCAGAGCCCTCCTTGCCTGTGTCGAAGGGGTGTACAATACTTTGAAGTGATCCGCTTTGGCGGATCGTTTTTGTGTTGGATTCCTTGGGATACGGACCTGGCCCGGGTGGCGCAATGGCAGCGCAACTGTTTTGTAAACAGTAGGTTAGGGGTTCGAATCCCCTCTCGGGCTCCAGCGCAGAAGCGTCTCAGGCCGCGGAGAGATGGCCGAGTGGTTAATGGCAGCAGACTGTAAATCTGCCGCGCTACGCGCTTCGCAGGTTCGAATCCTGCTCTCTCCACCACGAACGGCTGTTAGCCATTGGCCATTGGCCGTTGGCTTGTCAGTACAGAACCACTAACGCGGCTCCCGGTTCGCTGGAGGGTCGATGTCCCGGCGCAGGCCCGTTGGCTTCGAGCCAACAGCCAATGGCCGCACTGCCCTCATAGCTCAGTTGGTAGAGCGCGTTCTTGGTAAGAACGAGGTCTCCAGTTCAAATCTGGATGAGGGCTCCAGGAAACCCACAACGGGGAACGTCGTTCGGACGCCCCGGCCACACCAGCCCGGAGGGCAGTACCCATGGCGAAGGCGAAATTTGAACGGACGAAGCCGCACGTAAACGTCGGCACGATTGGTCACGTGGACCACGGCAAGACGACGTTGACGGCGGCGATCACGAAAGTCCTGGCGCTCAGAGGCGGTTCGCAGTTCCGGGCGTTTGATTCGATCGACAACGCCCCGGAAGAGCGCGCGCGCGGGATCACGATCGCCATTGCCCACGTGGAGTACGAGACGGAGAAGCGTCACTACGCCCACGTTGACTGCCCGGGCCATGCGGACTACATCA